>CAYRCM010000261.1:0-7096 GCA_964422715.1 uncultured Myxococcales bacterium | reverse complement strand
GGCCGCCGCCATAGGGGCGCTGCCCGCGGCGGACGCGAGAGCCCGCCTTTCGGCGGTGGGCGGGGCGGCGGCGGCCTCGGCCGCGGCCTGGGCTTCTTCGGCCAGCGCATCGAGTTGGCGGGCGACGGCGTCGGCGGTGGGCGGCCGGTCTTCGGGGCGCTTGTGCAGCAGGGTCGCGACGAGCACCCGCAGCGCCGGCGGAATGACGTTGCCCTGGATTTCGGCCGGCACGTCGGGCGCGGGTTCGGTGGCCTGCTTCATGAGGATGGACATGGAGCTCGAGCCGGTGAACGGCGCGTCGCCCGTGAGCATCTCGTAGGCCACGATGCCGAGCGAATAGAGATCGGCACGCCGGTCGACCGGCAGCCCCTTGGCCTGCTCGGGCGGCATGTACTTGGGGGTGCCGACGACGTAGCCGGCCCGCGTCAGTTCCTGGCCGCCGCTCTGCTGTTCGATGGATTTGGCGATGCCGAAATCGAGCACCTTGACCCAGTCGGTCTCGCCCGGCACCTCGGCGAGGAAGATGTTTTCGGGCTTGAGGTCGCGGTGGACCATGCCCTTCTCGTGGGCCTCGTGCAGCGACTTGCAGATGCGCTGGAGGATACGCACCGTGCGCGCGGGCGGCAGCGCCCCGACCTTCTGGATTTCTTCTTTGAGCGTGTGCCCGCGGAGGAATTCCATGGCCAGGAAGAGATAGCCGTCGACCGACGTGCCGAAGTCGTGCACCTTGATGGTGTGCGGCTGGGTGAGCTGGCTCGTGTTGCGCGCTTCGCGAAAGAAGCGTTCGACGGCGGTGGGGTCTTGGGCGACGCTGCGAATGAGCACCTTGAGGGCCACCGGATGCCCCATGAGCACGTGCCGCGCGCGAAACACCCAGCCCATGCCGCCCCGGCCGATGACCGATTCGACCTGGTAGCGCTCGGCAAACGTCTTGCCGATGAACGCCTGCGCTTCTTCGTCGCGGGCGAACCGCGAGGCCTCGACCATGGGCGTGCCGTCTTTCGGACAGGTCGCCTCTTCTCCCTGATATCGGCACTGTGGGCACTGGTTCATCGCGGCTGCGCCACCCTTGAAAAAACGCTGCCCATCCTATGGGTTTGGCCCAACGGGGTCAAGGGCCCAACGCCGCGGGCCGGGGGGCGTGCCCCGCGCGCCAGATGCGCATCCCGCGGGCGAGCCGGGCCACCGAGCGCTCGTAGTCGTTGCCGCAGAAGTAGCCCTTGAGCCCGGGGGAGACCGGCAGCGCCATGGGTGCCGCGCGCCACTGCACGGGCTCGCCGCTCGGTTCGTCGACGAGCCCGCCGCCGTGCACGATGTGGGTCGCCTGGTCGAGCGGCAGCCCCTGGAGCGCCTCCTCGATGGCCGCAAACCGGGCCTCGTCCTGCGGGTCGATGAAGCAGAGCAACCCGTGCGCCTGCGCGGCGACGTGGAAGTGCGCCGGCGCAAACAGCAGGCCGTCGAACCCGAGCCGTTCGCACATCATGACGAGCAGGAGCACCATCTCGCGCAGACAGCCGAGCCCCGGGTGCGCCTGGCCGGGCAGCAGCGGCCGGTCGGCGCTCGGCCGCGCGCGCGGGTTCTGCATGAGCAGCCACTCGATGGCGAGCAGCCGGTAGGGCGGGCGCGAGCGGTCGTCGCGTAGCACGAGGTCGATGAGCGGGATTTCGGGGCGGGCGCTGTCGAGGACCGCGAGACGCTGGCCAGTCGGGTGTTCGAGATCGAACTCGACCCGCACGGTCGGGATGCCGGCCGCGCGGATGCGACGCAGGATGCCGTAGCGCTCGAACGCGATTTCGAGCCCGTAGCGCGTGTAGTAGCCGAGCAATTTGCCGTGGCGCGTCGGCCCCTGGAGGTCGGCGAGCAGGTCTTCGGGACGCAGGATGACGTCGTCTTCGGCCGGCCCGGACAACTCATCGGTCGTGAACATCTTGAAGATACGGCGGAAATGACGAATGCCGCGCTCGCTGCGGGACGGAATGGGCGCCTCGTGGCCCGCGAGCAGCCAGCCGAGCGAACGGGCGGTGTGGCGCCAGGCGTCGGCGCCGTAGCCCCCGGCGAGCACCCAGACGAGCGGCCGCCCGGCGACGAGTTCCAGCAACCGCCGGTCGCGCGCAAAGATGGCCCGCTCGCTGACGCGCCAGCTGCCGAGCGCGTCGTCGGCCGCGATGTCGACACCGCCGAGGTAGAACACGAGGTCGGGCTCGGCCAGAGCAAACGCCTCGGGCATGTGGCGGTCGAGGGCTTCGAGGTAGGCGCTGTCGCCGATGCCGCTGCCGAGGGCCACGTTGAGGTCGGCGCGCGCCGGGCCCTCGTCCCAGTCGGTGGCGTGCACCGAGAAGGTGAACACCGAGTCGTCGTTGGCGAAGATGCGGCGGTTGCCATTGCCCTGGTGGAGGTCGAGGTCGACGATGAGCACCCGCCCGCCGTAGCCCTCGGCGCGCAGTTGGCGAATGGCCACCGCGACGTCGTTCAGCAGGCAGAAGCCGCCGCCCTCGGCCGCGAGCGCGTGGTGCAGGCCGCCGCCGAGGTTGACGACCGGTCGGCCGCGCCGCTCCTGCCCGAGCGCGAGCCGCGCCGCGAGCAGCGTCCCGCCCACCATGCGGCGCTGCGCGCGCACGACGATCTCGGGGTCGACGCGCACGACGTCTTCGCCGAAGACCCGCGTGATGTGCTGCGGGTCGGTCAACGTTTCGAGGTAGCGGTACGGGTGGACCAAGGCCAGTTGCGCCGGGGTCGCGGCATCCGGGGTGGCGAGGTGGCGGTCGGTGATGCAGCCCTCGTGCATGAGGTAGTCGAGGATGCGCTGGGCCCGGCGCGGGTCGAACAGCGGGTTGTCGGGCAGTTCGTAGTCGAGGTGGTAGATGAGCGTGGCGGCGGGGGGCGCGACGCGGGCCCGCAGCCGGCGCCACTCGCGGCCGGCGCTGCGGACGAACGGCGACTGGCGAAAGACCCCGAGATCCATGAGCGCAAGCCTCCCTCGGTGCGGCGCGGCGCCGTCAGGGGCGCCCCCGCGGCGCCGCGCAGCGTGGGCTTGCGGCGCGCGCGCCGCGGCGGATGGCCGGACCGGGATACAGGAATCGGAGCGCGGCCGCAAATCGCACCCGCCAGGCGGCCTCCTCGTGCACGTGACCGCGGCCGACGAGAGCGAGCAGGTTGCGGTCGATGCCCAGGTAGTCGTGGAAGCCGGCATATCCGCGGGGCGGCCGAGCGGCGTAGGGGAGTCGCGGCACGGCCGCGGGCGGCGTGCTGGCCGGCAGATTGGCAGGGGGCGCCGCGCCCTGGCCCGCCGGCGCCCACTCGGGCCGGCCGGAGAAGCCCGCCGCGATGAGCGCGTTGCGCGTCCAGTCGGTCCACACCCAGCCGTCGTTCGTGTAGCCGACCTCGCCGTCGGGGCTGGAGTCGCCGCAGTCGAGATAGATGCGCAGCCGGCGCGCGCGCGTCAGCCGACCGCGCGTCTCGGCGATGAGGTCGCGCAGGGCCGACCCGGGGGCCTCGCTGAACTCGGGCTCGCCCGCCCAAAACGAGCCGGACAGACTCGCCACCCGGCCAAACGCGTGGGGCCGCCGCCAGCCGATGTAGAGCGCCGCCAGACCGCCGAGCGAGGCGCCCGCGATGCCCGTCGCCGCAGGGCCTGGGCGCGTGCGGAAGTGGCGGTCGATCAGCGGCTTGACGGTGTCGGCGACGAACGCGGCGTAGGCATCGAGGCGCGGCGGGCCGTGCGGGCCGTCGTCGCGCGTGAGCACCACGTGCAGGTACTCGCTGCCCCGGTCGGGCGTGTCGATGCCCACGAGCAAGGCAGGCGCGACCTCGCCCCGCGCCATGAGCCGGTCGGCCGTGCGCTCGGCGCACCAGGCGCCGAACGGGGCGCACGGGTTCGAGAACACGTTGAAGCCGTCTTGCAGGTAGAGCACCGGGAAGCGCCGTGCGGGCGCCTCGAAGTAGGCAGCCGGCAGGTACACGTAGAGGCTGCGCACGTTGCCGAGCTGCGGTGCGTGCACGCCCGCGAGGCGCACGAGGCGGCCGCGGCCCGGGGGATAGACCGCCGAATTGGGTCCGTGCGGCCCGAACTGGAAGTAGCGGTTGGAGGCGTCCTCGGCCCAGCGGCCGTCGAGCAACAATCTGTAGGCGACAGGGGCGGCGAGCCGCAGCGGCACCTCGGCGTAGCGCCACCGCGGCAGGCCCGGGACGGAGGGGAGTTCGGGCCCGGGCTGCCAGCCGTTGAAGGCGCCGGCCAGTTGCACGCGCACGCCCGGGGCCTGCTCCGTGACGAACAGGCAGCGCCCGCGGACGCAGAGCGGCATGTCGTAGCGCGCGAGAAAGGCCCGCAGCCCGACGCGGTCGCGGGCGGCGACCAGGGCGTGAAACGCCTCGGGGCTGAGGGCCGGGACGGCTTCGGGCGGCGCCGCGGCCCCGCGGGGTGGCGGTGGGACGGGCGGCGCAGTGCGGGCAGACAAACTCGACCTCCCAGGCCAGCGCGGGCGCGGCCAGGGGCGGCACCGCCGCGGACCCCCCTGCCGCTGCCCCCGACGCGCGTACAACCCACGAGAAGCAATCGGCTTCCGTTGGTTTCGTGACGCCCGTCGGCGCGGGTGCCATTATACGGCCCGGGGGACGTTTGTCTCGCGCCCGCGGGCCCGCTGCGCTCGAATGGCCGAAGTCGCAGCGGGCTTCGGGGTTGCGCCGACCGGCCGCCCAGGCGGGCCGCGGGCCGCGCCGCGTTGAACGGGAAGCAGGCATGTTCTTCCATCTGCAAGAGTGGTTGCGCGACGACTTCGGGCCGCTCAACGTGTTTCGGTACGTGTCGTTCCGCGTGCTGGCCGCGTCGACGACCGCGGTGCTCATCACGCTGCTGCTCTACCCGTGGTTCATTCGCCGCCTCCAGGCGAAGCAGATCGGCCAGAGCATCCGCAGCGACGGCCCGAGCGCGCACCTGACGAAGGCCGGCACGCCCACCATGGGCGGCGCGCTCATGCTGTTTGCGGTGCTGTCGTCCTCGCTGCTGTGGTGCGATCTCTCGAACCCCGTGTTGTGGCTCACCTTGGGCGTCACCGTGGGCTTTGGCATCATCGGCTTCATCGACGACTTTCGCAAAGTGCGTGACCGCAACAGCCGCGGCCTGCCGGGGCTCGCCAAACTCGGCCTACAGTTCCTCATCGGGGGCCTGGCGGTCGGGGCATTTTTCTTGTTCGTCCGCGAAGATGTGGGCTACGACCTGAAGCTCTCCGTCCCGTTTCTGCGCTGGGATCTCTACGGCATCGAACTGCACCCGCTCGTGTACGGCATGTTCGCGAGCATCCTCATCGCGGGCTACTCGAACGCCGTCAACCTCACCGACGGGCTCGACGGGCTCGCCATCGTGCCGGTGATCGTGGCCGCGAGCACGTTCCTGGTGCTGGCCTACCTGACGGACGCGCACATCGGCAACTTCGACCTCACGACGAAGTTGCTCATCCCGCGCGTGCGCGGCGTCAACGAGATGGCCGTGTTCTGCGCCGCCATCGCGGGCGCCGGGGTGGGCTTCCTCTGGTACAACACGTACCCCGCCCAGGTGTTCATGGGCGACGTCGGCAGCCTCTCGCTCGGCGGGGCACTCGGCTGCATGGCTTTCTTCACGAAAAACGAGCTGTTGTCGGTCATCATCCTCGGCCTGTTCGTGCTGGAGGCGGTCTCGGTCATCACCCAGACCGTGTCGTTCAAGTTGACCGGCCGGCGCGTGTTCCGCATGGCCCCCATTCACCACCACTACGAGCTGAAAGGATGGGCTGAACCGAAGATCATCGTTCGCTTCTGGATCATATCCATGCTGCTGTCGCTGTTCGCGTTGGCGACCATCAAACTGCGCTGAGGGAGCCCTGCCGCCGTGGCAAAAGACACGAAAGCCGAGCGCCGCAAGACCCGCGTGGCCGAGCCCCTGCCGCCGGTGACGTCCGGCCTCGATCCGTGGCTGCTCGGCGCGGCGCTGCTGCTCATCGGCTTCGGCCTCGTGATGGTGTACAGCGCCACCGTGGCGCTCGGCGACGTGCGCCACGCGAACCCCGAACACTTCCTCGCGAAACAGGGCCTGTACGTGCTCGGCGGGCTCGGCCTGATGGGCATCGCGGCGGTCATCCCCTACACCTGGCTGCGCCGGCTGGCGATGCCGCTGCTCATCCTGAGCCTGCTGCTGCTGTTTTCGCTCATCATCCTGCCGTACGTGGCCCCGGGCATCGCCGTCACCATCAACCACTCGACGCGCTGGATCAGAATCGGCTCGTTCCAGTTCCAGCCGTCGGAGTTGGCGAAGCTCGCCTTCGTGATCTACCTCGCGCACTCCATCGCCAAGAAAGTCGGCGAAATGCGACGATTTTCCATCGGGGTGCTGCCGCACGTGCTGGTGCTCCTGCTGATGATGGGGCTGGCGCTGGCCCAGCCCGACCTCGGCACGTGCATCATCCTGGCCCTCATCCTGACGGCGCTGCTGTTCGTGGCGGGCACGCGCCTCTCCTATCTGCTGGCCCTGTTGTTTGCCGGCGTCCCGCTGCTGCTCTACGGCATCATGGGCACCACGGCCCGCTGGCGCCGGCTCGTGGGCTTCCTCGACCCGTGGGCCCACCGCTACGACGAGGGCTTCCAGCCGCTCAACGCGCTCATGGCGCTCGCCTCAGGCGGGGTGACGGGCCTCGGGCTCGGCCGCGGGCCGCAGAAACTCGGGGGCTTTCTGCCACAGTCCGAAAGCGACTTCATCCTGCCCGTCATCGGCGAGGAACTGGGCTTCGTCGGCGTCGCGGCCGTGCTGCTCCTGCTCTGCACCGTGTTGGTGCGCGGCACCCGCATCGCCCGCCGTGCCCCCGACGAATTCAGCCGCTACCTGGCCTACGGGCTCACGCTGCTGCTCGGTCTGCACGCCGCCATCAACGCGGGGGTCGCCGTCGGGCTGCTGCCGACGAAGGGTCTGACCCTGCCGCTCGTGAGCCTCGGCGGCTCGTCGATGTTCGTCTGCGCGGCCTCGGTCGGCATCCTGTTGAACCTCTCGCGCTACGGGCAGGCGGCGGGCCGCGTCGGCGCGGCGCTGCCGGCCGCCGGCGCATCGACCGTGGCCACCGCCGCGGCCACCGCC
>CAYRCM010000260.1:0-7141 GCA_964422715.1 uncultured Myxococcales bacterium | reverse complement strand
CCAGCCGAGCGGCGAAGGGCCGCTCGGCGGCGCCGGGCGCGGCGTCGGCCGGGGTCGGGCACCACACGAGCGGCTCCGCCGCCCCGCCGAGCGCGCGAAAGGCCGCGGCGACAGCCGTGCCCCGCGGCCCGCGGCCCACGATCCAGGTGCCGCCGGTGCCGGAATCGGCGTTCATTCGAGGCATTCCCGCAGCACGTCGCCAAGCCGCCGGACGGCGCGTTCCATGCCGGCCAGATCGGCCTGCGAATAGGAGAGGCGGAGCGTGTTGCTGCCGCGCCCGTCGACGTGGAACGGCCGGCCCGAGACGAAGGCGACGCCTCGTTCGAGGGCGCGGGCGGCCACGTCGTCGGCATCGAGGCGCGGCGGCAGCTGCACGAACACGAAGAAGCCCCCCTCGGGGCGGTTCCACTGCACGCCCGGCGGGAAGTGCGCCGCCAGCAATTCGAGCATGCGGTCGCGCTTGCGGCGGTAGAAGGCGACGTTTTCGCGGATGCGCCGGTCGAGCCCGCCCGAGCGGATGAAGCCGAGCAGCACGTATTGGGCAAGCGTGTTGGCGCAGGCGTCGTCGTACTGGCGCAGGATGACGATGCGCCGGATGAGGTCGTGTTCGCCCGCGAACCACGCCATGCGCAGCCCCGGGGCAAACGTCTTGGAAAACGAGCGCATGTAGATGACGCGACCGCTCTTGTCGAGCGCCTTGAGGCTCGGCAGCGGGGCGCCCTCGAAGCGCAGGTCGCCGTACGGGTTGTCTTCGAGCACCAGGAAGTCGAATTCGTCGGCGAGACCGAGCAGCCGGTGGCGGCGTTCGAGCGCCAACGTGCTGCCCGCCGGGTTCTGGAAGTCGGGAATGACGTAGAGGAATTTGACGCGTTTGCCCGCGGCCCGAAGCGCCGGCAGGGTAGCGGCGAGCGCGTCGACGTCTTCGCCGGCGGCGTCGAGCGGGATGCCGACGAGTTCGGCCTCGAAGCTGCGGAAGGTGCCCGTGGCGCCGAAGTACGTGGGAGAGCCGACGAGCACGACGTCGCCCGGCTCGATGAGCGCCTTGCTGACGAGTTGGATGGCCTGCGAGGCACCCGCCGTGATGACGATGTCCTCGGCCGCGACCTCGACCCCTTCGAGCCGCGCGGCGCGCACGGCCAGCGCCTCGCGCAGCTCCGGCAGGCCTTCGCTGCTGCCGTATTGCAGGGCGAATTCACCGTGTTCGGTGAGCATGTCGCGGACCAGCGCTACGACCTCGGCCACGGGGAAGGTGGCCGGATCGGGCCAGCCGCCGGCGAGCGACGTGATGTCGGGGCGCGTGATGAGCTTGCAGATCTCGCGGATGGAAGACGCCCGGAGGCCGCGCAGTCGGGGGGCGTAGAAGCGGTCGAAGCGTTCCATCGGGTCATCCGTGGGGCGGCCGGACGGAGGGCCCGGCCGCGGCGCTGCGGGGGCCACGCGGCCCCCGATCAACCCAACTTGCGCACGATTTCGTCGATTTTTTCGAGTTCGGCCCGCTTGATCTTGTATTCGTGCTGCGGCTCCGGAAAGGCGCCTGAACGCACATCGCCCGCGTAGGCGCGGAAGGCGCTGCGCATTTCGTCGGCCAAGTTGGCGTAGCGCTTGACGAATTTCGGCTGGAAGGTTTCGAAGATGCCCAGCATGTCGTGCACGATGAGCAGCTGCCCGTCGCACACCGGCCCGCCGCCGATGCTGAAGACCAACACGTCGACTTTCTTGCAGATGTACTCGGACACGCGCGTGGGGATGCACTCGAGCAGGATGCCCGAGACCCCCGCCTGCTGCAGCGCCATGGCGTCCTCGATGAGCAGCCTGGCACTCTCGGCCGTTTGCCCCTGCACCTTGAAGCCGCCGAGCATGGCTGTCGACTGCGGCGTGAGCCCGATGTGGCCGATGACCGGAATGCCGGCGTTGACGATGGCCCGCACCTTGTCGGCCACGCGCACGCCGCCCTCGAGTTTGATGGCGTCGGTGCCGGCCTCTTTCATGAAGCGGCCCGCGTTGCGCACGGCCTCTTCGGGGCTCACCTGGTAGGACAGAAACGGCATGTCGCCGACGACGAACGCGTGCGGCGCGCCGCGCACGACGGCCTGCGTGTGCCCGATCAGCGTGTCCATGGTGATGGGCATGGTGTTGGCGTTGCCGTACACGGTCATGCTGGCCGAGTCGCCGACGAGAATCATGTCGATGCCGGCCTCGTCCTGCAGCCGCGCTGTCGGGTAGTCGTAGGCCGTGAGCCACGCGATTTTTTCGCCGCGGGCCTTCATGGCGAAGAGCGTGCTGAGGGTCACTTTTTCGCGCGGGGCCGGTGTTTCGGCCGGTGCTTCAGGAGTCGGATGCGCTTCGCGTTCAGCCATGGTGGAACTCCGCTCGCCGGGAATCGAGCCCGGCGCTTCTAAGGTGTCTGCCACCCTACCACGCCTGGCGGGCCGGGCGAAAGCCGCGCTCGGCCCCGCTCGGCTCTTGCCGTCGGGCGGCCGGACGGTGGCCGTGGGCGCGCGCTAGGCGCCGGAGCGATGGCGCAGGAGCAGGGCGCGGAGTTCGGCTGGCCCGACGCCGACGAGGCTGGGCAGCGCAAACTGCGCCGCGGAGAGGTCCTGGTGTTGGGAGTAGGCGTTCGGCACCGCCACGACGACGAGGCCGGCCGCCCGCGCGGCCGCGATGCCAATGGCCGAATCTTCGAGCGCGAGGGTGGCGCCGGGCCGGAGCCTCAACGCTGCCAGGGCGTGCAGATACAGGTCGGGGGCGGGCTTGGGCGCGGCCGCGTCGTCGCCCGCGACCACGAGATCGAAGGCGTCGAGCAGCCCGATGTTGCGGAGCAGCGGGAGCAGTTCGCGCCGCACCGTCGACGACACGACGGCGGCCCCGAGGCCCGCGGCGCGCACCTCGGCGACGAGCGTCCGGGCACCCGGCATGGGCGGCACGCGTCCCGGCGCGGCGACGAGCGCCGCAAAGCGCGCGCGCTTCTCGGCCACGACGGCGTCGGCCTGCCATTGGGCCGCGAGCTCCGGCCAGCGGGCGAGAATCTGGTGCGCACAGACGAAGTCGCCCTTGCCGACGAACTGGCGGTAGTCGTGGTCGCTGAGCCCGAGGCCGTGCGGCGCGAGCAGGGCGTTGAAGGCCGCCTGGTGCAGCGGCTCGGTGTCGGCGAGCAGCCCATCGCAGTCGAAGAGCACGGCTTCGAGCGGCGCGAACGGGGTTGGCGGTGAGGTCATCGCGGGCGATCCGCGGGCCGGTGGCCCGCCGGGAGAGGCGCGCAGCGGCTATTCGTTGCCGGGCAGCGTGGGGTCGGGCGGCATGCCGGGCAGGCGCCGGCGCGGAATGCCCCGCTGTTGCTGGCGCATGAACGTCGGCGAATCCCATTCGCTGCGCGCCGGATCGGCCCAGGGATTGAAGATGCGCGGCTCGCGGCGGGCCTTGCTCGGGTCGGTGGCGTTCGGAGCGCCGACCCCGGGCAACTGCGCGCCGGCCTCGGGCGGCACCGGGCTGACATTGAGGGGCAGGGCCGGCGGCACGGCGGCGCCGGCGGCGGCGTGGGCATGGGCGTGGGCGTGCCCCGCCGGGGCCGCCGCGGCCGCCATGGCCGGGGCCGCCATCGGCAGGGCCGGGGGCCGGGCCGCGTAGCCGCCGAAGCCGCCCGCGAGACCCGTGCTGTGGTGCGTGCCGGCCATGTCGCCGAGCGCCGGCTCGTCGGCGCGGCGCTGACGCAGCGGTGCCTCGTTGCGGTTCGTCTCTTCGAGCTCGGCCGGCGACTGGAAGCCCGTGGCGACGACCGTGAGCCGCACGCGGTCTTTCATGCTTTCGTCGACGACCATGCCGTAGATGACCTCGGCCGACTCGTGGGCCCGCTCCTCGACGAGGCTCGCGGCCCGGACGACTTCCTGGAGGGTCAGGTCGGGCGGCCCGGTGACGTTGACGAGGATGCCCGTGGCGCCCTCGATGGAGTTGTCTTCGAGGAGCGGGCTCGACATGGCCATGGTGGCCGCCTGCACCGCCCGGTCTTCGCCCGTGCCGTAGCCCGTGCCCATGAGCGCCCGGCCGCGCCGGCGCATGATGGTGCGCACGTCGGCGAAGTCGACGTTGATGAGCCCGCGCGTGACGATGAGTTCGGCGATGCTGCGCACGGCGTCGAACAGCACGCGGTCGGCCATGCGGAAGGCGTCGAGCACCGTGACGCGTTCTTCGCAGGCCTCGAGCAGCCGGTCGTTGGGGATGATGATGAGGGAGTCGACGGCCTGGGCCAGCGCTTCCAGCCCGCGCTCGGCGTTGCGCGCGCGCACGCGGCCCTCGAAGCGGAACGGCTTGGTCACGACCCCGACCGTAAGCGCCCCGGCCTCGCGCGCGAGTTCGGCGATGACGGGGGCCGCGCCGGTGCCGGTGCCGCCGCCCATGCCCGCGGTGATGAAGACCATGTCGGCGCCCGCCACTTCCTCGGACACGAGGGCGCGGTCTTCGATGGCGGCGTTCATGCCCACCTCGGGGTTGCCGCCTGCACCGAGACCGCCCGTAAGGCGCTGACCCAACGTGATTTTCTTGGTCGCGAGGCTGCCGTTGAGCACCTGCACGTCGGTGTTGGCCGCGATGAACTCGACGCCTTCGAGTCCCTCTTCGACCATGTTGTTGAGCGCATTGCCGCCCGCGCCGCCCACGCCGAAGACGCGAATTTTTGCCTTCAGGTCGTTGTGCTCTACGATATCGATCATCGTGCCCTCCCGTTTGCCGGCGACACTGTCGTCCGCAGCGCCCGAGCATCGCAGAGCGCGTCCCCAAGCGTCAAAAAAAATCCGGGAATCGTGTGATATTGAGCGGTTGTGCGGTGGGTGCGGCGGAATCTGCGCGCCGTGTGGCCCGCGCGCGCGGCCGGCCTCTCAAAAAACGGCGCGCCACCATTCGACGAAGCGGCGCACGATGCCGCGCCGTTCGGCGGCGTCGGGGTCGGCCGCGACGACGCGCGGGGCACTCTGGGAGCCGTAGAGCACGAGCCCCACCCCCGTGGAGTAGCGCGGGCTGCGGACCACGTCGACGAGCCCGCTCAACTTGTCGAGCGCGGGCAGGCCTTGGCGCACGCGCATGCCGAGCACCTCTTCGGCCAGTTCGCAGACCCCGTCCATGGCGGAGGTACCGCCCGTCAACACGACGCCGGCGGCCATGAGGTCTTCGAAGCCGCTTGCCTGCACTTGCTGCTGCACCAGCATGAAAATTTCTTCCATGCGGGGCTCGATGATGGTCGTGAGGATCTGGCGGGAGCGCGTCTCGGCCTCGCGGCCGCCGACCGACGGCACCTCGATCATCTCCTCCTCGTCGACGAGCGCGCCCATGGCGCAGCCGTGCCGCACCTTGATGCGTTCGGCCTCGCTGCGCGGCGTGCGCAGGCCGACGGCGATGTCGTTCGTGAGGTGGTTGCCGCCGACGGGCAGCACGGCCGTGTGCACGACGTAGCCGTTGTGCCAGACCGAGACGTCGGTGGTCCCCCCGCCGATGTCGACGAGCACGCAGCCCAGTTCCTTTTCGTCGTCGTCGAGCACCGAGGCCGACGAGGCGAACTGCGCGAGCACGAGCCCGGCCACTTCGAGGCCCGCCGCATGGCAGCAGCGTTCCAGGTTCTCGATGGCCGTTTTCGAGGCCGTGACGATGTGCACCTTGGCCTCGAGGCGTACGCCGCAGATGCCGCGCGGTTCGCGGATGCCCTCGTTTTCGTCGATGGCGTATTCCTGGGGCAGGATGTGAATGATCTCGCGGTCGAGCGGGATGTTGACGGCCTTCGCCGCATCGACCACGCGCGAGACGTCTTCGTCGCCCACCTCGCGGTTCTTGATGGCCACGATGCCCTTCGAGTTGAAGCCCAGCACATGGTTGCCGGACAGCGCCACGTGCACGCGCTTCACCTCGCAGCCCGCCATGAGTTCGGCTTCTTCGACCGCCTTGCGAATCGAGCGCACCGTGCTCTCGATGTTGACGACCGACCCATTGCGCAGCCCCGCCGAGCGGTGGGTGCCGATGCCGATGATGTCGACCCCGCGCTCGTGGAGTTCGCCCACGATCGCGCATACCTTGGTGGTCCCGATGTCGAGCCCGACCAGGATTTCGTTCGTGCGTTGTGCCATCGTTTCGCTCCCTCATCGCTGCCGAACGGGGCCCGCGCGCGGCGGAGACCCCGTGAGTGTTCCTCAGCGTCCGCGCGCCCTCAAGGTTGCGCGGCCACGCCCGCAACCGGCGTCGGCGCCGGACCCACCCGCACGGGCCGCACCGTGACGCGTTGCGGCGCCTCGTCGTTGTGCAGGTAGGCCACCGCCGCCCGCTGGCCACGCCGGCGCAAGTCCTCATGGATGAGCCGCCACTTGCGCAGCTTCGGGCGATAGTCCTGGCGCCCGAGCCAGATTTCCTCCCCCCGGGCCGTGGTCAGAATGTGGCCGAAGACCGCATCGCTGCGCACCTCGGCGAGCGGGCTCAGTTGTCCGAGCCCCTCGTCGCGGTAGGCGCGCGCCACGGCCAGCGCGTCCTTGATGCGCTGGGTGGCGTCGCGCGCCCCGGCCGGGTCGCCGAAATCGTCGCGCTCGAAGCCCGTCAACGCCGGCACGGCGACGTCGTCGGCCGGGTCCAGGCGCCGCAGGATCTCGCCCTGCACGTTGACCAGGTACAGGTCGGAAAGCGCCAGCAACGCGGCCGGCACGTGTTCGGTGACCTGGATGTCGACGGTGTCGGGCAGTTCGGTGCGCACGCGCGCCGTGCGGATCCACGGATGGCGCGCCACCGCGCGTGCCATGGCCTCGGTGTCGAGCCCGAGCGTGCTCTGTTCGCGGTCGAGGCCCGCCGCAATGAGGATCTCGGCGCGCGGCACGCGCTTGAGGCCGTCGATGTGCACCACCCCGACGTGGAAGTACGGCGACGCCACCACCGCCCGGTAGCCGAGCAGCCCGAGCAGCGGCACGGCCGCCGCGGCCGCCGCCACGAGCAGGTACACGCCGCCGTGCCAGGCCGCCCGCCGCACGCGCTTGCGCATGTCGGCGAAGCGTTCGCGCGGCGGCAGCGGGCGCTTGCGGTTTGCGACCGCGCGGCGCCGCAAGGAGAACCAGCCGCGCTGGTCGTCGGGCAGCCGCGGGGAGCGCCCGCCGGGCCGGGTGGGGGCGGCGCTCATGGCTCC
>CAYRCM010000259.1:0-7161 GCA_964422715.1 uncultured Myxococcales bacterium | reverse complement strand
GGGGCCCGCCACCAGGGTGAGGACGATGAGAAGCCGGGACGCGGCCTGGTCCGTCATGGCCGGGCCTCCTCGGTGCTGCGGGGCACGGAGCCGCCGGCACGTTGCCGGGTGGCCCCACCGCGCAGCCTGCGCCCGTCCCGGGGGGCGGGTCAAGGGGGCGCGGCGCCGGCCCCTCACGCCCACCGCCATGGCGGGTGAGCGCACCCTCGGAGCGCTCGCGGGGCCGGCCCCCGGCCGGGTCGTCTCGCCGCGCGCGCGCAAACGCAGGGGCCGCAGTTGGGTCGCGCGGCCGCCGTCAGGGGGTGCGGGTGAGGCGCAGGATGACGCGGGCTTCGCCGAAATCGGAACACGGGTCGTAGTCGTCGCCCGACAACGCGGCCAGCGGCACGAGGAAGCCGCAACTCGTGATGTATTCGCTCGGCGCGGGGCTGTCGTCGTCCGACACCACGAAGCCGAGGCCGTGATAGAGGATATCCCCGGCGGGGATGGCGCTCAGCACGGCGTAGTCCCAGACGCCGGACAGCGTGTCGTACTGGACATAGGAGTCGCTCTCGACGGACACGCCGCCGACCGTGGCGCGCAGGGTGACGAACAGATCGGGCAACCCGCCGCCCTCGTCGAAGCCGCCTTCGGGGGCCGGCAGCAGCACGTCGGCGGAAATCAGGCGCACGTCGTAGAGGGCGTCCGGATCGATGCCGCAGTCGAGTTCGTCCCAGCCGCAGGTGGCGTCGCAATCGCAGTACCCGTCGTCGTCCCAGTTGCAGGGATTGTCGGTATGGCAGCACGCGTTTTCGCCCCCGTAGCCGGGACACCAGGCCGTTTCGGGTACGCAGCGGTTGTCGACGCAACGCTCGCCCGGCGGGCAACTCGCGCCGTCCTGACAACCGAGGCACTCGCCGTTCGCCGCGCAGAGCAGGCCCTCGGCGCAGGGGACGCAGGCGGCCCCGCCCTGCCCGCAGGCGAGGAGGTCGTCGCCCGGGAGACAGGAGCCGTCCTGGCAACAACCGGGGCAGCTCGCGGCGCACGCGAGCGCGGCGCACTCGGCGGCGTCCCAGTCGCAGGCCTGGTCGCAGTCGCAGAAGCCATTGCCGGCAAAACCGCAGGGGTCGCCGGCCACGCAGCAGGGGTGGTCGCCCGTGTAGCCCGGGCAGTAGTCGGGGGCCGCCTCGCAGGTTCCGCCGACGCAGGCCCGGCCCGCCCCGCAGTCGCGGCACGCCGCGCCGCCGCTGCCGCAGAGCGCGCTGTCCCCGCCCGGGTAGCAATCGTCGCCGACACAACAGCCGTCGCAGGTGGCGGCACAGGCGGGCGCGACCTCGGGCGCCGCGGTGTCGCGTCCCGGCAGGTCGGGCGCCGCGGCGTCGGGCCCGGTACCGTCGGGGGCCGGGGCATCGGGCAACGGCGCATCGGGCAGCGCGCCGTCGGGGGCGTGGACATCGGGCAGAGCCGCGTCCGGGCCCGGGGCGTCGGGCAGAACGGCGTCGGTCGGGTGGCCGTCGGGCCCGCCGCCATCGCCGCCGTGGCCGTCGGGGGTCGGGGTGTCGCCGCCCGCCGTGTCGCCGCCGACCACATCGGTGGGCGGCGCAACGTCGTCGCAGCTGCCGACCGTGGCGAGACTGCCGCCGCCGTCGACCGCACCGCCGGCCGGGGTCACCGCCAGGGTGCCGAGATCGAGCGCCAGCGGCGTTTCCGGGATGTGGACGGGGATGTCGAAGGCGGGCAAGGTCTCGGTGCGGCAGGCCATGGGGCAGATGCCGATTTCGAGCACGATGCTGGGCTTGACGATGAGGTCGCCCGTCGTCGTCGCCTGGGCGCGGTACTGCGCTTTGGAGTCGGGCCCCGGCGAGATGGCCGCGCAGGCGCCGACGTACGTGGACGTCAGCGTGCCCGAGACGTGCAGAATGAGGGTGCCGCTGGCTCCCGGCAGCGCCGAGATGGGCACTTCGGCCACCAAGGTTTCGGGCACCTCGGCGACCACGGTGACGGGCGTGCCCACGCTGAACGGGTCGAACGTCTGCTCGCCGCCGAAAGCGATGCGCAAATCGGTGCCCTCGCTGATGGGGCCCTCGTACTTCAGGCCGGCAATGTCGATCTTGGCGGTGGCGGCAAACACGAAGTCGGCGCCGAACTGGTAGCGGCCGCTGCCGGCCTTGCCCGAGAGAATGGGCGCGGCGCTGCTGCCCCCGACGCGCGCTTCGGCGTCGGCCGTGAGCCCGCCGGCCGTCACGAGTTCGAGCCGCACCTGGATGGGCGAGGCCTCGGGCAGGTAGCCGGTGTCGTAGGTGAAATCGGGCAGCGCCGCGGCCTCGGCGTGGAACGCGACGCTCGACGGGCTGCCGGCGCCGTCGCCGCCCGTCGCGTCGTTCGAAGCACTGCCGCCGCCACAGCCGACGAACGCCGCCGCGACGAGGATGGAGAGCCTGCCGAAACCCTGGACCATGATCGACCTCCCCGGTGGGGGCGGCGCCGGCCCGAATCGCCCGAGTCGCCCACTGCCCCGCTGACGACGGCCGCGACTGTACACCCGCGCGCGCAGCCGCGGCAAGGTGGGCCCGCCGCCCAAATCCGCCACCCGCGCCGACCCCCGACGGTGCCGTCTCGTTCCCGGCCCAAGCCCCCGTTCCTGGGGCGAATCCCGCGGCGCCGGACCGTCCTGGACCGGGCTTTCGGGCCCTGAACTCGGCCGACGGGGAGGCTACGGCTCCGTCGCACGAGGCGCGCCCCCCGCGGGAGGCGGCGGCGCGCCCGGTGCGCCGGCCCGGGGCGCACCGATGCGATAGAGTCCGAGGGTCAGGGTCGGGGCGTCCCCGTAGTAGGCGAGCCAGAGGTCGCCGCGGTTTTCGACCACGCGCTCGATGATGGGTTGCAGCTCGTAGCCGTCGAGCAGCCGCCGGCAGGCCGGATGCAGATTGTCGCCTCGCGGTGGCGGGCTGCCCCACGTGCGAAACTCGGCGTAGCAACGCGTGCTGCGCAGGAAGTAGGCCGGTCTGTCGGTCGGCGGCCACGCCATGAACCGGCTGATGCTCAGCGTGTGGCGGTTGCCGTCGCGCGGCTGGAACCAGTAGGCCGGAAGCATGAGGTGGGTCGGCGGGGGCTCGCCGCTGCCCGGGTTCGTCGGCCCGTCGTCGCCAAGCCGCGCGACCAGCGCGAGCGGAGTCCGCGGCAACGCGGTGTGCACGTCCTGCAGGAACGCCTGCTCGTGGTCCTCGTTGGTCGGCGCGAAGAGCAGCAGCGCACTGGGCAGCGCAGTGGCCGCCACCCCCGCGCAGACCGCGGGCAGCACCCAGGCACGTTTGAAGTCGGTGGCGAGCCGCAGCGCACCCGCCGCGCCGAGGGCGGCCGCGGCCAAGCCGATGGGTACATGGACGCGGGCGACGTTGGCCCAGTCGACGTCGACGATGTAGGCCACCAGGGTCACGGCCATGAGCACGACCAGCGCAATGGCGGCACGGCGCCCGGCCGGGCCGGGCCGCCAGAGGGCCACCAGGCCGAGCGCGGGCAGGGCAAGTGGGAAGAGCCGCGGAGTCGTCAGCAGGTTGGACTCCCAGAGCCAATGGATGGGCGAGGCCCAGCGATGCCACGCGAAGCCCGGCAGGGCGGCCGTGGCCGCGTAGCGGGCGGCGGTCTGGTAGGTATAGACCAGATGGGGCGCGATCAGCAGGAGCCAGGCCGCACCGAAGAGTGCCCAACTGCCGGCACGGCGCGGCAAGGGCCGGCCGGCCGCGCCGCCCCAAGCCGTAAGGACGACCGTCGCGACGACCACGAGCGAGAATTCGGGCCGCCCGGCTGCGGCCAGCGCCAGCATGGGCAGTGCGGCGACGAGACTCCCCCGCTTGCCGGTCCGCAGGTGCGCCTGCCACAGCACGACCCCGGCGAAGAGCCAGAACAGACAGGGCACGTTGTTGGCGTCGGACGTGTCGTTGCGTAGGAACACGGGCAGAAGCGCCGCGAATGCGGCCGCGAGCACGCCGGCACGCCGGTCGCGCAGATACTCGGCGGCCCACGTGCCAAAGAACAACAGCGTGAGCGCGCCGAGGGCGGCATTGACGTGCATGAGCGTCAGATGGTCGGCGGGCAGGAATTGGAAGAAGACGTGGTAGAGCACCGCCGTGCCGGCCCCGTACTGGGAGATGTTCGTGAGGTGCACGGCGGCGTCGGTATTGATGAAGCCCGTGTACATGGTGGCCATGCGCACGGGCAGGACCCCGAGGCGCAGCACGGCCCCGACCGCGACGATGGCGAGCAGTACATAGAAAGCGCGGCGCGTTGCCGTGGCGGGCGGCCACCAGAAGCCGACCGCCGTCGCGGTGGCGGCGCCGAGCGCCGGCACGGACAGCCCGAGCAGCAGGGCGGCGACGTGGATGTGCAGATCGGGCGGCAGCATCACGCCGGCCCTCGGGCGGCACGCTTGCGCGCCCGGAGGCGCAGGACGAGGAACACGGCGCCAACGGCCGCCCCAACCGCGATCCCGACGGCGAGGTAGGGCAGCGTGGGCGCTTGCGCAGGCGGGTGTTCGGCCTGGCCCCTTTCCCAGGCCGCCACGACCGATGTGTCCGGGTCGAGCGGGTCGAACACGTCCTGGAGCTGGGCCTTGCCCTCGCTCACTTGCGAAAGGTACTCGCGCAGTTTGCGCACGCGTCTGGACTTGCCATCTGGGGGCCCATCGCCGAAGCGGCGTCGGGTCTCCTCGGCCATGGCGAGGTAGCGGTCGATGTCGGCCAGCGCCTTGCGCGGGTCTTTGCGGTGCCATATCTCGGCGCGGCAGTAGTAGGCGTCGGGGTCGTTGGCACCGAGCGCCACCGACTGTTCGATGAGTTTCTCGGCTTCGAGCTGCTGACCGAGGCGGTAGTGGCTTACGGCCAGATAGATGAAGACGCGCGGTTGGGTCGGGTAGGCCGCCCGGCAGCGTTCGAGGTGCTCGATGGCGAGCGAATAGAGTTCCTTGCGGTTCTCGGGGGTGGCGCCGCGATAGTGCGCAGAGTAGTGGGCGGCGACGCCCGCCAGAAACTGCCGCAAGGGGTCATCGGGGTGAGCCGCGGCGTCTTTCACATACGCATCGACTTCTGGGCGGGTGGGCTGCGTCGAGGCGACGGTGGCGACCACCATGTTGAGCATGGCGTTCCGCGCAGGGGTATCGAGCCGAGCCAGTTCGAGATAGACACCGAGCGCTGCACGCGGATTGCCGGCCAGAGACAGGGTGCGGGCGAGCAGGAGGCGGTCGCGCAAGGCCGGGTCGAGCGCCGGGCCCTGGCCGGTCGGGCCGGGCTGGGCGGAGGCTTCGCCGGAGGTACCGTCTTCCCGTTGCCAGCGGAACCCGGGTGCCAGGGCCGGCACCTGGGCCGCGGCGGCCTGCAGCAGGGCCGGCGGCAGGGGCCCGCTGGAGGTGAGCGCAAAGGGGGGAGCGGCCTGCGCGCCGGGCGGGGCCTGGCTGGGATGATGCACCAGGACGGCAGCGTTCTTCTCGCTCTGACCACAGGCAAAGTGCACCCGGATGGTGTCCCGGTCGATCTGGATGCCGGTGTTGCGGCATTCGGCAACCGCCGAGGCCCAGCCGAGGACCCAGGATTGGATGGGCCCTTCCAATCCGGCCGGAATGCAGAAGCGACCCTCGGCGGCCCGGACCGGCTGAACACCGCCGAGAAACGCCACGCAGCCCCATAGTCCAAAGGCAGTCGCCCCGCGCAAACGTGTGTTCATGCCTACCTCCGGCCCCACAGGGAGCCCGCGCACGGCCGAGCGACTTCTATCATCCCGCGCTCGCAGGCGTCAAGGTTGCGGGTCTCCCCGAATTCCCCTGCCAGCCAAAGACCACGGGGTGGTCCTTGCGCCGGCGCGGGGGACGTGGCGGTCGGCTCCCGACGGGGCGCTCAGGGGCGAACCGGACGACGGCGCGCGGTGCGGGCGGCTCAGGGCAACGTCGGCTCGGCGAGCTCGTCCCGGAGCGCCTCGAGCAGTGGGTGGCGCAGGCCCGCCGGGGCGTCCGCGAGAAAGCCGGCGGCCAGATCCCAGACGATGAGGCCGCCGAGCCCCTCGCGGCGTACGTAGGCGACCTTCTCGCGGCAGGCGCGGGCGTCGTCGAACGACACGAAGCGGTGGTCGTCGGGCCCGCCGGCCGTGACCGTCAGGTAGGGCACGGCGGCGTCGGGGTCGAAGCGGTAGGCCGGGTGCTCGGTGGGGTCGACGCCGAGGCCGAAGTCGGCGACGAGGTCGCGGTAGGCGATGGCCGCCGCCGTTGGCACATGGGCCTCGTGCCACCGCTGGCGCGGCGCGCTCACCCCGGCGGTCGGGTCGACGCTGCCGTCGGCGTTGACGAGCCGGCCGGCACGCAGGCGAGCCGCGTGAACACGCCGTCCGCGGTCTCGAAGGATTGGACATCGTCGTCCGCCCAGCCGATGTGCACGCTGGAGGAATCCCGCGCGGGCGGCAGCGGCTCAGCCACACGGAAGAGCAGGCGCGCGAGGACGCCGGCCGAGCCCGGCGGAATGGCGCTGTGGGGCGTGAACCCGGCGACCGCCGGTGCGGCGGCACCGGCCGGGCGCACGAGGCCGGGGCCGGCCACCAGGGTGAGGACGATGAGAAGCCGGGACGCGGCCTGCTCCACCATGGCCGGGCCTCCTCGGTGCTGCTTGGCGCGGAGCCGCCGGCACGCTGCCGGTTGGATCCACCGCGCAGCCTGCTCCCGTCCCGGGGGGCGGTCAAGGGCGTCGGGAATTGAATGGACCGTCCTGGCACTGGCCCCGGCGACACGGTATCGTCCGCCATGGGGCCGCATGGCGTGGCCGGAGGACCCACATGAACGACCGCAGGCGACACGGCGCAGGGCGATCGGGAATCTCGGCCGGCGGGAGGCGCGGCCTCGCCGCGTGCTGCGTGGCGCTCGCCTGCATCTGGGGCTCAGCTTGTGGCGGCGGCAAGAGCGGACCGAGCGACACAGGCCCGGGCGACGCCCCGGCGCCCGTTGACGCTGTGCCCGACGCCCACGCCGACGCCCCGGCGCCCGTTGACGCTGTGCCCGACGCCCACGCCGACGCCCCGGCGCCCGTTGACGCTGTGCCCGACGCCCACGCCGACGCCCCGGCGCCCGTTGACGCTGTGCCCGACGCCCACGCCGACGCCCCGGCGCCCGTTGACGCTGTGCCCGACGCCCACGCCGACGCCCCGGCG
>CAYRCM010000258.1:0-7321 GCA_964422715.1 uncultured Myxococcales bacterium | reverse complement strand
CGCGCTGCCGCCGGGCCCGACCGTCGGCATCGCCTGGCGCACGTTGCCCGGCGCCACCCCCGGCGAGCACGCGGAGCACGAGGCGCGCCTCGGCGAGCTCGTCGCCCGGCTCCAAGCCGAAGGGCTGCGCCCGGTGCTCGTCGCGCACGTCACGGGGCCCGGGGCCGGCGCCGAAAACGACGTCGCCGCGGCGCGGGCCGCCTGCGCGCGCCTGGGCCGCGCTATCCCGCTGCTCGACATGGGACCTTATGCGCCCGGCGAATGCGCGGCCATCTACGGCGGGTTCAGCGTGGCGATCGGCCTGCGCTTCCACTTCTGCCTCTTCGCCTGGCTCGCCGGCTGTCCGGCCGTGGCCCTGAGCTACCGCTCCCCGAAGCACGTCGGCACCTACCGCGACCTCGGGCTTGGCGAACTCGCCTTCGAGACCGCGTGGGCGCCCGCGGCCGTCGTGGCGGCGACCCTGCGCGCGCTGCGCGACCGCGAGGCGCTCAGGGCCCGCGTGGCCGCCTACCGCGACGAAGCGCGGCGCACGCTGTGCGAGCGGCTCGCGACGCACTTGGGAGGCCGCCCGTGAATCCCGCTCGGCCCTGGCGCGTGCTCATCGCCACCGAGAAAGACCTCGACCCGCGGCGGGGCAAGGGGGTCGCGGCCTGGGCGCGCGACCTGCAGGCGGCCCTCGAAGCCGCCGGCCATCCCTGCTGGCTCCTCGGGTCGGCCGGTCGGGAGCCCCCGTGGCGCCTCATCTATCCGAGCGGCGACGGCGCCGCCCGGGCGCGCTTTCTCGCCGCCCTCGTGCGCGCCGAAGGCATCGACGTGGTGCTCGCAGCCTCGTCCCAGGCGGCCTTCTTGGCCTGGCCGCAGCTGCCCGCGCCCTGCCTGCGCATCCCCACCGTGCACGCGGCGCTCTGGCGCACCGTGCGCCGCGAGGCGGCCGCGGCGCCCGTGGTGCACGGGTTCGTCGGCATCTCGGCCATCGTCTCAGCGCGATTGCGGGCCACGCTCGGAGCGACCCGCCCCGTGTTCGCCGTGCCGAACGGCCTGCCCGCCATTCCCGCCGCCGTCGCGCCGCAGGCTGCCCGGCCCCCGCTCGTCCTCGTGGTCGGCCGGCTCGAAGCGGCCCAGAAACGGAGCCACTGGCTGCCCCGTATCGTGCAGGCGCTCGCCGGGCACGCCCCCGAGGCCCGCGTGCACGCGTTCGGCGACGGGCCGCTCGCTCCCTGGCTCAAGGAATTCGCGGCGGCGAGCGGCGGACGGCTCGAAGTCCACGCCCCGGTGCCGGGTGCCGAGCTGCTGGCGCGGCTCGCCGAAGCCCGGGTGCTGCTCGTGACGTCGGCCTACGAAGGCCTGTCCATCGCGATGCTCGAGGCCATGGCGCACGGGGCAGTGGTCGTGGCCCCGCGCCTCGAAGACACGATGGCCGGCCTCATCGACGACGCCAACGCGCGCCTCGTCACCACCTCGAGCGGGCTCACGCTCAGCGACCGCGAGGCGGCCGCGTTCGGCACGGCCGTGGCCACCGTGCTGGCCGACGCCGCGGCCGCCGACCGGCTGGCCGCGGCCGCACGCCAAACCCTCCAGCTGGGCCACACGATGCCGCGGGTCGTCGAACGCTATCTCGGCGTTTTCGAACGGCTGCGGGGGCTGCCTGAACCGCGCTTCGGCCCGCCCGTGCCGCTCGGCGCCTATGCCGGCTCGCGCCACCCCCTGGCCCGGCTGTGGCAGCGCGCCGCAACCGCTGTAGGCGTGCGCGCCGCGATCGCCCGCGAGCGGCTGCGACTGACCCGCGCGGCGGGCCCCACGGGGCCAGCCGGGTCTGCCGGCACTCGGCCCGCTCCCTCCGTGGAGGACCCGCGTGACTAACGACTTCGCCGTGCTGCTCGTGGCCTCGCGGCCGCCGCCCGTGGCCGGCCAATCGGTGGCCACCGCCATGTTGTTGCGCCGACTCACGGCCCGGGGGGTGCCGCATGGGCTCGTCGACCTGAGCCGGCCCTTCGCCACCGAGCGGCCGCTCGGCGCCGCGCTGAGCCGGGCCTGGGATGTGGCCCGGCTGCCCGCCCAGGTGCTCGCGCAGGCCTCCGAACTGCGCCCGCGCCCGCCGATCTTCTACCTGCAACTCGGCCAGAGCCCGCGGGCGCTGCTGCGCGACCTGCCGCTGCTCGCCATCGCCGCCCTGCGCGGCTGGCCCACGGTGCTGCACCTGCACGGAGCGGGCTTCCGGGCGACATACGACGCGCTGCCGCTCCCGTTGCGGGCGGCCGTGCGCCACGCCGTCGGGCAGGCCGCGCGCGCCGTCGTGCTCTCGCCGCGGCTCGCGAGCCAGTTCGCGGGCTTGGTGCCGCCCCCGCGCATCGCGGTCGTCGCGAACGGCGTCGAGAGCGACGTCGTGGCGGCCGCCCGCGCCCACTGCCGCCCCGCGCCCCGCCGAGGCCCCCTGCGCGTGCTGTTCCTGAGCAACCTCATCGCCTCCAAGGGCTACGGCACGGTGCTGGCGGCCGCCCGCCTTTCCGCCGCGCGCGGCCTGGCGCATCGCTTCGTGCTCGCCGGCGCCCGAACGGAGACCACCGACCCCGACCCCGCGGCCTACATCCGGATGCACGGGCTCACGAACGTAGACTTCCTCGGTCCGGTTTCGGGGCCGGCGCGCACGCGGCTGCTGGCCGACGCCGATGTCTTCACGCTGCCCACCCGCTACCCGGTCGAAGGCCAGCCCATCGCGGTGCTCGAAGCCATGCACTTCGGTCTGCCGCTCATCACGACGCGCGCTGGCGGGCTGCCGGACATGGTCACCGCCGAGGAAAACGGGCTGTTCGTCGGGCCCGACGACCCGACGGCGCTGCTCGCGGCCATCGACCGGCTCGCCGCCGACCCCGCCCTGCGGCTGCACCAGGGTTTGTGCAACCGGGCAACGGCGAGCGCCCACCACACCGAGGAGGCGCACGGCGACGCCATGGTGGCGCTCTTCTCGGCGGTCGCCGCCGAGGCACGGAGGACGGCATGCTGATCAGCATCTCGGGCGTCGACGGCTCGGGAAAAAGCACGCAGCTGCAAGCCCTTGCGCATGGGCTCGAGCAACGCGGGCACCGTGTGCGCACGCTCTGGTACCGCCCGGGCTACTCCGACACCCTGAACCGCCTGCGGGCCGCGCTGCGCCGGGCGCGCCCCGCGGCGTTGCCGAGCCCGGGCGACCCGGCCCGTCGGGCCCAGGTTTTCGCCCGGCGCCCCGTCGCGGAGGCCTGGGTGGCCGCGGCGCTCGGCGACATGTTCGTCCAGTACGCGCTCGGGGTGCGCCGCGCGCTCGCCACGGGCGAAACCGTGCTCGCCGACCGCTACGTGGCCGACGGGTTGCTCGACCTCGACCTGCGCTTTCCGGCGCTCGGTGTCTCCGCGCGGCCGCTTGCGCGCGCCGTGGCCTGGGCCTGCCCCCGGCCGGACGTGGCGCTGCTGCTGTGGCTGCCCTGGGAAGACGCCCAGACGCGGCTTGCGACGAAGGTCGAGCCCTTCCCCGATCCGCCCGAGCTGCGCGCGCGCCGCTACCAGGCCTACGCGCGCCTCGCCGCCTCGGGGCAGTTCGCCGTCATCGACGCGCGCGGCAGTCTCGCCGCCGTGCAGACCCTCATCCGGCGCCACGTGGGCCTCGACGCCGCGCCCGGCGAGACGCCCACGGAAACCTGAGCCCATGCGGTTTGCCGAACTGGCCGAACGCGAAGACGCCCTCGCGCTGATGTGCGCCGCCCTGGCCGCGGGCTGGAGCGCGCAGCACGGCCGGCCCGTGCAGGTCTTGCCGCCCGCGGCCGCGGGCCAGCGTTTCTGGCTGCAGCCCCTGCTCTCCGCCTGCTACGGCGCCGACGTTGCGGCGCCGGCGCGCCGTTTCCTGGCCGACCAGTTTCGCGCGACGCCCGTACGCTGGCGGGCGCCCGCGCAATGGCTGCTCGGCACGCTGCTCGCCACCCCGCTCGGGCTGCGGCTCACGGGCGAGCCGGCGTTCACGGTCGTGCCGGCCCTGCCGGGCGCGGAGAACCTGCTCGTCGTGCCGGGCAACCGCCGCGTCCGCGTGTTCGACCTCGCCCACGACCGCGTGCACGTCTTTGCCAAACCGGGCTTCACGACCGCGGGCACCGCGCGCGAACTCGCGCTGCGCCGCGCCCCGCCGGCCCGCTTCGTGCCGCCCATCCTTGAGGCCGCGGACGACGGACGGTGGTTCGAGGAGCCACTGCTCTCCGCGCTGCCCGTGCCACGGCTGCCCGACCCGCACGAACGCCGGGCCGCTGCCATCAGGGCCCTGCACGTCTTCGCCGACTGGCAAGACCGCGCCCGCCGGCCCGGGCCGAGCGGCGCCTACGTGCGCGGGCTCCTGCGGACCATCGCGGCGCTCGCGACAGCGGTCGGGGCGCGCTTCGGTCCACCGTTCGCGCGCCGGCCGCAAGCCTGGATCGAGGCCCAGGCGGCCGCCGCCGAGGCCCTGCCCACGCTCGACGTCGCACCGAGTCACGGCGACTTGCAGCCGGGCAACGTGCTCGCCGAGCCGCAAGGCCGCGCCTTCTGGATCGTCGACTGGGAAGACCTCGACACGCGGCTCGCCGACTACGACTTGCTCGTCTACGGGCTCGGGGGCCGTTTCCGTCGCGGACTCGGCCGGCGGCTCGCCGACTTCGTGCAGACGGGCCGCGCGGGGCTCGTCACCCCGCTCTTGCGCGCCGCGGGCGACCTCACGGCGCGCCGCGCCACGGTCGCGCGCTTCCTGCTCGAAGAGTATCGCTGGGTGCTCGCCGACAGTCTTGCCGGCCCGTTCGTGCGTCCGCCCCGGGGGCTGCGCGACTTCACGGCCGAGTTTCTGACCCCCGGCTCTCCGTGACCCCGGTTCGGACCGGCGCGCCGCCACGACCTGCCGGCCCCACGCCCGAGGAGCCTGCCATGCCGCCTGCCACGCTCTCGCGCGCCGCCCTGCTGCCGCGCCGCCCGGATGCCGCGCTGCGCCACGCCACGCTCTCCGCCCTGGCGGCCCGCCCGCCCGCCGACGCCCAACAGCAATGGGCGGCGGCGCTCGCGCAGGCTCCCGCCGAGTGGCTCGCGTTTGCCGAGCGCCACGAGGCGGCCCCGCACGTGGCCCACGCGCTCCGCGCAGCCAACGTCGGCGACGTGGCGGCGCGCGCCCCCTTCGAGGCGCACCATACGGCCTCGACAGCCCGCATGGCCGTGCTGCTCACGACGCTCGACCGCGTGGCGGCTCGGCTCGCACGAGCCGGCATCCCGCTCGTGGCGCTCAAAAACGCCGGCATCGCGCGCGGGCTGCACCCTTGCCCCGCCTGTTCGCCCATGGGCGACCTCGACCTGCTCGTCACGAAGGCCGACTACCTCGCGGCGCACGCGCTGCTCCTCGCCGAGGGCTTCGCGCTCGCATCGCGCTCGACCGTCGCCCCGCCCGACGTGCGCCACGGCCTGCGCGAAGGCGGCACGGAGTACCGCGCCGACGTCGCGGGCGAGACCGTCTGGCTCGAACTCCAGTGGCGCCCCATCGCCGGACGCTGGATCCGCCCCGACCAGGAGCCGGCCGCGGCGGAACTCCTCGCCCGCTCGGTCGCGATCCCCGGCACCGCGGCGCGGCTGCTGGCGCCTGCCGACAACCTGCTCCAGGTGGCATTGCACACGGCGAAGCACTCGTTCGTGCGCGCGCCGGGCCTGCGGCTGCACACCGACGTCGACCGCATCGTCGCGGCCGCGCCACCTGACTGGGATGCGCTTGTGGCCGCCGCGCGCCGCCTCACCGTGCAGACGCCGGTGTTCTTCTCGCTCGCGCTCGGCGCCGTGCTGCTCGGCACCCCCGTGCCCGCCGCCACCCTTGCGGCGTTGCGCCCCCCGCGCTGGAAGGAGGCGCTCGTGACGGCCTGGCTCCGCCGCGTCGACGTGTTCGAGCCCGCGGAGCGCAAATTCAGCCGCCCGGGCCTGCTGGCATTTCACGCCCTGCTCTACGATGATGCCCTCGGGCTGCTCGGGGCGCTCACCGACAGCGACCGCGCGGCCCTGCGACCGCGCGAATTGCCGCGGCTCGTGGGCCGCACGGCCCGCCGGCTCACCGACCTGCTGTGGCGGTATCAACGATGACCCGCACCGCACAACCGTCCGCCAAACGGCCCCCGCCGCCGACGGCCCCGGCGCCGCTCCCGGCGGCCCTCACGCAGAACACGGTGACACTCTACTCCTGCGTTGGCGGCGGTCCCATGCAGCGGCTCGCCGACGCGCTCGCCGCCGTGGGCCTGCGTGCCCGCGTGCACAGCCTCTACAGCCCCGAGGCGTGGCGCGCGCTCATGGCCGCGGGCCGGCTCGGCCGGCTGCGGGCGCGGCTCTCCGCGATGGCCCTCTACCCGGCGCTCGCCGCGGCCGATGCCTGGTGGCGGCAACCCACGTTCTGCGTGCCCACCACCAATCCGTTCCTGCTGCCGGCGGTGCTCGTCGCCACGCGCCCGTTGCACGGCCGGCGCGTGGTGCCGCTCGTCTACGACCTCTACCCCGACGCCTTCGAAGTCGCCGTCCCGGGTCGCCTGGCGCGGCTCGTCGGCCGGCTGGGTGCCCACGCGAACCGCGCGTGGTTTCGCGCGGCCGACGGGCTCGTCTTCATCGGCCCGGCCATGGCCGCGCACGCAGAGGCGCGCTACGGCGCGGGTCGGCGCACGCTCGTCGCCGAAACGGGCGCCGCGGCGAGCGAGTTTGCCCCCGCGGCCCTCGGGCCGGCCGAACCCGAGAGCGAGCTCGAACGCTTCGTCGCGGGCCGCGTCGTGTTTTCGTACGTGGGCAACCTCGGCCACGTCCACGATGTCGAGACCCTCGCCGCGGCCCTGCCCGAACTCGCCCGCCGCCTGCCGCCCGAGGCCCCCTGGGCCGTCGTCGTGGCGGCCTCCGGACCGGGCGTGACGCGGCTGCGCGCGGCCTGCGCCGCTCTGCCCGCCGAACGCGTGCGCTTCGTCGCGCCGCTCGAAGACCGGCCCTGGGCGCGGCTGCTGGCCCGCAGCGCCGTCTCCCTCGTGACGCTGCACGCGCGGGCGGCCCAGACGTCCATCCCGAGCAAGACGTTCAGCGCCATGGCGGCGGGCAACGCGGTCGTGGCCGTGGCCCCGGCCGGCTCCGACCTCGCGGCCGTCGTCGGCGGGCATGGGCTCGGCGCGGTCGTGGCGCCCGGCGACGTCGCGGGCCTCGTCGCGGCCATGGCGCGGCTCGTCGCGGAGCCGGACTGGCGCGCCCAGTGCCAGGCCAGCGCCCGCCGCGCGCGCGCCGCGCCCGACGACAAGCCGCGGCGCGCGCGGCGCGACGCGGCCGTCCACGACGGGGC
>CAYRCM010000257.1:0-7332 GCA_964422715.1 uncultured Myxococcales bacterium | reverse complement strand
CTCGGCGTCCGGGGCCGGGCCGGCCGGCGCGGCCGGAGGTGCCGGAGCGGCCGGATCGGCGGGAGCCGCGCTCGCCGCGAGCGCCGGAAGAACGAGTAGCCACGCAACGAGGGCGCGGCAGCATGCTCGACAGGGGGGGATGAGGGCGTGCATATTCCTCCGAGAATCGCTGGGCTAAGGCACCCGCATCAGTCCGCAGCGTTCGGCGGCCTCGTGAGCCGCCGCGAGTTCGTGCGCGGTCGGCGAACGACGCAGGTCGGCGAAGCGGCCGGCCCGGCCGGCCGGCGCGTACTGGTCCATGACGTTGACGAAGGTGCCAGGGCCGGCAACCTCAGACACGAAACGCATGACGGCCGCGGCGTCGCCAGTGCGCGCCGGCATGACGAGGTGCCGCACGAGCAGCCCGCGGCACGCGAGACCGGCCTCGTCGACGAGCAGCGGGCCCACTTGGCGCCGCATCTCGGCGAGCGCGGCAGCCACGACGTCGGGGTAGTCGGGAGCGCCGAAATCGCGTTGGGCGTAGTGGCTGTCGAGCGTCTTGACGTCGGGCATGTAGATATCGACGACCCCGTCGAGTTCACGCAGCGTGTCAACCGAGTCGTATCCCCCGGTATTCCAGACGAGGGGCAGCCGGAAGCCCTGGGCCGCGGCAGCGTCGAGCGCAGCGAGCAGTTGAGGCACGACGTGCGAGGGCGTGACGACGTTGAGGTTGTGGCAGCCCTTCGCCTGTAGGGCCAGCATGACCTGGGCGAGTGCCGTGGGGGCGAGCGCGTCGCCCCGTCGCTCATGACTGATGTCCCAGTTCTGGCAGAACACGCAGCCCAAATTGCAGCCCGTGAAGAACACCGTGCCGGAGCCCTGCGTGCCCCGCAGCACCGATTCTTCGCCGAAATGGGGAAAAGCCGCGGCTACCGACGCGAGGGCGCCCGTGCGGCACACGCCGGCCCCGTGGACCCCACGGCGCTCGACGCCACAGCCGCGGGGGCACAGGGCGCACCGCTCGAAGTGACGGGCCAGCCGTTCTGCCCGCCGCCGGAGTTCGCCCGCCCGGTGCAGGGCGAGGTAGGCCGGCTCGGCCGTCACGCCGGCAACTCCTGGAACTTGGTGCCGTCGTGGCGCCAGATGCGCGCCTGGTCGCTGACGCGCGTGGCCAGGTTGACGGGGCGGCGCCACAGCGCGGCCAGGTTGCGCAACGTGTCTTCGCCGTAGTCGCGGCGCAGGTCGCTGCCTTCGTGGCGATGTTCGAGGAGCAGCTCGCCGCGATTCTGGTAGTTGGCGTCGCTGACCACAATGAACGGCTGGCCGAAGTTGGTGAGCTGCGACAGGATCTGCTGCTTGATCTTGCGGAAGTCGCGGCTCGCGATCTCGTAGTTGGTCGTGCGCTTGTTGAGCGCGAACGTGTAGAGGTTGTGGCGCGCGCAGAAGTCTTCGGTCATGAATTCGTCGAGGAACGTGATGTCGTTGTAGATCTTGCGGACCTCGAAGATCTTCTGCAGCCCGAGCCCCAGGCGGCGGTTCCAGCGCCGCTTTTCGTCGAGGTCGCGGCAGGCGTCGTATTCCTTGCCGAACTGGCCGCGGTTCCAGCGTTCTTCGATGTCGCGGAAGAGCGCCAGCCCGAGCGCGTAGGGATTGAGGCTCGTGGGGCTCTGCGCGACCGTGCCCGAGTGGTGGTCGGCGAAGTCGACGATTTCGGAGGCGTCGGCGATCTTGGTCACCATGAGGCGGCTGTGCCAGAACGAGGCCCAGCCTTCGTTCATGATCTTCGTCTGGCGCTGCGGCGCGAAGTAGTACGCTTCTTCGCGCACCATCTGCAGCGTGTTGTGTTCCCACTTGTCGAGCGGCGCGTGCTGCAGCACGAAGCCCATGACGTCCTTGACGGGCTGGGGCGGCAGTTTGCGGGCCTTTTCGCGTTCTTCGGCGAGTTTCTGGCGCCGCCGCTCGAGGTCTTCGGCCGGGTTGATGTAGCGGTCGAGATACGACTTGCTCTGGATGCGCGGCAGCTCTTCGGCGGGCTTCTCTTCGGCTGGCGGCCGCTCGCGCACAATGAACGGCAGGTGCGGGTCGATGAGGTTCTCGATGGACAGGCACTGGTCGACGAACGTCTCGACGCGCTCGACGCCGTGCTGCTCGACGTAGCTGCGGATGCGCGCCCCGTGGTTGGCCATCTCGTCGATCATCTTGCGATTCGTCTTTGAAAACCACGCGTTATTCTTGAAGAAGTCGCAATGGGCAAAGACGTGCGCGATGACGATCTTCTGGTCGACCAGGCTGTTGCCCTCGAGCAAGTAGGCGTAGCAGGGGTTGTTGTTGATGACGAGTTCGTAGATCTTGTGGAGCCCGAACGTGTAGGACTTGGAAAGCCGCTCGTATTCCATGCCGAAGCGCCAGTGCGGATAGCGCGACGGAAACCCCTCGTAGGCCGCGATTTCGTTCATCTGGCGGTAGTTGATGAGTTCGAAGAACGTGGGGAAGAAGTCGAGCCCCGCCTCGGCGGCAATGGCCTCGATGCGGGCCCGGATCTTGTCGAGGTCGCGCGGAAGCGGCATGGCTCACTTGCCCTTGCCCAGGAAATCCTTGATGGAAGCCATGATGGCGTCGCGACTGCGGATTTCGGACAGAATGACGTCGTCGCTCGCGGGGAACGCGCGCCGCAGATCCTTGATGAACTGGCCGCTGCCGTACGGGCTGTGCACCTGGCCGTAGCAGAACACGTTGACGCGCGGAATGAGGTCGGTGCGCAACAGATCGAGGCAGAGCGCCGTGTCGTCGGTGGACCAGTTGTCGCCGTCGGAAAAGTGGAACGGGTAGATGTTCCACTCGTCGAGCGGATATTCGCGCTCGATGATGGACAGGCAGAGTTTGTAGGCCGAAGAGATGAGCGTGCCGCCGCTTTCCTTGGTGCGGAAGAACGTGTCCTGGTCGACTTCGCGCGCCGTTGCGTCGTGGATGATGTAACGCGATTCGATGCCCTTGTATTGGCTGCGCAACCACGTGTCGATCCAGAAGGACTCGATGCGCACGATTTCTTTCTGTTCTTCGCCCATCGAGCCCGACACGTCCATCATGTAGACGATGACGGCGTTGCTCTGCGGCTGGACGTCTTCTTTCCAGGCGCGGTAGCGGCGGTCTTCCTGGACGGGGATGATGACGGGCCGCTCGGGGTCGTAGAGCCCCGCGGACACCTGGCGTTTGAGCGCTTCGCGGTAGGTGCGCTTGAAGTGGCGCAGCGACTCGGGCCCTACGCGCCGAATGCCCGTGTACTTCTGGTGGACCGAGCGGATGACGCGCCGGCCCTTGGGCTGGATGCGCGGCAGTTCGAGTTCTTCGCCGAGGATCTGCGCGAGTTCCTGGAGGCTGACCTCGACTTCGACGTCGTGTTCGCCAGGCTCGGAGCCGGCCTGGCCCTGCCCTTGACCCTGCCCCTGGTCGCTGCCGCCGAGCGGGTCGCCGACATCGCCGGAGCCCTGCCCCACCCCACCCTTGTCGCGCTGATCGAACTGGAAGTGCGGCAATTGGATTTGCGGGACGGGGATGCGCACCTGCTTGTCGCCCTGGCGCCCGATGAGTTCGCCTTTGGACAGGTACTTGCGCAGGTTCTTGCGGATGGAACCGTGCACGATCTGCCGGAAGCGGCGGTGGTCTTGATCGATGCGCTCGACCACGGGCAGACCTCAGGAGCGCAGCGCGTCGCCGCGGGCGAAGATGCTGGCCACGTAGTTGAGCACGTCGGTCGCCGATTCTTCGTTGTAGCCGTAGTACTTGATGAGGCGGTTCTTGACGATGTCGATGCGTTCCTGGGTTTCGCGATCCATGACGTTGGAGACCATGGTCGTGAGTTTGATGGTGTCTTTCTGGTCTTCGAAGAGCTTGAGTTCGAGGGCTTTCTGCAGCCGCTCGTTGGTGTTCCATTCGAACGGCCGCCCGTCGATGGCCAATGCCCCGATGTAGTTCATGATTTCGCGCCGGAAGTCGTCTTTGCGCGTTTCGGGGATGTCGATTTTCTCTTCGATGGATCGCATGAGCCGTTCGTCGGGCTCTTCGTACTGGCCGGTGTACTTGTTGCGCACCTTCTCTTTCTGCGTGTAGGCCTTGATGTTGTCGATGTAGTTCGCGCACAGCCGTCCGATGGCCTCTTCGTCGGCCGAGATGGCGCGCTGCACCTCATTCTTGACGATGTCGTCGTATTCCTGCTTGACGAGCCCGATGATGTCGCGGAAGCGCTTGCGCGTTTCTTCGGACGAAATGAGGCTGTGGTGTCGCAGCCCGCCTTCGAGCTCGTTCATGACGATGAACGGGTTGATGGACGTGACGGCCTTCTGGCCGACGAGCGCGTTCGAGACCTTGTCCTGCACGTAGCGCGGCGAGATGCCGTCCATGCCTTCGCGGGCCGCTTCCTTGCGCAGTTCTTTGATGTTGTCTTGCGTGAAGCCGCTCAGCGTCTTGCCGTCGTAGAGTTTCATCTTCTGCAGCAAGGTGAGCGAGTGCTTCTTGGGCTCTTCGAGGCGCGTCAGCACGGCCCACATGGCGGCCACTTCGAGGGTGTGCGGCGCGATGTGGATGTGCGGGATGCGCGCGGCGTTGAAGTCTTTCTGGTAGATGCGGACCTCTTCGGAGACCTTGGTGATGTAGGGGATGTCGATCTTGAGCGTGCGGTCGCGCAACGCTTCCATGAACTCGTTGTTTTGCAGCTTGCGGTATTCGGGCTCGTTCGTGTGCCCGACGATGACTTCGTCGATGTGGGTCTGGGCGAACTTCTTGGGCTTGATGCGGTGTTCCTGGGTGGCACCGAGCAAGTCGTAGAGGAACGCCACGTCGAGTTTCAGGATTTCGATGAACTCGACGAGGCCGCGGTTGGCGATGCAGAACTCGCCGTCGAAGTTGAAGGCCCGCGGATCGGAGTCGCTGCCGTATTCGGCGATCTTGCGGTAGTTGATGTCGCCCGTGAGTTCGGTGGAGTCTTGGTTTTTCTCGTCTTTGGGCTGGAACGTGCCGATGCCGACGCGGTCCTGTTCGGAGAAGACGAGCCGGCGCACGACCACGTGATCCATGGCCCTGGACCAGTCGCCCGCGTACTTCTCGAGCAACATGCGGAAACGGAAGCGGCAGGCCGGGCACAGCTCGCGGTCGAGCGGGATGGGCCGCTCGAGCGCCTTGAGCAGACCGAGTTTTTCGAGGGCCGCCGTGCGCCACTGCAAGGGCAGCAGGTGCAGCGGCTCTTCGTTCATGGGGCAGGGCACGACGGTTTCGCGGCCGCCTTCTTCGACGCGCCAGGCGAACGTGTAGAGGGCCCCGGCCTCGGTGCGCGAGTAGTCTTCGAGACCGCGCTTCAGCAGGCGCACGAGGGTGCTCTTCGCGCAGCCGACGGGGCCGTGCAGCAGCAGCACGCGCTTCTCGGTGCCATAGCCGCTGGCGGCGGCCTGCAACGCCTGCACGAGTTTCATGACCGGGATGTCGAGGCCGAAAACGGCGTCGCGGCCGCCGTGCGCTTCGTCGCGGAAGAAGTGGTACGAGACGATTTTCTTTTTGCTGTCGATGTATTCGGACTGACCGTGCGACAGCACCATGTCGTACAGCCGCTGGAACGCCGTGCGGACGACGGCGGGACGGGCCGTGATGATGCGCAGGTAGTCTTCGAGGGTGCCCGTCCAGGTCAAGTCCTGGTATTCGCGGACGTCATGCAGTTGCCCCAGCGACTGTACCCAGCCTGCGTCGCCCATCCGGTCTTCCTCCTCGGTGCGTGTGGCCGCGTGCAACCGCAACGGCGGTCGGCCGGCCTCGGTGGGTGCGGCTTGGGGCCCCTCGCCCCCGCGCGCGGTTCGTCGAGATCGCTAGTTCAGAAACAAAAGGAGGCCGCCTGACGGCGGCCTCGTGATGGAGCGGGAAACGGGACTCGAACCCGCGACTTTCAGCTTGGGAAGCTGACACTCTACCAACTGAGTTACTCCCGCCCTTCGAGCGTGTCCGGCGCATTCCGGACAGCGCCAGTGTATACTCCGCCCCGTTCAGCCCGTCAAGAGCGCCGCAGCCTGCGGCGGTGCGCTCCCACGGCCGCCCACGACGCCCGAGACAGCTTGATTCGGCGGGGCGCTCCGGGCTAGGGTGCGTCCCATGAAGGCACCGCCCGCCACGCCCGCAGCGACCGGGCGTCCGCTGCCGTTCTCGCTGGATCTGGCGCCCACGCGCGTGAGCCTGGGGCTCAGCGCCGTGGCGCTCGATGCCGTCGTGCGCGTCGACACCTTGCGGCTCGACCTGCCGCACGTCCACTTCCCCGTCGACCTGAGCGGCGGCGTATCGGCGTTTCGCGACCACCGCACCGAGTTGCGGCTCGCGCGGCTCACCGTACGCGAAGCGGCGCTCAACGACGGCCTACACGCGGCGCTCGAACGCTCCGGCGGGCCGCTCCTGGCCGCCGAGGTGCACTTCTACGCCGATCGGGCCGTCGTCGCCGGACACGTCGGGACGTCCGACGGGCCGGTGGCCTTCTGCCTGCACGGCCGCATCGTGCCGGACGACGGCGACGATCCGCTCGCCGTGCGGCTCTCGCTGTTCACGCTGCGGGTCTTCGGGTTCGTGCCGCTCCCCTGGCCGGCCCTCGCCCAACAGGTGTTGGCGCTGCTGCCCCCCGCATGGACCCGCGAGCGCACGCTGACGACCGCGGTGGCGAACCCCCTGCGCCCACTGCTGCGCGGACTGCTCGTCGAGCGTGGGTGGAAACTCCCGCGCTTCAAGGGGTTGCGGGCTGCGGCCTGTCACGGGGTGCCCGATGGCTTGCAGGTCGAATTCTCGACCGAGGCCGCGGCCGGCACCGTCGTCGACGTCACAGAACTGGCCGACCCGCACGCCCGCCGCGAACATGAAGCCTACGTGGCCGACCTCGAGTGGAAGGGGCTGCACGCCGAAGTCGACGAAGCGCTGGCGCAGGGCGACCTCGACGGGGCGTTGCGCGAGGCCCGACGCCGTCTCGACGCGGGGGCCGAGCGCGCGTTTCTCGAAGAACGGCTGCTGCAGACGCTCGTCGCGCGCGAGGTGGGCTTCGACGCGGCGCTGGTCCTGGCCGCCGAGCGGTTGCGGGCCGATCCGGGCTCGGCCACGGCCCGGCTCGTGCGCGCCGTGGTCTTCGCGAAACGCGGCCAAGCCGCCCTGGCCCGCGGCGAGATCGAGCGCTTCGTCGGCGGGCTCGACCCCCAGCGCGAACCCGAGGACTTCTCGGCGGCCCTGCTCTGGAGTGCGGCGCTGGCGCGGCCGAGCGACCCGGCGGGCGAACGCGCCGCCCTCGAACGTGTCGTGGCCGTGCGGCCCAACGCGGCGCCCGCGCTCGGGCGGCTCGGCCGG
>CAYRCM010000256.1:0-7435 GCA_964422715.1 uncultured Myxococcales bacterium | reverse complement strand
GCAGCGTCATGGCCACCGCCTGCAAGCCGGCGAGGCTGCCATCCCAGGTCGCGGCGAGCGCCGGCGGGCTCGCGTCGGGGCGCGCGCTTGGGGCGCGGCTGCCGCCGACCGCCAGGCGCCGTGCCGCCGCGCTCCAGAGCCCCGCGGGCGTGCGCGCCACGACCCAGACGTCGGCCGCCGTGACGTGGGCCGGAATCTCGAGCGTCCAGGGACCCGGCGTGCCGTTTTCGAGTCTGGCGAGCGCCTGCGGCGCGAAACCGAGCCTGCGTCCACCTGCCACCCCCGTGGTGGCCCGGCCGAGCCCGATGCGGTGGCCCGCGGAGCCGCCGCCGCCGCGCCCCGTGCCGCTCATGCCGAGGCCGCCGTAGCCGACGGCGCTCGATCGTTCGGTGCGGCTCGCCGCCACGAGGTCGACGCGGTTCATCTGGCGCTGTTCGGCCAGCCGTTCTTCCTCCTGCAACAGGGCGGCGTCGATGGCGTCGCCCGCGACCGCCGCGGCGTGCCAAGCCGCGGCCGTCTCCCCCGGCGCACCCTGCCAGCGCTCCTGCAGCTCGGGCGCCACGGGCAGCGGGCCATGGTCGGACGCGTCGCGGACCACGGCGTAGAGGCGGCTGCCGGGCGGCAGACCGGCCCCGAGCGTGAGGGCCACGGGGGCGCCGGGCGTGAGCGTGCCTTCGATGCCGAGCGGCGGTACGAGCGGGGCCCGCACGGGCAGCGGCGGGCTCCCGGCGGCCCCGGCCACCCAGTAGGCCCCGAGGGTGCCCTGGACGTCGGCGGGCCCGAGCGCTTCGCCGGGTCGAACGACCCGCGCCGCGCGCACGCGTTCGGCCGTGAGCACGAGCAGCGTGGCGTCCTTGCCGCGCCAGCGGCCGGCCGGATCGAACGCAGCATCCTGGTCGAGCACCCGCACGGGCACCGCCGGGCTCTCGCCGCCGTCCTGCCACGCGCTCACGCGCCAGTCGCCTGCCGTCGGGAACACGAGGGCCGTGCCCGGGGCCACCCAGCGCTTGGCGGCGCGACCGTCCGCGCGTGTGGCCTTGAGCCAGGCGCCCGCCGGGGCCTGCACCGGCACCGGCGCGCCCTGCTGCACGACCGGTGCGAGCTCGGGCGGCTCGGGCCGTGCGGGCTGGCCCACGTTGACGCCCGCCACGACCTGTTCGCCCCCGAGCCGCAGCGTGACCTGGATGCGGTCGCCCGGCTGGGCCTGCGCCAGGTCGGCTTCGAGGGTGAGCGGCTCGCCTGCGGCGACGGCGTCCTTCGTCGTGTCGTTCCACGGCGTTTGGATGGTGACGGAGAGCGCGCGGCCCCCCGGGATGGCCGGCCCGACGTCGTCGATGCGGATGCGCAGCCGGTCGCCCGGTTTGGGGTCGGGCGGCTCGAAGCGCACGGCGACGGGCACGTCGTGACCCCGCATTTCGGCCGGCACGCTCAGCGTGGCGACCTCGGCCTCCTTCTCGGTCGGGGTCGCGCGCAGCAGCGCCAGGCGTCCGCCGCCCTGCAGCCACAGCCGGGCGAGCGCCGCCCCGTCCTTCAGCTGCAGTTCGGCCTCGTCGAGCGGGTCGCCGTTCGTCGTGAACGAGCGCAGGCGGACGGCGCCCGACACTTCACCCTGCGGCCGCAGGGCGAGAACCTGCACTTCGCTCTGCGCTCCCTCGATCGATACGGCGCGGTCGACGAGCGCCAGATGGAAGCGGTCCTGCGGCGGCTCGTCGGCGCCCTCGGCGCTGAACGTCAGGAAGCCGAGCCCGTCGCCCGCGCGCGCCATGAGCCGCCCCGCGCCGCTCACTTTCGTGAGGATGGCCGCTCCGTTGCCGTCGGTGCGCACCGTGCGCACGTCCTCGCCCTCGTCGCGCACCGACACTTCGGCGCCGGAGACGGGCGCGTTGTCCTTGAGCACGCCCACGGCGACCGTGTCGCCGCGAACCACAGCCTCGACGCGCAGCGGGCTACGCACGACGATGGCCGTGCCCTGCAGGTCGCCCGCGCGCACCTGCATGGCGCTCAGCGCCGCCCCGCCGCGCGGCCGCAAGGTCTGCCGGGCGAGTTTCTTGGCCGCGAGCGGCAACTCGTAGGTGAGGTCGGCTTCCATCAGGAAGGCGTCCATCTCGGTTTCGAGCGGATGACCGCTCGCCGCCCTGAAAAGCGCGGCCGGGTCCATGCGGTGCTCGGACACGCGCAGCTGCGCCACCCCCGCCGCGAGCACCTGCGCCCCGCCCGGCTCGGGCACGAGCACGAGAAACGGCTCGTCAGCCGCAAACGCGCGCAGCGCCTCGGCCGCGTGGCCCCCCGTCTGGGCGCAGACGCGCGCGTAGCGCTCGGCGTCGTCGGGCGTCACCCCGCTTGCGACCAGGTCGTCCGCGAGATCGGCGCACCATGGGCCGTCGCCCGGGAAGCGCTCAGCCAGACTCCACACGTCCCCGCGGCGTTCGGGGCCGGCGGGCAACGCCCAGTACAGGAAGGCCGGGTCGCCGGCACCGTCGGGTGTCGCGAGCGCGGCCTTGGCGGCCGTGCGCCGCGCTTCGCCCGCGGAAGCCGCCCGCACGGCCGCGTCGAGGGCCGTACGCGCTTCCTTGCGGGCGCGTTCGCCGCGGGCCGAGACGCCTTCGCGTTCGGCCACGCGCAGGAAGCGTTCGCGCCGCGTCTGCGGGTCGGTCGTCCTTGCGGCCGCGGCTTCGAGCGCCTCGGCCCCGACGTGCGGGTCGGCGGCCAGCGCTTCGAGGGCCGCGACCCCCGCCGCTTCGTCTTCGGTGGCGAGCTGCTCGGCGGCCCCGAGCGCGAGTTTGGCGACTTCGGCATCGCGCGCGAAGCGCTCCCGCAGCGCGTCGAGCACGCGTACACGCAGGGGTGCCGGCACGTCGAGGCCGACCACCACGCGCGCCGCGGCCAGCGCTTCGACCCGTTCGCCTTTCTCGACGACCGGGGCGAGGAAGCCGAGCGCGCGATGGGGCGCGGCCTGGGCGAGCGACGTGCCGACCACCCGGCTCGCGAGCACGTCGTTGGGGTCTTTGAGCAGGCGGGCGCGCGCCGCCGCCCGGCCCGGCTCGGAGTCATCGGCCGACGGCAGGCGGAAGAGCGCGTCTTCGGCCCGCCGGCGCAGGGTGTCCGACGGGGCGAGCGCCAGGACGGCTTCGAGGAGGCTCTGCGCCTTCTGCGCGTCGCGGGGGGCCTCTTCGGCGGCCCAGGTGACGATCAGGGTGCACAGCGCCTCGCGGTGCGCCCCGGCGAGCGCCCGGTCCATCTCGCCCAGTGCGAGAACGGCGGCGTCGGCGGCCTTGCGTTCGGCGAGCAGCAGTTCGATGCGGCCCCAGAGACTCGCTGGCGCGTCGTCCTCGAACAGGCGCCGCGCGGCCGCCCACTCGCGGCCCTTGAGCGCCGTGCGGCCTGCGAAGAAGCGCAGGATGGGCGTTGATTTCGCCGCACTTTCGAGGATGCGGATGGCCGCGCCGGCTTTGCCCTGCAGCACTGCGAGCAGCGCCACCTCCTCGGGAGTGGGGGCCGCGACGGCCTGGATCGTCGTCAGGGTGGCCACGAGAGACACGAGCAGGAACCGCCGTTTCATGTCGTCCTCCACGGGGTATCGAACACGGGCGCGAGCATAGCACGGCTTCTTCAAGAGCCCGCCGGTGACGCGAGCATGGACAACCAAACCCCCGCCGGTGTTCCGAACCCCGCGGCGCTTGCTCCGCCCCCGGCCGCTCCGTATGCTGTGCGGGTCCTTCGTTCTTCCCGTAGCAGGAGGGTGCACATGGGGAACGACACCGCCAATACTGTGCTCGTCCAGGCCGGCTACCGGCCCCGCGTCTGCGTCTGGGAACTGACCCTGCGCTGCAATCTACGTTGCCTGCACTGCGGCTCGGCGGCCGGCGGGCCGCGCGGCCGGGAGCTCAGCACCGCCGAATGCCTCGACGCGGCCGACCAACTCGCCGAACTCGGCTGCGAGCTCATTACGCTGTCGGGCGGCGAGCCCACGCTGCGCGACGACTGGGACACGCTGGCCCGGCACATCGCGCGCCGCGGCCTGCTGGTCAACATGGTCACGAACGGCGTCCGCATGACGCCCGAGGTCGCCGGGCGCGCGCGCGACGCGGGGCTCAGCAACGTGGCCGTCAGCATCGACGGGCCGCCCGACGTGCACGAGCACATCCGCGGCGTGGGCACCTACGAGCCCACCGTGAACGGCGTGCGGACGCTCGTCAAGGCCGGCATGCGCACGGCGATTCTCACCACGGTCAGCCGGCTCAACCTGCCGCACCTCGAAGCCATCCGGCAGCAGGCCATCGCGCTCGGCGCCACGCAGTTCCGCGTGCAACTCGCCAAACCCATGGGCAATCTCAAGGAACACGACGACCTCGTGCTGCGCCCGCGCGACCTGCTGCAACTGCTGCCGTTGCTCGCCGGCATGAAGGGGGCGGGCGGCATCGACGTGCGCGTCGGCGATTCGGTCGGCTTCTGCAGCCCCTACGACGCCGTGCTGCGCGGCCGCGGCTTCGACGGCACGCCGCAGCGCTGGTCGGGCTGCCAGGCCGGGCTCCAGGCCATCGGCATCGAGGCCGACGGCGGCATCAAGGGCTGCCTGTCGCTCCAGGCACGGCTCGATGGCCGGGGCGACGACCCCTTCCGCGAGGGCACGCTGCGCGAGGCCCGGCTCGCCGAGATCTGGGGCCGGCCCGGGGCGTTCGGCTACAACCGCCAGTTCCAGATGGCCTCGCTCACCGGCGGCTGCCGGCGCTGCAATGAGCGCGCGCGCTGCCGCGGCGGGGCCAAGTGCGTGGCCGCCGCCGTCACGGGTGCGCTCACCGAGAATCCGCTCTGCTACCTCAACGCGGCGCGCGAAGCCGCGGCCCAAAACGGCCTGCGCCGCGCGGTCGGCCGCGGGCTGCGCGTTGCGGCGGCGGCGGCCGCGCTGTTCGTGGCCCCGCTCGCCTGCGAGGTGTCGCCGAGCGAAGACGCCGTCGCGGCCGACATCGTGCCCGGCACCGACACCCCCACCCCGCCGCCCGATGGCGTGGGCACGCCCGACAGCGTGACGCCGCCGGACGACAGCGTCACCCCGCCGCCCGATGACAGCGTGACACCGCCCGGCGACACGGTGACGCCGCCCGGCGACACCTCCCCGGGCTGCGCCGACGTCGTCTGCACGTGCGAGCCCTGCTGCCCCATGTGCGACTACGGCTTCCCGCCCGAATACTGCGGCCCGAGCGAAGCGCAGTGGGCCGAATGCTGCGAGGGGCCGTATCCCGACCTCTGCCGCCAGAACGACGGCGATGGCGATGGGCTCGCCGACAGCTTCGACAATTGCCCCGACGTGCCGAACCCCGACCAGGCCGACCTCGACCAGGACGGGGCCGGCGACCTCTGCGACGCCGACGACGACAACGACGGCGTGCCCGACGACGTCGACAACTGCCCCGCCGCGCCGAACCCGGCGCAACTCGACCGCGACGGCGACGGCATCGGCGACGTCTGCGATTCGTCCGTGCCGGCCTGCGAACAGGTCGTCTGCGAGTGCGCGCCCTGTTGTCCGCAGTGCGAATACGGCGTCTGGCCCGACATGTGCGGCCCGACGCCCGATGAGTGGGAAGCCTGCTGCGAGGGCCCGTACCCGGCCGAATGCCTCGACGCCGACAGCGACGGCGACGGCGTGCCCGACGTCCTCGACAACTGTCCGCTCGAACCGAACCCCGACCAGCAGGACCGCGACGGCGACGGCATCGGCGATGCCTGCGACCCGGCGATTCCGGCCTGCGAAGACGTCGTGTGCGTCTGCGAACCGTGCTGCCCCGGTTGCGACTACGGCTTCCCGCCCGAGATGTGCGGGCCCACACAAGACGAGTGGGCCGCCTGCTGCGAAGGGCCCTATCCGAGCGAATGCCTGCCGCCCGGCGACCGCGACGGCGACGGCGTGCCCGACGCCTACGACAATTGCCCCGACGTCGTGAACCCCGACCAGCTCGACCGCGACGGCGACGGCATCGGCGATGCCTGCGACGGGGTCAGCCCCGGCTGCGAGAGCGTCGTTTGCGAGTGCGCGCCCTGCTGCCCACAGTGCGAATACGGGGTTTGGCCCGACATGTGCGGCCCGACGCCCGATGAGTGGGAAGCCTGCTGCGAGGGTCCGTACCCAACCGAATGCCTCGACGCCGACAGCGACGGCGACGGCGTGCCCGACGTCCTCGACAACTGTCCGCTCGAACCGAACCCCGACCAGCAGGACCGCGACGGCGACGGCATCGGCGATGCCTGCGACCCGGCGATTCCGGCCTGCGAAGACGTCGTGTGCGTCTGCGAACCGTGCTGCCCCGGTTGCGACTACGGCTTCCCGCCCGAGATGTGCGGGCCCACACAAGACGAGTGGGCCGCCTGCTGCGAAGGGCCCTATCCGAGCGAATGCCTGCCGCCCGGCGACCGCGACGGCGACGGCGTGCCCGACGCCTACGACAACTGTCCCGACCTGCCGAATCCCGATCAGGGTGACCTCGACATGGACGGCGTCGGCGACCGCTGCGACCTCGACGACGACAACGACGGCTGGCCCGATGGCGAAGACAACTGCCCCGAGGTGCCGAACGCCGACCAACTCGACAGCGACGGCGACGGGGTCGGCGATGCCTGCGATTCGGTGACCCCGGCCTGCGCGGACGTTCTGTGCGTCTGCGAGCCGTGCTGCCCCGACTGCGACTACGGCTTCCCGCCCGCCATGTGCGGCCCGAGCCAGCAGGAGTGGGCCGAGTGCTGCGAGGGACCGTATCCGAATGAATGCCTGCCGCCCGCCGACAGCGACGCCGACGGGGCCTTCGACGCCTACGACAACTGCCCGCGCGTGGCCAATCCCGACCAGGCCGATGGCGACGGCGACGGGGTCGGCGACGCCTGCGACAACTGCCCCGGGGCGGCCAATCCGGACCAAGAGGACAGCGACGGCGACGGCACGGGCGACGTTTGCGACCCGCAACCGTAGCGTCCGTTTCCCCGAGGACGCGGGGCGCGGCCGCTCCGCGCCCACCGCTCCGCGCCTGCCGCTGCGGCAAAGGGCCGCCTGAAGCCCGCTCCGTGTCCCCGCGGTTGACTTCGCCTCGGTGCCGGCGGTAGGAAAACCCAAGGACGTCTGCTTGGAGGTGCGACGCATGACTCACCGCGTTTCTCGAACTCTCACCGGCGCCCTGGCGCTCGCCGCCATCCTGGCGCTGTCACCCAGCGCGGCGCTCGCCGGCCCCGCGTTCCTCGGGCTGCACGACGGGTCGGCGCCCGAGCGCGTACAGCTCACGCGGGCCGGCGCCGTCACCGGCACGCTTGCCGCCCCGCTGGCGGTGCAACGCACCGTGGGACCCGGGCAGGTCGCGGTGCCTGGCCGCCCTGCACCCTTCTGGACGCCGCGGGGTCTCTGGTGGCGGGCTCCCCGCCCAATCCCGCGCCCGGTTTCCGAGTCGGCCGTGAG
>CAYRCM010000255.1:0-7457 GCA_964422715.1 uncultured Myxococcales bacterium | reverse complement strand
GGCCGGACGGCAGGCCGGCGTCGGCCAGCACGCGCGTGGCCACGGTCGCCGGCAGGGCCGCCCGCGCGCTCGTGTGGCCGAGACCGAGTTCGCCGGCCGGCCATACGGTTGCGAACGCGCCCCAGGCGGCGGTGAGCAGCCCGAGGCCGAGCGCCAGCCCCACCGGCGGCGGCACGCGCCGCCGCGCCGTCGCCGGGATGGCCGCGGCGTCGACGACCGCCAACACCGCGACGAACGGCAGGGCCACCCCGAGCGTATAGAGTCCGAAGTCGACGAGATTCTGCGCGAGCAGCGCCAGCGCTCCGATGATGGCCGCGACGAGCAGGGACGACTGGCCCGCGCGCTTCAGCAGGGGCCGCAGCGCCCAGCCGAACAGGAAGAGCAGGCCGAGGGTGGCAGGGAGTCCCCAGTCGGCAGCCGCCTGCAACAGCACGTTCTCGGCATGGCTGAACGTGAGCGAGTCGACCGGCGCGTAGGCCTGGAAGACGTCGGCAAACGCCCCCCGGCCGATGCCCGTGAACGGATGGTCGCCGATGAGCCGCAGCACCTGACCGAACCCGAGCACCTTGTCGGCGAGCCGCTCGTTGCCAAACGCGTCGTGGAGCCGCCGGCCGAGGAAGACCTGGTCGAGCGCCACGAGCAGCGCCAGCAGCCCGAGGGCCACGCCGGCCGCAAAAAGCGCCCGCCGCACCCGGCTGCGTTGGGGGCGCGGCTCGTCGCCCGGTGCCGCGGACGGCAGCCACAGCACCAGGCCCACACCCACGGCGTACGCCGCGATGCCGCCGCGCGACAACGACGCCAGAACCCCGCCGGTGCACGCGAGGAAAGCGGCAAACAGCGCCTCGCGCCGGCCGTGGCTGCGCACGCTGCGCGCCCAACCGAGCGCCAGCGGGCCGAGCAGGGTCATCAACCCCGCGAAGTGGTTCGGATTGACGAAGGTCGTGGGAAACAGGGTGGCGCCGAGCGGTCGTTCGGGCGCGTACCAGAACAGGATGGCGTCGCTCCTGCCGAACACCTGCAGCAGACCCACGGCCACGACCCCCAGCCCCGCCGCGATGGGCACGGCCAGCGCCACGCGCAGCCGTCGCGGGGTGCGCGCCACCGTGGCGATGACGATCGTGGCGGCCGCGAGCGCCCCGATGGCCAGGACCGCACCGAGCGTGTCTTGGGGCGAGAGCGAGAGCGGGAGCCAGCCCGGGGCCGGCTGCTGCAGGGCGGCGGCGAGCGCAGAAGACGGCGCGGCCACGCCCGGGGCAATGGCGCGCACGAGCCCGGCGGGCAGCGGCAGCAGTTGCAGCAGGCTCAGTCCGGCGGCGGCGAGCCACACGTAGCCGAGGCGCGGAACGTGCAAGGAGCGGCCGCGCAGCCAGGCGCCGATGGCGACGAGCCCGAGGGCCACGCCCTGCACGGCAGCGTGGCCGAGCACGGCGGCGAGGTGGACGGAGCCGATGAGCAACGGGGCGGCGCCGACCGACAGCAGCGTGAGGCCGAGCGCCGAGAGGCGCAGCCCGCGTGCGATGCGCGACCGGAGCGGGGCGGCGTTGGCCCCCGGGGGCCCGGCGGCGCTGGTGGCGGCGAGGTTCAAGGGAGCGCCTCCGCGGCGGCCGCGTCGCGCACGTGCGTCGGGTCGAGCGTGACGGCGGCCGCCTGACGCAGCAGGTCGATGTTGACGACGAGCCGGTGTTTGTTGCGCCGTGCCACGACGAGGCCCTCGAGACCGGCCAGCGGGCCTTCCGTGATGAGCACCCGCCGCCCCACGGCGACGTACGGGTGCGGCTCGATGGGCAGCCGCGCCGCCGACATCCGCGCGAGTTGACCGAGCGCCGCGACGAGCGGCCCGTCGTCGTGCACGACGAGCGTGCGTACGACCCGCCGCGTGCGCAGCAGCGCGAGGCGGCTCTCGTCGTCGAGGGCGCAAAAGAGGTAGCCCGGGAAGAGCGGCAGCTCGAACGAGACAACGCGCCGCCCGTACCGGTGCACGGCGCTGCGCAGCGGCAGGAAGTGAGCGATGCCGAGGCGGCGGCAGGCTGCGGCCACCACTTTTTCGGCACGCGCGTTCGTCTGGACCGGCGTCCAGCGGCGGCCCGGGACGGTCGGCACCTCGGCCGCGCCCGGCCCTTGCGCCCCGCCCAGGTCGGGGGTCGCGGCGGCAAAGGCGGTCTGCGCGTCGGGTGCGTCCATCGCGTGCCTCGAACTCCTGCGGCCGCCATGGTAGCCCCGGCCCCGCGGCCTGCCAAGCGCGGCCGGGCCCGCGTCAGCCGGGGTCGCGGTCGTCGAGCGGCATCATGACCGGATGGCCGGACGTGACCAGGCTCTGTTGCGCCGCCTGGAGCACCCGCAGGACGCGCAGCGCCTCGCGCACGTCGGTGACGGGCGGCGTGCCGTCACGCACGCAGGCGAGGAAATGGGCGCATTCGGCCCGCAGCGGCTCGTCGGCCGCGCAGGGCACGGGGATGCCGGCGCCGCGGTGGGGGATGGGCTCGTCGTCGACGACGTCGACGTGCTGGTCGTGGAGCACGAGTTTGTCGCGCGGCTGCAAGTCGTCGAAGACCGCCATGCGGCGGGAGCCGACCACGACGAGCCGCTGCTCCTTGTAAGGATGCAGCCAGCTCACGAAGATGTGCGCCCGCACGCCGTTGTCGAAGAGCAGGTGCGTAACGGTCACGTCGGCGTGATTCGGCCGCACGTATGAGCCGCCAATGGCCGTGACCTCGAAGGGCAGGTCGCCGACGAGCGCCAGGATGAGCGAGATGTCGTGGGGCGCGAAGCTCCAGAGGATGTTCTCTTCGCGGCGCACGCGGCCGAGGTTGAGCCGTGACGAGTAGAGGTAGCGCACGCGTCCGAGTTCGCCGTCGCGGATGAGCGCCTTGAGCTGCACGATGCCCGGATGGTAGTGCAGCAAATGCCCCACCATCAGCACGCGGCCGTTCGCCCGCGCCGCCTCGGCGAGCCGCAGGCCCTCGGCGTAGCGCAGCGCCAGCGGTTTCTCGACGAGCACGTGCTTGCCGGCGGCCAGCGCCGCGGCGACGTGCTGCGCGTGCTGCTCGGCCGGGGTGGCGATGACGACGGCTTCGATGGCCGGGTCGGCCCACACGTCGGCGGCCTCGGCCACGATCCGCACCGTGGGGTAGCGGGCGGTGAGCTCGGCCCGCGTCTGCGCCGCGCGGTCGCAGACCAGCCGCAACTCGGCCTCGGGCAACTCGGCAAGATTGCGAACGAAGTGGCGCCCCCACGAGCCCGCGCCGAGCACTGCCACGGAGGTTGGACGCATTGCCTGTTGCCTTCCCGCCGTCCCGCCGCCCCGGACCCGGCAGCCCGCCGAGGCCTCCCACGCGGCTGCGGGCCACCGGCAGGGTCGTCCGCGCCGCGCGGGGCACTCGGATCCGCCGTCAGCGTTCGCCCGTTTGCGCGTAGCGGCTGCCGCAGCGCCGGCACTGCATGGCGTCTTCGGTCAAGTCGAGGCGTTCGCCGCACTCGCACATCCAGCCGGCCTGCTTCGCCGGGTTGCCGTAGCAGAGCGCATAGTCGGGCACCGACTTCGTGACCACGGAGCCGGCGCCGACGGTGGCAAAGGCCCCGATGCGGATGCCGCACACGATCGTGCTGTTGGCGCCGAGCGTGGCCCCACGGCCGACGAGCGTCGGCAGGAACTCGCCGTGCCGATCGACGTGGGCGCGCGGTGTGCGCACGTTCGTGAACACCACGGACGGGCCGCAGAACACGCCGGCATCGAGCTCGACGCCTTCGAACAGGCTGACGTTGTTTTCGAGCTTGCAGCCGTCGCCGATGCGCACGCCGCGCCCGACGAAGACGTTGTGCCCGAGCACGCAGTCGCGCCCGATGACGGCGCCGCTCATGACGTGACAGAAGTGCCAGATGCGCGTGCCGGCGCCGATGACCGCGCCGTCGTCGATGACCGCCGTCGGATGGACCAGGATGTCAGGCACGGAAGAACGCCTCCACGGCCGCGACCACGGCCTCGCGCTGCGCCGCCTGGAGCCCCGGGTGCACCGGGAGCGCCAGGGTCTCGCGCGCGGCGGCCTCGGCGGCCGGAAAGTCGCCCGCGGCGTGGCCGAGCGCCGCGAGGCAGGGCTGCAGGTGCAGCGGGCGCGGGTAGTAGACGGCCGTTTCGATGCCGCGGGCCGCGAGGGCTGCGCGCAGCGGGTCGCGCGCGGCGGCCGGCACGGCGATGACGTAGTGGTGGTAGACCGGCTCGCTGCCGGGCAGGCGCGGCGGCGTGCGCAACCCCGCGGCGGCGAGCCCGGCGAAGGCGGCATCGTAGTAGGCGGCGTTGGCCCGGCGCCGGCGCGTCCATTCGGGGAGCTGGGGCCACTTGGCGCGCAGCACCGCCGCCTGCAGCGCATCGAGGCGGAAGTTGCCGCCGACGATCGGGTGGAGGTGCTTTTCGACGGCGCCGTGGTTGCGCAGGAGCCGCAGGCGCGCGGCGAGCTCGGCGTCGTCGGTGACGATGCAACCGGCGTCGCCGCAGGCGCCGAGGTTCTTCGTGGGGAAGAAGCTGAAACAGCCGCAAAGGCCGAGCGCGCCCGCCGGCCGGCCGCCGTGGCGGGCCCCGAGCGCCTGGGCCGCGTCTTCGACGAGCGGGATGCCGGCCGGGTCGGCCACGGCCCGCAGCGCCGGCACATCGGCGCACAGCCCGAACAGGTGCACCGGCAGGATGGCCCGCGTGCGGCTCGTGAGCCGTGCCGCGACGGCCGCCGGGGCGAGCGTATACGTGTCGGGCTGCACGTCGGCGAACACGGGACGCGCCCCGACCCGCCAGATGGCGCCCACGGTGGCAAAAAACGAGTACGGGGTGGTGATGACCTCGGCGCCGGGACCGACCCCGAGCGCCAAGAGAGCGGCCAGCAGCGCGTCGGTGCCGCTGGAGACCCCGATGGCGTGGCGCACGCCGCAGGCCTCGGCCACGAGGCTCTCGAAGGCCGCGACCTCGGGCCCCAGGATGAAGCGGCCGCTCACGAGGACGCGCTCGATGGCCGCGCGCACATCGGCGCCGACGTGCGCGAACTCGCTCTGGAGGTCGGCCAGGGGGACGTTCACGATTCCTCCGCCGCGGGCGCCGCTGCGGGGCCGCGCGGGCGCGTAGCCTATCACGATCCGGGCCCAGAATCCGTCCCCCAAGCCGGGATTCGCGAGCGGATCCGGGGCCAATTGCGGTGTCGGCCGCGCCGATTCGGTGCTCGCCGGAGCGCCGCGGCAACCGCGCCCCAATCGGCTTGCCTCCTTGCCGTTGGACCCGTCGCCGCTCGCTCGGACGTCGGTGCGGTGACCGATTCTCGGGGCCGGGGGCGTTTGCCCCGAGGCGCGCGCCTGTGATAACAGGAGCACGGTGCCTCTTGCCCTTCGAGGAAGGTTGCATGCCGGCCTGTCGTTTCTGCCAAACGCCGTACCAGGGGGACGCGCGCTTCTGCCCCGCGTGTGGGCGGCGGCTCGACAGCACGCCCACCGCGGCCGGCTCCTCCGACCCCCAGTCGGGGCGGCTTTTCGGCAACAAGTACCGAGCGGTGCGCATCGTCGGCGAAGGCGGTATGGGGGTCGTCTACGAGGGCGTGCAGACCAACGTCGACCAGCGCGTGGCCATCAAGATCCTGCACGCGCGCTTCGCGGGGCGCCCCGACCTCGTTCAGCGTTTCGAAAACGAGGCGCGGGCCTGCGCGCGGCTCCACGATCCCCACATCGTCACCCTGCACGACTTCGGCCGCGAAGACGACGGCACGTTCTACCTCGTCATGGAATACGTGGCGGGGCCGAGCCTCGCCGAATTCATCAACGAGCAGGGACCGCTGCCCGAGGACCTGGCGGTCGACCTCACGGTCCAACTCAGCGAGGCGCTCAGCACGGCACACGCCGCGGGCGTCGTGCATCGCGACCTCAAGCCCAACAACGTCATCCTGCTGCGCTCGGCCTCCGGCCGCCACTTCGTCAAACTGCTCGACTTCGGCATCGCGCGCGTGCCCGACGGCTCGGGCGGGCCGCTCACCGCCACCGGCGACGTGTTCGGCACCCCCGAATACATGTCGCCCGAACAGTGCCGCGGCGAACGCGCCGATGAGCGCACCGACGTCTACGCCACGGGCGTCATCCTCTACCATATGCTCACCGGGGCGCTGCCCTACCAGGCCACGACGCCCATCTCGCTCGTCATGGCCAAGGTCAACAACCCGCCCGAACGGCCCGAAGCGCGCCGCCCCGATCTTTCGCCCTGGCTCGCGCACATCGTCATGCGCGCCATCGAGCGCGAGCCGGCTGCGCGCTACGCGTCCATGGGAGAGTTTCGCGACGACCTCGAACGCTGGCGCGGCACGCCCGCGAGCGGCCGGCTCGTGCCGTCGCGGCCGCCCGTCCTGGCCTCCGTCCCCCCGGTGTCCGGCGCGGCGCAGGCCGCGGCCGCCCCCGCCGAACGGCTGGCCACGGCGCCGACGCTTGCCCGCCCTGTCAGCCTGCCCGCCGAGACGACGCTGTCGCGTGCCAAACGGGGGCGCGCGGGGCTCTACGTGGGCGTGGCGCTCGGGGTCGCCGTGGCCGCCGCGGCCCTCTTCTTCGCGCTGCGCGGCGGCGCCCGTTGCGGTGCCCGATGTCGGCGGCCCGCGCGACGCCGGAATGCGGAACGATGTCGCGGCCGGTGCGCCGCCCGCGCCCGACGCTGCGCCCGTACCCCGCCCCGACGCCGGCCGCGATGCGGGCAAGCCGCCCGTCGACCCGCAGGCCGAGCGCGCCGCCGCCGAAGCCGCCTTTGCGCGCGCCGATTTTGCCACCGCGCGTTCGCTGTGCGAGCGGGTCGTAACGCTCGGGCCCGACCCGGCGTGCGCGGCACTCCTCGGCCGCACGAACGACTGGCTGGCCACGGTCGCGGCCCTGGCGGAGTCGCCTCCCTGCGCCGAAGTGCGTCGGCTCATCCGCCAGGCCGAGACCCTTCATCCCGACGCCGCGGCGGCGCTGCGCGAGAGCCACAAGCGCTGCTTCGCCACGCGCGGCGGCGGGGGCGTCGTGCCGCCGCGCGAACTCTGAGCCTGCGCCGTCCCGGCCGCCGCCTTGGTCTCTCGCGTCAAGTTGCGTCAAAAACCGTTCTCGATGAGCCGCCATTTTCTCGGTTTCGCGGCCCATGCGCGGCGCGTTGCGCGTCATTGGCGGCGTAGCCTGAGCGACGGGCTGGGGCGACCGCGGCTATGCGTCGGGCGGAGTGGGCGGGGCTGCGCTGGGCGGCGGGACGGGGGCCTCGGGAGGCGTTGGCGGGGCGGGGGCAGGCGCCGGAGCAGCCCCGGGGGCCTCGGGAGGCGTTGGCGGGGCGGGGGCCAGCGCCGGAGCAGCCCCGGGGGCCTCGGGAGGCGTTGGCGGGGCGGGGGCCGGCGCCGGAGCAGCCCCGGGGGCCTCGGGAGGCGGTGGCGGGGCGGGGGCCGGGGCGGGGGCCCGCGGCAACCCGGCGGCGGCAGCCCGGAGTG
>CAYRCM010000254.1:0-7476 GCA_964422715.1 uncultured Myxococcales bacterium | reverse complement strand
CCCTCGGCGTCGGCCGCGTCGGATGGATGCGGCAGGTCGGCGGCGCCGTCGACACGCGCGTCGGCCAGGGGCTCGGCAGGACCGCCCGCGAGGCAGCCCGCCGCGAGCAGGGCGAGCCCGGCCGCGGCCCAGATCGCCGGGGTGGCCCGGCGGGAAACGAGCCGAGCGGCGGCCGCGGGCCCACCGGCGTTGGCCGTGAGCCGGTCAGGGCATGATGCCATTGGGCGTCCTCTCCGCCGCGAGCGGCCGCCGGAAGGAGAATTCCGGGTGGCCGATGTAGCCCAGGTTGGGGCCCGGGAAGCGCAAGGCATGGAGCCCCGTCGCATCGTGCAGGCCCGCGAAGTACACCGAACGGATAAAGCGGTAGGCGTGGCGCAACACCGGGAACGTGTGCTGGATGGTGCGCAGCACCGCCTCGCGTTCGGCCTGGCCGAGCATTTCGAAGGGCGCGTCGTACTGGCGCTGCGCTTCGGCCTGCACGGCTGTCAGGATGAGCGGAATGTACGCCCGCACGGGGTAGAAACGGTCGTAGATGAGGCTGAGCGCGCCGCAGTCGAGCGCCCCCGGCCCGCCGCCGGGGTCGGCCGCTTCGCCCGGCACGATGGTGTCGGCGATGGACGCGAGCACGGCCTGGTCGGAGCCGACCGGAGGCCGCGCGAAGCCGGGGGTGGCCGGGGGCACGGCGTCGGCGGCGGGGGCCGCCTGCCCGCGGCGCGTGAGCCCGCCGAGCGTCGCGACGGCGCCCCAGAGCGCTGCCTTGGCCGCCCGCCCGAGCCAGGCGCGCCGGTCGAGGAGCGCGGCCCCCGCTTCGGGGCCGCGGGACGCGATGGTGCTCATCAACCGACCTCCACGAGGTGAGCCGCGATGCGTTCGGCGTTGGCCGCGATGGTCAGGGCCGGGTTGACGCCCGTGCCCCCCGGAATGGACGCACTGTCGGCAACGAAGAGCCCCGGGTAGCCGCGCAGTTCGCCGAAGGGATCGCAGGGGGCGCGTTCGGGGTCGTCGCCGATGCGGCAGGTGCCGAGCGGGTGGGCGTCGCCGTGTTCCCAGCCGGTGTCGTTGGTGCGCAGCAGCCGGGCGCCGGAGCCGGCGGCAATCTGGCGTCCGATGCCGGCGACGCGTTCGATGTAGGCGCGCAGGTAGTCGTCCTGGGGGAAGCGGAAGTGCACCATGCCCGAGCGCACGCCGACTTCGCCCAGCGGATCGAGCAGGCCGATGGCCAGCGCCGAGAGCAGTTTCTTCGGGTACTTCTCGCGGATGAAGCGCTTGTAGGCGAGGCCGAAGGGGTATTCGGGCGGCGCACCGTCGCCGTCGGCCTGCACTTCGAGGGCGCCAAAGATGCCGGGACCCGTGCAGCCGGGGTGGATGGTGATGCGGTGCTCGTCCCAGAACGCGTACGTGATGACGCCCGCGTTGTTGCGGCCCATGTGCAGGTTGAAGTCGGGGAAGTCTGCGGGCAACTCCCACATCAGGGCCACGTCGCCGTTGTTGTTGAGGTTTTTGCCGACCTGGGGCGAGAGGTCGGGCAGGTCGGCCGCCGAGCGCAGCAGGATGGCGGGGGTTTCGAGCGCGTTGGCGGCCAGGATGAGCAGCCGACCCGTGACCTCGCGCGTGCGGCCCTGCGCGTCGACGTAGACGGCCGTGTAGCCCTCGGCCACCGGGCGGATGCGCTCGACCCGGCAGTTCTCGCGGAATTCGGCCCCGAGCGCCTCGGCGGCGGGGATGTAGGTGTGGGCGAGCGTCATCTTGCGGTCGTAGATGCACCCGACCATACAGAAACCGCACTGGAGGCAGTTGACGTACGGGTAGCGGCTGCGGTCGCAGGTCTTGCCGATGCGGTCGAGCATCATGGCGAAGGCGCCGCCCGCGGCCGGCACTTCGTCCCAGCGCGCCTGTGAGACGAACATCATGGTTTCGGCGGCGTCGTAGAAGGGTTCCATGACGGCGCGCGTGACGGCGGCCGGCCAGACGCGGTAGCCCGTGCGGTCGCGGTATTCGAAGACCTCGGACGGTGAGCGCAAGGCCGCGCCGGCATACGTCAGGGAGCCGCCGCCGATGCCCCGCCCGTAGCGGAAGAACACCTCATATTCGTCGGACATGTAGTGCACGAAGAGCTTGTCCATGTTCTGCATGGACCAGTCTTGGCGGTAGTCCTTGGCGCTGAGGCGCGGGCCGCGTTCGAGGACCAAGACCGACCGGCCGGCCTCGGCGAGCCGCAAGGCCGGAATGGAGCCGCCAAAGCCGGAGCCGACGACGAGCACGTCGTAAGGTGCCATGGATTTCCCCCCTGACGGGCGCAGTCTACGCGGCCACGGGGGGGGCCGGCAAGGGCATGCGCACGGTTTCGGGCCGCGCTTCCGGGCGTTCGGGCGGGGGCGCTCGAGGTGGTGCGCGGGCGGGACCGGCTACGCTGCGCGGGGCGGCCGGCAGGAACGGCGCCGGGCGGCCGCGAGGAGGATCAGGGCAAAGAGGGCGGGCCCGGCCGCCGCCGTGGAGGCGCCCGCGGCGCAACCGGAACCCGACGCGCGCAGGGCCGCGGGGCCCGCGCCATCGATGTTGGCCGGGGGCGCGTCGGGCGCTGGCGCGGCGTGGTCGGCCGCTGCACTCTCGGCGTCGGCGAGCGTGTCGCCGGGCGGAGCGACGTCGGCCGGGCCGGCCTCGGAAAGGGCGTCGCCAGGCTGCCCATCGGCGTCGGCGGCCGCGTCGGGGGCGTCGGGCGGGGCCAGCTCGAAAGCGGCGGCGGTGTCGGAAGCGTCGGGCGCGTCGGAGGCGTCGGGCGCCAGGGCCTCGCCTGCCGTCGCATCGGGTGGCGTGGCATCGCCGCCGGGCTCGGCCTGTGCGGCGTCGGGCAGCGGGGGCGGCGCGTCCGGGGACGCGTCGGATGCGGCCGCGTCGGCGGCGTGGCCGTCGCCGGAAGCGGCGTCGGGCGCGACCCCGTCCGCGACGTCGGGGGCGGGGTCGGCCGCCACGGGCAGTATCGTGACGTGCACATCGTCGGGGAGGCTGCGGGCCGCGCCGTCGTCGACGATGAGCCAGAAGTCGTAAGGTCCGGCGAGCGGGGCGACGAACCAGGGCGTCGGCCCGGCGGCGCCGACGAGGCTCACGGCGGTCGGACCGCCCGTCTGCAGCCAGTGGAAGTTCAGGGCGTCGCCATCGGGGTCGGAACTGCGCGAGCCGTCGAGAGCCACGGGTTCGCCGACCCGGGCTTCCCGGTCGGGGCCGGCGTGGGCGACGGGGCTGCGGTTCTCGGTCGGCGCGGGGCGAAAGCGGTCGGCGATGAGCGTCCAGAATTCGGCCGTGGCCCCTTCGTAGCCGAGCGCCCAGATGCCCACGCCGCCGAGCCCACTTTGCAGCGTGAGGTCGAGTTTGAGGGCCAGCGAGTCGGCGTTGTCGAGCCAGACTTGGTGCCAGACCCCGCCGCGCTGGCAGTGGTAGTAGCTCGACTGGCTCTGCGCATCGAAGAGCCAGCCGCCGCACGCGCCGACCTCGGCGGCAGCCGCGCCATAGGTCTTGACGACACCGTCGTCGCGCGCCGTGGCCGGCACCCTGGGGGCCTCGACAGGCCAGTCGATGCCGTAGAAGCCGAGTCCCAGCCATACCTTGTCCCGATCGGCGGGAGCGACCCTTTCGAGGTAGTCGTCGACGGTCCAGCGTACCGTGTACCAGGGCCAGAGCGAGCCGGCGAGCAGTGGCGCCGTGGGCCCCGGGGCGGACGAACCCTGGCGATAGCCGTACGACATGACGAGCAGGCCGTCGGACACCGCCGCAAGCCCCGCGTAGTCGTAGGAATCCCACCAGTCGACCTTCGGCGTGGCCACCGTGACTTCGATGCCCGGGTCGATGGCGGTGAGCACGGTGCGCAGCTGCGCGACGAACGCCGTGAAATTCGTTCGGGCCGTGCGCGGCACGCGTTCGAAGTCGACGTTGACGCCGTCGACGCCGCCCTCCAGCACGAGTTCGCGAATGGTGGCGAGTGCTTGCGCGACGTACTCGGGGGTGTTGCAGAGGGTCGCGATGCCGTCGTCGTCCATCAACGTCACGGCGAGGTGCAACCGCAGCCCGCCGTCATGCGCCCACGCGACGAGCTCTTGGCAGAAGGCGTCGCAGTAGCCGCGCGTCGTGTCGACCAGCCCTTCGGGAGTGATCCCGACCGAAAAGAACACCACGTGGGAGAGGCTCTCGGCGTGCCAGTTGTCGTAGTCGAACTCCCAGTACGGCAGGTAGCCGTAGACGACGTGCGACAGGGTTTCACTTTTGAATCGGATGGTTGCGTCCATTTCCGCGCGGCGTTCGGGGGCTCGCGGGAGCGGCAGCGGCCCTGGCCCGCCGGCGCGGAGGGCCGCGGCGTGCGGCTCGGGCGGCACGGGGTCGGCTGCCGCGGGGCCGCCCTCGACCACGAGCCCGATCAACGCCAGTGTCCTGAACAGCTGCATGAGTCCCATCGTGCCCCAGCCCTTCCCGGCGCCCACCGCGAATCAACCTACGGGCCGTTCGCCCGCTTTTCAAGGCGCCGTCGGGACTCCGGCGGTCAGGCCCGGCCCCTGGCGCGCCCCGGGGGCGGCGGGCGGGCAGGTCCGCGGGCGTCTGCTTGACAGCGCTCGGCCGGCGGCCTAGGAGCCTCTTGCGAACGGGCGGGCCGGGCACGGCAGGGCAGGTCCGCGGAATTTCAAACGCAGCAGCAGGCTCCCGGGAGCCTTTCGCGGCGCGGGGCCCCAACGGCGGAGCGCGCGCGTTTCCCCGACGCCTCTTGCGCGCGCGCCGGCCGGCGCGCCGCCGGCAGCCAACCACCTCTTGGAGGTAACTCCCCTCGTGACGCCGCACCCCTACGAGTCGTTCCTGACCCGCGTGAGCCGTCCCGCCCGCTACCTCGGTGGCGAGTTCGGGCCGCGCACGGTTTCGGCGGCCCCCGCCGCGCTGCGCGTGCTGCTCGGTTTCCCCGACGCCTACGAGGTGGGGATGAGCCACCAGGGGCTTCACATCCTGCTCGCGGTGCTCGGGGCCGAGGCGGGGCTCGTGGTCGACCGGGTGTTCGCGCCCTGGCCCGACCTGGAGGCCGAACTCCGCGAGCGCGGCCTGCCGCTCGTGAGCCTCGACCGCGCCGAAGCCGTCGCCACCTTCGACCTCGTCGGACTGTCGCTGCAACACGAACTTACCTACACGAACGTCCTTACCGTGCTCGACCTCGGCGGCGTGCCTCTGCGCGCGGCCGCGCGCGGCGCGAGCGACCCCATCGTGCTCGGCGGCGGGCCGTGCGCGAGCCACCCCGAGCCGGTTGCGCCGTTCTTCGACGCCTTTCTCGTCGGCGAGGGCGAGGAGGCGTTGCCGGCCATCACGCGCTGCCTCGCTGCGGCCAAGCGGGCGGGGGCGACGCGCGCCGAAAAGCTGCGGCTGCTCGCCGCGTTGCCCGGTGTCTACGTGCCGGCGTGCTACGACCGCGAGGTCGATGCGGCCTCGGGGCGCCTCGTCGTCGCGGGCGTGCGGCCCGGTTGCGCCGCCGCGCTGCCGGTCGTGCGCCAGTGGCTGCCGTCGCTCGTCGGTCACCCGTTTCCGGGGCACACGCTCGTTCCGTCGGTGCAGGCCATCTTCGACCGCGTGAGCGTCGAAATCGCGCGCGGCTGCCCGCAGGGCTGTCGCTTCTGCCAGGCGGGCTTCCTCTACCGGCCGGCGCGCGAGCGCCCGCCTGACAGCGTCGTCGCCAGCATCCACACGGCGCTTCGAGCCTGCGGCTTCGACGAGGTGTCGCTCGGGGCGCTGTCCGCGGCCGACTACGGGCCCATCGCCCCGCTCATCGAAAGGCTCATGGATTCGCTGGCTCCCGAACGCGTCGCACTCAGTGTGTCGAGCCTGCGCGCCTACGGCCTGCCGCGCGAACTGCTCGACCGCATCGCCGCGGTGCGCAAAACCGGGCTCACGCTCGCGCCCGAGGCCGGCACCCAGCGGCTGCGCGACGTCATCAACAAGCACATCACCGAGGACGACCTGCGCCTCGCTGCCGAAAACGCCGCTGAACTCGGCTGGTTGCGCATCAAACTGTACTTCATGATCGGGCTGCCGAGCGAGACCGACGACGACGTGCGGGCCATCGCCGGCACGGCCGAGCGCGTGCTTGCGGCCGCGCGTCGCAAGGCACGCGCGCCGCGGCGTTTCGAACTCACCGTCGCCGTGTCGACGCACGTGCCGAAGCCCCACGGTCCGTTCCAGTGGGCGCCCATGGCCGACGACGCCGAGATCGAGCGCAAGCAGCGCCTGCTGCGCGTCGCCCTCGGCCGCGGCGCCACGCTCAAGGTGCACGACCGGCGGCTGTCCTTGCTCGAAGGCGTGCTCTCGCGCGGTGATGCGCGGCTCGCCGATACCATCGAAGCCGCGTGGCGGGCCGGCGCGCGCTTCGACGGCTGGGACGACCAGTTCAAGGAGAGCCCCTGGCAGCAGGCTTTCGCGGCGACGGCGACCGACCCGCGCGCCTACCTCGGCGCGTTGCCGGTGGGCGGCCGGCTGCCCTGGGATCACTGCGCAACGGGCGTCGCCGCCGCGTTTCTCGAAAACGAGTACGCGAAGGCCCTGCGCGCCGAGCCGACACCGCCCTGCGCCCGTCCCGAAGAGCGCCATTGCCGGCGTTGCGGCCTGCGCTGCGACGCGCCACCCGCCGACGGCGCGCCGGCCGAACCGGCGCCACCCGATGCGGGCGGGGTCGTGCAGGCGGCCCCGGCGCTCGAACCGCTCAGCCGCGAGGCCGCCTGGCAGGTGCGGCTGCGCTTTGCCAAGCGCGGGCGTGCGCGTTTCCTCGGCCAACTCGACCTCGTGCGACACCTGCCGCGCATCCTGCGCCGGGCGGGGCTGCGCCTCGGCTACAGCACGGGCCACCATCCGAAACCGCTCCAGAGCCTCGCGCCGGCCCTGCCCCTCGGTTTCGAGAGTCTCGCGGAGCTGCTTGAGGTGTACATCGCGCCAAGCGGCGACGTGGCCGCGTTGCCCGCGCGGCTGAACGCGGTGGCGTTTCCGGGCCTGACCTTCGAGGCGGCGCGGCTGTGCGCCCCGAACGAGCCCCGGCTCATGCGCACCATCCACCTCGCCGCCTACCTGCTGAGGCCGCCGGATGAGACCGTTCCCTGTCCGCCGGCGGCCGACGCCCTGCCTGCCGCGTTGGCGGCGCTCGGCGATCGCGGTGCGGCCTTGCACTGGCTCGGGCGGGTGGAGCTGCCGGCCGAACTGCGCGAGGAACTCGCGCACCCCGCCCGTGAGGCCCTGCTTTTCGTGCACGACCTGCGGCCGGGCCTGGCGCTCCGTGCCTCCGAAGTCGCTGCGCTCGTCTGGTCGGCCGGCGCCGCGGAGGGGGCTCACGTCACGCGCGTGGGCCTGTGGCGGGTGTCGCCAAGCGGGGACGTTGCCGAGTCGCTCGACGGCGCGCCGGTGCGTTTCGCGTTCGCCGGGCTGCCGCTCCGCGCCGCGCCGGCGGCCGCGGGCGCCGACGCCGGGGGC
>CAYRCM010000253.1:0-7557 GCA_964422715.1 uncultured Myxococcales bacterium | reverse complement strand
GTCGTCGCCGCCCGCCGCGCCCTGAACGTCTGCCGTCCGCCGCGCCCTGAACGTCTGCCGCCCGCCGCGCCCGCTGAGCGTCCGCACGCCGGCGCGTCGCCCGAGCCATCTGCGCCCGGACCCGCCCCCTGAGCGCCGGTCGCGACCCCGTCGCGGCCCCGCGCCGCCAACTGGGCGTCCGGCCCGGCCGCCCCACTCGCCACGCCGCCGGTCCCGCCGCCCCCTGAGCGCACGGCGACGCAGCGTCGCCGCGCGGTGCCCCAAACCACCGGACTTCGCGGGGGGGGCTTGACACCCGGGCGGCCAGCCGCTACCACCGAAGGCGGCGCGGGGCACGACCTCTTGCGGGCCGCCTCGGCGCCATCGCTGCCACAACAACCATGCGCGTCGCCACGGGTCCCGGAGGTCGGGCCCCGGCGCGGCGTGTACGAAGGAGGGTGCCCATGGCCAGTCCGACCGATGCGGCCAGCGTTCTCGAAGCCCGCAACGTCGCGAAGATCCTCGAACCGATGGGGGAGCGCCTGCCTGGCGACATCCGCGCCGGGGCCGTGCTCGCGGCCGCGGCGACACTCGAAGCCACCGCAACGGAGCTTGGCGAGATCGACGCCCGGCGCACGGTGCTCATCAACAACCGCGCGGCGCAGCGCAAGGCGCTCAACGACCTGCTGTCGCGGGTCAAAAGCGGCGTGCGCAGTGTGTTCGGCGACGACTCGAACGAGTACGAACTGGTGGGCGGCACGCGCCGCTCTGAACGCAAACGCCCCGTGCGCCGCCAGCCGGCCTGAGCCCCGCGCCGGGCCGCGCGCTGCCCGACCGGCCCCGCCCCCACGTACGCCTGCAATCCAACCGTGACGAGGTGCAGGTCGCCGGCCACGCCCGCGAGCCCGGCGCCGCGCCGAGGCGCTCGATTCCTTGCCCCGGCCACCCCGCCCGCCCCGCCCGGGCTCGACCCGCATTCATCCCAAGTCGCCTTCCTGCGGATACCCATGTTGCCGCCATCGCCCCCCCGCGGCGTACCCGGAGTACGTCTCGGGGGATCGCTCTGCGGCGCCTCGGTGTCGTCTGGAGTGCAACCGGGTGTCAGAACATCTGGAGTTGCCGGACGTGCGGGACAGGGAACACCCCCACGATGACCCAGGGGTTTGGCGCCACGAAGTGGAAGCGCTCCGTCGTTCCCAGGAAGAAGTGGAGGTCGTTGCGACAGAACTCGTCGAAGTAGCGCTGCCGTACCTTCGCGAGCGCGGCCGGCTCGTCGTTGTGGGCCGCGCGGAGGCAGTTCCAGTAGAGCGCCCCGATTTCCCAATCGAGGATCTGCAATTCGCTGCGCCGGCCCGCCGCGTCTTCGATGCGGTAGGAGAAGTTGTACGGGAGTTTGGGGATCGCGAGGAACGTCTCGCGCCACGCGTTGTCGGCGAACATCTCGTATTGGCCGTGGATCTCGCGCATCCGGTGCAGCCTGGCCGGATCCCACTCGCGCGTGTCCTCCTCCCACAGGAAATCCAGGATGCGGGCAGGCTTGAAAACCGCCAGCGACCGCTCGTTCGCCTTGGCGGCGGTCACCAGCTCGTCGATGTGCTCGTAGACGCGCGCGGTCTCGATGACGAGGCGCCGCCGTTCGCGCCATTCGTCGCGTGTGTCGACGTGGCCCACCGGCCGGAACTCCGCGAGATCGATGGGCCGATGGGATTCTGGCCGCGGGTCCGTCCGGTGGCGCGCGAGCCGGCATTCGATCCAGTCGAACTTCCGGTACTGCTCCGTCCTGCCGAGACGACGAAACGGCACCGGGTAGAGACGCACCCAGGAGCCGTCTTCTCGAACCCCCGCCGTGCAGACCGTCTCACCGTACTTCGCCGAGAGCGTCGGGTAGGTCTTGACCGTGACCAGGATTCGCTGCCGCTCCATGCGCCCTCAGAGATGCTTCGCGGCAAGTCGGCCGCCGGGCAGTCGTTCGAGCGCCTCGGCCACGCAATGGCGGTGACATTGCTCGGGCAGCCGCTCGTAGCACGTCAGCGCCACGCGCTCACCGGACCGTACCCACGCGCGAATCTCACCGAGAGCGGCCTGCTGCCGGGGCAGGGTGTGGCGTTCGTAGTCGGCGAACAGCGCGTCGCGGTCGGCCTGCGTCTCGAGGTTGCGCCGCTTCTCCGAGGCAATGCCGAGCTGCGGCAGGTGTTCGTAGCGAATGCCGACGGTTTCGCAGGCAGTCGCGAGCGTTCGTTTCGAGAACCCGTACTTGCGGCTGAGGGGGTTCAGGCGAACGTCGCAGAGCAGGGTCGCGCCGGCCTGTAGCAGTGCGTTGAGGTAGGCCTCGAGGCTGCGTCCCTCGTAGCCAATCGTCGACAGCGCAAAGGCGGTCGCCCCGGGCCGGGCCGCCTCGATCTGGCGCCGGGCTGCGAGGTCGCCGCGGAGCACGCGGGCCGCCGGCTCGGCGCGGCACGCCAGGTAGGGGAAGCGGCGAAACGTCTCGGCGCTGAGAGGCTCTCCCCGAAGGCCGTGACGCCGCAGGAACGATGCGAGCGCGGGATCCTGCCGACCGGCAATGGCCTGGCGTCCGGCGGCGGTGATTTGCCAGTGACGTTCGGCGTCGACGAGCAGACCGCGCGAGACGAGTTTCCGGCCGTCTGCGGCGGCCGTGAAAGAAAAAGCGCCGAACCTGCCCGGCACGAACTCGTAGGGGCTCCCGACCGCACCGTCGTGACTGTACAGGCACAGCAAGCGCTGGAAGTCGCAGTCGTCCACACATCCCCCGGCAGCTTCGATGAGCGCGAGCAGCTGGCGTTGCCGCTCGAACAGAACCGGGGCCGGGCTGCCGCTCGATGTCATGTCTACGCGCCTCCTGACGGGATGCCTGCACGCTGCTCACGGGGCCAGGTGGGCTTGCTTCGCACAAGCAAGAACCCCGTTCGCGTCACTACGATACGCCGAAAGCCCCGCGCGGGTCGATGCGGGCTCGATGCCCTGTCCAGCCCAACGGCACGAAGTCGACGACCGCGCGGACGGGCGACCAGAGCACGATGACTTCGGCCCGACCGCCCTCGGCCTCGGCCGGCAGCTCGATGACGATGCGCCGGTCGGCACCCACCGCCACCTCCAACTTGAGCGCCTCCATGGCTTCACCTCCCCGTCAACGCGCAGGATACGGGCGTCTCGCGTGCGCCGTCGCCTGCCCGGCCGGGCCCCACGGCCCGCGCGCCCTACGCCACGGGCCACACCACGACGTAGGCTTCCAGGATGTTGCGGCGGGAGGCGTCGGGGATGCGCGCCCAGTCGACGAGATCGACGCGGATCGGCAGATCGCTCTCCGACAGGGCGCCTCTCAGCGCCGCGAGACCGGGTGTGGCCGCGGTCGGGTCGGCGGGGTTGCGCGCCAAGAGGTCCAGGTCGCTTGCCGCGTGCCCCGTGCCCCGCACGCGGCTGCCGTACGCCCACACCTCGGCCCCCGGCACGTGCGCTGCGACGAGCGCGCGCACCCGCGCGAGGTCGCGGGCCGGCAGTTGCAGCCCGTTCAGGTCGGTGGCGTTCAACGGGCGTCCTCCGCCGGGAAGCGTGCGCCAAGCGCCGCTTCGAGCCGGTGCGCGTCGGCGACGAATGCCGGCAGGAGGGTGAGCGTCTCCTCGGCGAAGCCCACGCCGTAGTCGTGGGCCGTGTCGTTGCGGTTGTCGCGGTAGGCGAACCAGCGGGCCACCTCTTCGACGGTCATGAGACCGTGGGTGGCCGCGAGCCGCAGCAGATCCTTGACCGGCGTCGCGTCGATCCGGCGTGCCCCGTGACCGAAGTCGCGGAGTGCCCGGCGCACCAACTTGAAGGCCGTCTCCTGGGTCAATTCGTAGCCCTGGATGATGGCGTTCTGGAACACTTCGCGGTCGAGGCTGTCCGGGGGAGCCGCCTCGTACCGCAGAAGCGCGGCTTCGAGCGTGCGTAGGTATCGGCGCAGGGGTTCGGTGCTGAGGTTCATGCGCGCCCATCCTTTGGCGGTCGCCGCTCGCTTCCGCGTCCGCCCGTCCCGACCCCGCCGGCATCATGGGCGGCGCGCTTGGCCCGGTCAAGGGCCCCCGCCCCCCCGCGCGAGTGCAGCGGACGCCGCTGCCACGGCGCCGCTGACCCGCGGCGCCGCTGACCCGCGCCGGCCGCTGGCCACCCCCTGTGCGTTGCGCTACAGTCTCCTGACCACGTCGGTCCGGTCCGGTAGCGGGTCGATACTTGCCGCCGAGAACGCCCAGGCCGCGCGCGACTGGGCGCCGCGATTTCGGGCGCCGCCGTTCGGCGCGCCGCTCAAGCCGAGTCGCCGCGGCGTGCACGACGGACTCACCGGAAGCGCCGGTCGGATTTGGCGCGGGCTCCCTGGGGGAAGGGGAAACACGGATGCATGCCGTAGGTCTGTACCGACTTCTCTTTGCGGTGGCCACGGTGCTCGTTGCGCCCGGCTGCGACTCGCGTGGGCGGTCCGCGGCGCCGCAAGCCGACGCCGCATCCGCCGACTCGACGAGCGACGGGGAAGGTGCCGGGCCGGAGGATTCCGGCCCCCTCGATGCTGCCGATTCGGCCGACGCCTCGGACCTGCTCGGAGCCGACATCGACCCTGACGCTGGCTCGCCGGACACGGCGGACGCCGCCGGCGAGGCCGACTCGTCCTCCAGCACCTGCGTCGACCTCGACGGCGATGGCTTCGGAACCGGCCCCGACTGTCTCGGCGCCGACTGCGATGACGGCGAGGCCGCCTGCGCGAGGGACTGCACCGACGGCGACGGTGACCAGGTGTTCGACTGTGCCGACCCTTGCGTCGACCTCGACGGCGACGGCTACGGCGAGGGTCCCGCGTGCATCGCGGCCGATTGTGACGAAGACGACCGGGCGTGCTCGGCCGTCTGCATCGACGGCGACGGTGACCAGGTGTTCGACTGTGCCGACCCTTGCGTCGACCTCGACGGCGACGGCTACGGCGAGGGTCCCGCGTGCATCGCGGCCGATTGTGACGACGGGATCGCTTCCTGTTTCGCCGACTGTCAGGACAGCGACCAGGACGGCTCGTCCGACTGCCGCGACAACTGTCCGGGGGCGGCGAACCCGACCCAGGCGGACGTTGACGGCGACGGCGCGGGCGACGCGTGCGACGTCTGTCCGGGGGCGGCGAACCCGACCCAGGCGGACGTTGACGGCGACGGCCAGGGCGACGCGTGCGACAACTGCGCGACGGTGGCGAATCCCGATGGGTCCGACGCCGACCACGACGGGGTTGGCGACGCGTGCGACAACTGTCCGGGGGCGGCGAATCCGACGCAAGCGGACGTAGACGGCGACGGAGCGGGCAACGCGTGCGACAACTGCGTGATGGTCGCGAATCCGGAGCAAGCCGATCCCGACGGCGACCTGCTCGGGGACGCGTGCGACAACTGTCCGGGGGCGGCGAATCCGACTCAAGGGGACGGTGACGGCGACGGCCTGGGCAACGCGTGCGACAATTGCGCAGCGCTGGCGAATCCCGATCAGTCCGACGCGGACCAGGACGGTCTCGGGGACGCGTGCGACAACTGTCCGGGGATCGCGAATCGGACGCAGGCCGATGCCGACGGCGACCTGCTCGGCGACGCGTGCGACAACTGTCCACTCGATCCCAACCTGCTCCAGGAAGATGCCGAAGGGGACCGCGTCGGTGACGCGTGCGACAACTGCGTGGAAACTGCGAATCCGGGGCAGGCCGATGCCGACGGCGATGGCCAGGGTGACGCGTGCGACAACTGCCCGGGGATCGCGAATCCGATGCAGGCCGATGCCGACGGCGACCTGCTCGGCGACGCGTGCGACAACTGCGTGGAAGCTGCGAATCCGGACCAGGCCGATGCCGACAGCGATGGCCAGGGTGACCCGTGCGACAACTGCCCGAGATATCCAAACCCGCCCCAGACCGATACCGACGTGGACGGTTTGGGCGACGTGTGCGACAACTGCGACGACGCGCCAAACGCGGACCAGGCCAATGCTGACGGGGATCTGCACGGGGATGCCTGCGACAACTGTCCCTCCGACTACAACCCGGCCCAGGCCGACGGCGACGGCGACGATGTGGGCGATATCTGCGACAACTGCGAGGATGTGCCAAACCCGGACCAGGCCAATGTCGATGGGGATGGCAGCGGGGATGCCTGCGACAACTGTCCCACCGTAGAAAACCCGAATCAGGCCGACGGCGACGACGACGATGTTGGCGATATCTGCGACAACTGCTGGGATGTGCCAAACGCGGACCAGGCCAATGTCGATGGGGATGGCAACGGGGATGCCTGCGACAACTGCCCCACCGTAGAAAACCCGAATCAGGCCGACGGCGACGGCGACGACGTCGGGGATGCCTGCGACAACTGTCCCGACGACTACAACTGGGCCCAGTTCGACGGCGACGGCGACGATCTCGGGGATGCCTGCGACAACTGCCCCACCGTGGCCAACGGCGATCAGGCCGACGGGGACGCCGACGGCGCCGGCGATGCCTGCGACAACTGCTCCGCGGTGGCCAACGGCGATCAGGCCGACGAGGACGCCGACGGCGCCGGCGATGTCTGCGACAACTGCTCCGCGGTGGCCAACGGCGATCAGGCCGACGGGGACGCCGACGGAGCCGGCGATGTCTGCGACAACTGCCCCGCGACACCCCAGAGCGAGCAGAGAGATACCGACGGCGACGACTTCGGTGACCTCTGCGACATCTGTCCGTGGCACGCAGACCCCGAACAACTCGACACGGACGGCGATGGGCCCGGCGACGCGTGCGACAACTGCCCCGTGGTCCCCAATCCCAATCAGAACGACACCGGCGCCTTCGATGTAGACACGGACCGGTTCAACCTCGGCCTCGGGGACTGGGCTCTCTCGGGCTACCCGCCCGGCGACTGGGAAACTGTGGCGGGGCAGGTCCATTGCCATTCGCCGCCCGCCCCAGTCCACACGTACCTGCTGCGCCGAGGGGTCGTGCGCGTGCGGCCCTGGTTGGTCATTCAAATGGTCGAGCCGGTCGAGCCGCCCGACGACCTCGACAACATCGCCGACATGCTCGTCCTGTTTCACTGGACCAGCATCGAAAACCACTACCGTTTTCGTTGGCGGCGGGGAGACGTCGGCCCCCAGCGCACCCTCGAACTCGTCCGCGCCGGGGTCGTGACTGTACTTGCCGAGGATTCCGTGGAGCGCGGGCCGGGCACCCATCTCGTGTTCATCCGAGCCGGCCGCGGGAGCATTGAGGTCAACGTCGGCGGCACCCCTGTCTTCGCGGTCTCCGAGGGCTCGCTGCTGTTCGGGTACGTGGGGATCGGCTGCGCCAGCCAGATGGACGGCATTTTCGACAATTTCGACGTCCGCACCGTTGGCAACGGCATCGGGGACGCTTGCGAGTGACCCGGCCTGAGATGCCGTCGCCGGATGTTCCGGCGTTCGACCCTGGCGCGGGCCCCCCACCGGACCGCGCGTCGCACCCCCCGCGGCCCCCCGCCCCCCCGCGCGAGTGCAGCGGTCGCCGCTGCCGCGGCGCCGCTGACCCGCGCCCCACCCCGCCCGCGCCCCACCGGG
>CAYRCM010000252.1:0-7571 GCA_964422715.1 uncultured Myxococcales bacterium | reverse complement strand
GCAGGGCTCCTCGCAGTCGGCGACCCCGTCGCCGTTTTCGTCCAGGCAACTGACATTGCACGCCGGCTCCCCCTCCGAGCAGTCGGGGCCCTGGCATTCGGGGCCGACGCCGTAGCCGTCGCCGTCGGCGTCGATGCAGAAGTCGGCGCAGTCGGCGACCCCGTCGCCGTCATGATCGCTGCAGTCGGCCGTGCACGCCGGATCGAGCGCATCGCAATCGAGCCCGATGCAGGCCGGCCCGAGGCCATAGCCGTCGCCGTCAGGGTCCAGGCAGGTTTCGGCGCAGTCGGCCGTGCCGTCGCCGTCGGCGTCGGCGCAGTCGGCCGCGCACCTCGGCTGCGTGTCGTTGCAGTCGGGGCCGCTGCAGCCGCCGCCCGTGCCCGCGCCGTCGCCATCCCCATCGACGCAGGCGTCGGCGCAGTCGGGCAACCCGTCGGCATCGGCGTCGGTGCAGTCGGCCACGCAGGCCGCGAGGCTGTCGTCGCAGTCGGCCCCCACGCAGTCGGCGCCCGCCCCGTGTCCATCGCCGTCGACATCGAGGCACCCGTCGGCGCAGTCGAGCACCCCGTCCTGGTCGCGGTCGATGCACGCGCTCGTGCAACTCTCAAGCGTCGGAGCGCAGTCGGGGCCGAGGCAGGCCGGCCCCGCCCCGTAGCCATCGCGGTCGGCGTCGACGCAGGGATCGGCGCAATCGGGCACGCCGTCGGCGTCGTCGTCGGTGCAGTCGCGGGTGCAGGCGGCTTCGGCATCGTCGCAGTCGAGCCCCACGCAGCCGTCCCCGAGCCCGTAGCCGTCGCCGTCGCCGTCGATGCACGGGTCCTGGCAGTCGAACGTGTCGTCGGCGTCGCTGTCGCGGCAATCGGTGGTGCAAAGCGGCGCCAGCGGGGCGCAGTCGGCTGCAAGGCATCCCGCGCCGGTCCCGTAGCCGTCGCCGTCGAGGTCGAGGCAGTCGTCGGCGCAGTCGGGCAGCCCATCGCGGTCGGCATCGGTGCAGTCGACGGTGCAGGTTGGCCGGATCTCGTCGCAGTCGGCCGCCGTGCAGCCCACGCCCGCGCCGTAGCCGTCGCCGTCGACATCGACGCACGGGTCGGCGCAGTCGGGCACGTCGTCGGTGTCCAGGTCGACGCAGCTGCGCGTGCAACTCGGCTCGCTGTCGTCGCAGTCGGCCGCGATGCAGGAGGTGCCCGTGCCGAAGCCGTCGCCGTCGAGGTCGATGCAGTCGCCCGCGCAATCGGGCACGCCATCGTCGTCGGCGTCGCTGCAGTCGGTCGTGCAGCTCGGCGAGCGGTCGAAGCAGTCGCCGGCCGTGCAGGCCGGGCCCGTGCCGAAGCCGTCGCCATCGAGGTCGAGGCAGTCGTCGGCGCAGTCGGGCAGCGCATCCAGGTCGGCGTCGCTACAGTCGTTCGTGCAGCGGGTTTCGCGGGGTTCGCAGTCGGGGCCCGCGCAGCCCGGCCCCGTGCCGTATGCGTCGCCGTCGCCGTCGATGCAGTCGTCGCCGCAGTCGGGTAGCGCATCGTCGTCGGTGTCGACGCACGTTTCGCCGCAGGTGGGCAGCGTGTCGGCGCAGTCGGCCGCGATGCAGCCCGGCCCGTCGCCGAAGCCGTCCTGGTCGACGTCGGTGCAGAGATCGACGCCGCTGCAAACGCCATCGTCGTCGAGGTCGGCGGGGACGGCGAGGGGGTCGCTCGGGTCGGTGCCGCAGAGGAGTTCGGCCCCGTCCGACCAGCCGTCGTCGTCGCTGTCGGGGTTCGTCGGGTCGAGGGCGTAGTCGTCGGCCGTGCCCGGCAGCCCGTCGCTGCCGGACTGGTCGATTTCGGCGCCGTCGGCGACGCCGTCGCCATCGCTGTCCGGGTCGGTGGGGTCGGTCAGGAAGTCGTCGGCCGTCCACGGCACGCCATCGGACCCCGAATGGTCGATTTCGGCGCCGTCGCCGATGCCGTCGTCGTCGGTGTCGGGGTCGTACGGGTCGGTCAGGTAGTCGTCGGCCGTGCCCGGGATGCCGTCGGCGTTGTCGTGGGCCAACTCCTCGCCATCGAGCAGGCCGTCGCCGTCGGTGTCGACGTCGTAGACGGTCATGACGGGCAGACTCCAGGCCTCGCGCGTGTTGAGGCCGACTTCGTAGCGGAGCACGGCCGTGTTCGTGTAGCGTCCGGGCCCGCCGAGCGACACGACCAGACTGGCCGAAAAGGACTCGTCGCGCCCGAGGTTGCCGACGTTCCAAGAGACGGTGTCGGTCGCGGGGTCGTAGACGCCGCCCGGCGAGGCCGACACGAATTGGCTGCCCTCGGGCAGCGGGTCGGTGAGCGTGGCCGAAAGGGCCGGTCCGGGGCCGGCGTTTGTCACGTCGATCGTGTAGCGGACCTCGGCGGCGGTGGTGAGGGCTGGCGCCTGCTTTACGACGCTCAGGACCGGCTGGCCCAAGTCGGTGGCGCAGTCGGCCTCGAACAGCGAGTTCAGGAAGAGCCGCGTGCCCTGGCTCTCGGGGTGCTCACTGAGCGGCAGCCGCAGCTCGTAGCGGTGTCCCCCGAGATAGCTGACCTTGCCGACGCCGGCCGGGCAGTCGCCCTGGGTGCCGGCGACCATGGTGCACAGACCGTCGAGGTAGCCGGTCATCCAGACATCGCGGGTGCCAGGGGGCGTTCCGGCGCCCGTGATCATGACGATGTCGGTGTCGTGGTAGCTGCCGCCCGCCGGGATGGAGTACGAAGGCTCGCTGCCTCCGACCGTCTCGAACTCGCCGTCGAACTGCGCGAAGGCATACTCGAAATGGTAGAAGTCGACCGCCGCGGGCCGCGGCGTGATGGTGAAGCCCGTCGTGGTCAGGAAGTGGCCGTGCTCGCTGTTTTCGAGCGCGTTGACGGCCTGGCATTCGGCAAACAGGTGGGTCGGGTGGCCGAGGTACGCGCGCATCTCGGCCACGACCTCGGGCACCACGTCGTTGACGCCCCAGTGCATGGTCATGATTTGGCAGTACGCGGGGTTGCCCTGGCCATCGAAGAGGCGGCCGTCGGTGTGATTGGTGGTGCTCGGCCCGGCCACGGCCGCGACGTTCAGCACGTCGGGATAGGCCGCGTAGTTGTCGAGCCGGCGCGGCGGCCAGGCCTGGCCCGTCGAGTCGGGAATGCCCGCGGCGTTGAGGTAGCCAAACGCGATGTCCTCGTTGCGGTCGGCGAACACGGCGATGGTGGGCGCGGCGGTGAGTTCCTTGACGACCCAGGCCGTGAAGGGCTGCGTCGTGACGTGCACCGCGGTCGTGTGGCTGGCCTGCCAGGCGTCGACGACGGCCAACGCGGCGGTCGCCTGCCGCTCGTCGACCACGAAGGGTCCGCCCCGATAGCCGTGGTTCGCGACCACGCTGCCACTCGGGTACGCGGTGGCCGAGGTCGTGAAGTCGATTTCGCCGTGGACCTTGTTCTGCTTGACGGCCCAGAAAACGCGGATGTCGGCCTTCAGCAGCGCATACACGAGCCCGTAAGCCTTGAACATCCCGTAGTCTTGGTAGTCGGTGTCCATCGGGACGATCAGGCTGCCCGGGGCAAACGTCTGGTCGTGGGGTTGGGTGCCGCCTGCGCGCAACTCGCCCGTCAAGGCGAGCATCACCGTCGCTGCCACTGCCGCTTTTTGCCACATCGTCACCCTCCTCGATGGCTTGGGCCAGCCGTCCGTTACCCTCCAGTATCCGCACGGGCCAGCACCGCGGTCAAGCGCGGGTTGCCGGGGGGGCGGGTGAGTTGCCGGGGCCGGCGCACCCCCGGCCGTCCGGGCCGCGGCCGTCGGGCGGCCAGCCGTTCCGGGGCCTCACAGCACGCGGCGCAGGAACCGGCCGGTGTGCGACCCGGGGGTGGCGGCAACCTGTTCGGGCGGGCCCTCCGCGACGAGTTGGCCGCCGGCCGCGCCCCCTTCGGGGCCAAGGTCGACCACCCAGTCGGCGGCCTGGATGAAATCGAGGTTGTGCTCGACCACGACGACGCTGTGCCCGGCCGCGACGAGGCGCTGCAGCGCCCCGAGGAGCCGCGCCGTGTCGGCCACGTGCAACCCCGTCGTGGGCTCGTCGAGCAGGTACAGCGTGTGTCCGCTCGCCGTGCGGCCGAGCTCGCGCGCGAGTTTGACGCGCTGCGCTTCGCCACCCGACAGCGTGGGCGCGGGCTGGCCGAGCGGCAGGTAGCCGAGCCCGATGTCGACGAGCACGCGCAGTCGGCTCGCGATCGCCGGAACCTCCGCGAACAACGTCAGGGCGTCGGCGACCGGCAGTTCGAGCACTGCGGCGATGTCGTGTTCGCGGTAGCGCACGGCGAGCGTCTGGCGCGTGAACCGGCGTCCACGGCACGTCGGGCAACGAACCGAGACGGCCGGCAGGAAGTGCATGCTCACCGACAGCAGGCCGGTTCCCTGGCAGCGTTCGCAGCGGCCTCCCGGCACGTTGAACGAGAAGTGGCCGGGTGTGAGCCCCAACGCGCGCGCCGCCGGCGTTGCGGCAAACGTGTCGCGGATGGCGCCGAACACGTCGGCGTAGGTGGCCACGTTCGAGCGCGGGACCCGGACGATCGGGTTCTGGTCGAAGGTGACGACCTGGTCGATGGCGTCGAGGCCGTCGACGGCGTCGTGCGCGCCGGGCGGGGTCTGCCCGCCGCAGAGCCGCTGGCGCACCGCGCGGTCGACGATGTCGAAGACGAGCGTCGACTTGCCCGAACCCGAGACCCCCGTCACGGCGACGAGCAGGCCAAGCGGCAGACGCACCGTGAGGTTGCGGAGGTTGTTCTCGCGGGCCCCGCGTACGGTGAGCGCGCGGCTGGTCGCGGCACGGCGGCGCGGCGGCGCGGCCGTCGCGCACCGCCCCCCGAGGTACGGGCCGGTGACCGAGTTCGCGTGGGCCGCGAGCTCGGCCGGGGTTCCGGCAGCCACGACTTGGCCGCCGAGCCGGCCTGCGCCGGGGCCGAAGTCGATGACGTGGTCGGCGGCCCGGATGACGTCCAGGTCGTGCTCGATGACGAGCACCGTGTTGCCGAGGTCGCGGAGCCGCCGCAGCACGGCCACGAGCCGTTCGACGTCGCGCGCGTGCAGCCCGATGGTGGGCTCGTCGAGCACGTAGAGCAGGCCGCTGAGCGCCGAGCCGAGCAGCGCCGCCAGCCTCAGGCGCTGCGCCTCGCCGGCCGAGAGCGTCGGCGCCGCGCGATCGAGCGTCAGGTAGCCGAGCCCGACGTCGACGAGGCGCGCAATGCCCGCCCGCAGGGCCGCGAGCACGGGCTCGGCGATGCGGCGTTCGTCGCCGCAGAGCACGCCATCGAGCTGGTCGCCGAAGGCCCCGAGTTCGCCGAGTGGCCGTCCGGCCAACGCCAGGATGCTCTGCCCGTGCACGGTCACGGCCCGGCTTTCGGCCCGCAGGCGCGTACCGGCGCAGTCGGGGCACGTCGCCGTGACGAGGACCGCCTCGAGCTTGTCTTCGTAGTCGGCCTGGTGGACGTGGGCCTGCACGTGTTCGGCGTGCCGGCGCAGCAGGTTCGTCGCGATGCCCTCGAAACGCCCTCCGCGGACGGTGGCGGGAGGCTCCGTCGTCGGGAAGTGGCGCCGGAACAGCGGGCTCGCCACGCCGTGTAACAGCAGGTCGTGCGCGGCCGCGCCGAAGTCGCCGACCGGCTCCGTGAGGTCGAGCGCGAAGCCGTAGTGCGCCGCCGCGGCCTTCAGGCACGCCGCGTGGTGCGCGATCTGGAGTGGGCCCCAGCCGTGCACGGCGCCCTCGGCCAGGGTCCTGCCGAAATCGACGAGGCGCGACAACTCGACCTGACGCACGCGGCCAATCCCGGCGCACGTCGGGCAGGCGCCCTCGGGCTTGTTGAACGAGAAGTGCGCCATGTCGAGTTCGCCGAGGGGCGCGCCGCAATGCGGGCAGGGCAGCGTGTTCTCGGCGAGCGGCGCGTCGTCGTCCGCGCCCGTCTCGCCCTCCCATTCGGGCGCGCTCTCGGCGAACGCCGGCCCGACATCCTGGCCGCAGGCGGGGCAGGGGCGGTGTCCGAGCCGCGCGAACAAGACCCGCAGGTACGTGTACACGTCGCTCGACGTGCCGACCGTGGAGCGTGGGCTGCGGTTCGTGGCGTGCTGGTCGACGCTGACCGACGGCGGCAGTCCCCGGATGTCGTCGACGGGCGGCTTCGCGAGCCCGAACGTCACCATGCCGAGGGCTTCCATGAACTGCCGCTGGCTTTCCCGGTGCAGCAGGTCGATGCCGAGCGTCGACTTCCCCGAGCCCGAGACGCCGGTCAGCACGACCAGACGGTTTTTCGGGATGGTGAGCGACACGTTTTGGAGGTTGTGCAGGCGCGCGCCGGTCACCGTGATGGGGGGGGGCATCGCATTCCTTCCGGACGAGCGGCGTGCGCCGCGCCGGGGGTTGCCGGCGGGCACCGGCCGTGGACCCCGCGGCTCGCGGCGGTCATGACCCCGGGGGCCGGTCGGGCGGCGCCGTGTCGCGCGGTACGACCCAGAGCAACACGCCGGCCGCGAGGAGCGCGAAGGCGCCGGAACCGGCGAAGGCCACGACCCCGCCGGCGGCGTCCCAGACGAGCCCAAAGGTCGTGCTCGCGGCGAGCGCCGCGAGCCCGACGAGCATGTTGTAGGCGCCAAACGCCTTGCCGCGCCCCTGGCCGGCGGCGAGTTCGGCGATGAGGGCCTTCTCGGCGCCCTCGACGAGGCCGTGCGACGTGCCGTAGAGGGCCGTGAGGCCGAACAGCACCGGCAGAGTGTCGGCGAGTCCGACCGCCGCCCAGGTGACGGCGTAGACGGTCCAGCCGAGCGCCAGCGCGTTGCGCTTGCCGTAGCGGTCGGCGAGCCGGCCCCCGGCCGTGGCCGTGGCCGCCTTGATGACGTGCAGCGCAAACCAGAGGAGCGGCGCCACGATGGGGGCCGCCCCAAGTCGGGCAGCCTTCACGAGGACGAACGCGTCGGTGGCGTTGGCGAACGCGAAGAGCACGATCGGCAGCAGCGCGCGTTTCAGGGCGGGCGGCAGCGCGCGTGACGGGCCGGCAGGGGGCGCGACGGGCAAGGTTCGCCGCGGCTCGCGGGTCAGCGCGAGCGCCAGCATGGCCAGGAGCCCGGGCAGCGCGGCCCAGACGAACACGGTGCGGAACTGGTCGGCGCTGGCCGTCTCGACGGTCCCCGCGCCGAGTGCGAGCAGAACCCCCACGCCGAGCAACGTGCCGAGCGCCGCTCCGGCGTGGTCCATGGCCCGATGGAAGCCGTACGCCCGGCCGCGCATGTCCCCCGGCGTGGCGGCGGCGATGAGGGCATCGCGCGGGCTCGTGCGCACGCCCTTGCCGATCCGGTCGCCGACCCGCACGGCGAGCACGTGCCAGGGCGCCGCCGCCAGGGCCACGAGCGGCCGCACGACGGTCGACAGCCCGTAGCCGACGAGAACGAGCGGCTTGAGGCGCGCCCGCCGGTCGGCGAGGATGCCGGTGGCATACTTGAGGCCGTTCGCCACGAGTTCGGCGGCCCCCTCGATGAGTCCGATGAACGCGTTGGAGGCCCCGAGCGACGTCAAGAACGCCGGCAGCAGCGGGAAGATGGCCTCGCTCGAC
>CAYRCM010000251.1:0-7615 GCA_964422715.1 uncultured Myxococcales bacterium | reverse complement strand
GCCGACGCCGCTCAGGACCTCTTCGATGGGGCTCCCGATTCCGCCGACGCCGCTCGCGACCTTTGTGAGCGAGGCCGTGACTTCTGCGACGCGTCTCCAGGCCCCGCCGACCTGGCCGACGACGGCGGCCCGGCCCCCTGCCCGCCCGGCATGGTCCCGGGCGACGAGTCGTTCTGCATCGATGCCTACGAGGCGTTTCTCGAAGAACGCCAGCCCGACGGCACGTGGCGCGCGGCGTCGCCGTATCTGACGGTGGGCACGCGCATCGTGCGCGCCGCGGTGGCGCCCGGCGCCGTCCCGCAAGGCTACCTGTCGGGCAACGAGGCCGCGGCGGCCTGCGAGCGCGCCGGCAAACGCCTGTGCACGTCGGCCGAATGGCTCGGCGCCTGCCAGGGCCCGGCGGGCTTCACTTTCCCATACGGCCCCGACTATCGCCCGGGGGCCTGCAACGACGACTATCCCGGGGGGCATCCGGTCGTCGACTTCTTCGGCACGGCCGAGGGGGTCTGGGATGGCGCCCACATGAACGACCCCGGCATCAATCAGCAGCCGAATACGGTGGCGCCGGGCGGGGCGTTCGCGGACTGCCGGGCGAGCTGCGGGGCCTTCGACCTGCACGGCAACCTGCACGAATGGGTGGCCGACGAAGACGGCACGTTCCGCGGCGGCTTCTACGCCGATGCGGTCATCAACGGCCCCGGCTGCCGCTACGTCACGACCGCCCACACCCTGGACTACCACGACTACTCGACGGGCTTCCGCTGCTGCCGGACCCGGCCCTGACGCGAGGCCGCGGCGGATGCGATGACCCGCGCGTTCCGGGGGCCCTCGCGACGCGCGAGACCCGCCCACCGGAGCGCCAGCCTGACACCGTTTGGTCACGCCCCGCGAGGTCCAAGACTTGGACTCGGGGGTCCAGGAGTTGGACCCCGCAAGCGCCCTCGGTCGCGTTTCCGGCCGCCGCCGTCCTCCGATGTTTAGCAAGCATATTCAAGTCGTTATGAGCCACCGAGGCCCGTACTGGGGCTGGGACCGCAACTTGCACAGGCCCTCGTGCCGATTGGCAGGCCGGCGCGCCGCACCGCCTGGGCAGCGCCGCCAGGAGGGCCGACATGGACACCGAGAGAGTCAGGGCGCACGACAACGACACGGGGGAGCCGCAGCGCGATCCCGTCGAATCGCGGGACGATGCACCGGGAGCCGACCGGCTGCGCCGCCAACTGCGGCAGACGGGCTACGAAGCGGGGGCCGCGCTGCTTTCGCCGCGCGCGGCGTCGTGGGGGCTCGGGGAGCCCACCGTCGAAAAGGCGCCGGCCGCCGTGGCAAAGCCCACCGTCGAAAGGGCGCCGGCCGCCGAGGCAAAGCCCACCGTCGAAAAGGCGCCGGCCGCCGAGGCAAAGCCCACCGTGGCGCGCGAGCCGAGGCCCGGTGACGGGCTGCGGGCACCGGCGGCGGCGCGGGTCGCGGCGTTGGGGAAGCTGCGGATGCCGTCCTCTGCCCGGCAAAAGGGCCGTACCCGCACGGCGCCCAACCGTCGCGCGGAACTCGCGCGCCGGGCCGACGATGCCTTCCGGGCCCAAGGTGGCGAGGCGCAGGCAGATGCGGCGCAGTCCGGGCGCAACACTCCGCGGGCTCGGCGGTCGCACGTCGAGCTGCCGCCCGTGCCCCCGCTCTCGGCAGACGCCGAGGGGCCCCCGGGGCGGGCCGCGCTCGAACGGCAGCGCGCGCAACTCGCCGCCGCGAGCCGCCAGCTCGGCGAGACCACCAAGGGCGCCGCGCGCGCCGAGGCCGAGACCGAACACCAGGAAGCGCAAGCGAAACTCGACGAACTGCGGGCCAAACTCGAAAGCACGCGGGAAGCGGAGAGCGCCCGGCTCGCCGCCGAACGCGACGAGGCGAAGGCCAAACTCGCCGAGCAACTCGCGACCGAACGCGCGGAGCTCTCGGCAGATGCAGCCGAACAGCAAGCGCAGTTGGCCGATGAGATCGCTTGTCGCGACGCCGAGATCGCCGCGCTCATCGCCGAGAAGGAACTCGCGGCCGAGACGCAGCTCGAAACCGAGCGCCAAACCCACGAAACGGCCGCGGCGGACGAGACGGCGCAAGTGGCCGGCCTGGCGCAGGCCGAGGCCGAACGCGCGATTGGCGAGGGGGAGCGGCAGGCAACGGCAGTGCGTGAAGAGAGCGAGGTCCAGGCCACGGCCGCGCTCGGGCAGGCCGACGGCGAGGCGCAGACGGCGCTCCAGACGGGCACGCAACTCGCGGCGGAAGCGAAGGCGGCCGCAGAGCAGCGTGCGAGCCAACTCTGCGACGACGCCGAGAGGGCCTCCGTGCTGGCCGACGGCGAAGGCCGCGCGGCCGTGGCGCGACAGCGCGCTGCCGAGCGGGCTTGGGAAATCCAATCCATGGGCCGGGCGGCGGCCACGCAGTTGCGGGAGGAGGGGCGCACCACGGCCGCTGCCCTGCAGACGGGGGCGGAACGACAAGCCCAGCAGATCGAGGTCCAAGCGACGGCCGAGCAGCAGCAGTTGGCCGAGACCCTCGAAGCGACGCTCCTCGCCCTGGAGCAGCGGGCGGCAGAGGGTGCGGCGGCTCTCGCCGAGGAACGGCAGGGGCTCGTCGCCGCGCTGCGCGAAGAGGAGGCCACGGCGCGCTGCGGCATCGCCGAGGCTGTGGCCACGGCCGAGGCCGAATTCGCCGCTTCCGAACAGGCGGGGGTGGCTGACATCGAGTCGACCTTCAGCGCGGCCGCGGAGCAGTTGACGGCAAACATCGAAACGCGCCTGCAAGAGGTCGAAACGGGCAAGGTGCGCAGCCTCGAAGCGCTCGAGAAGCAGGTCGAACGCACGTGCCAGGAGGTCGACCAGACGCTCGCCCTGACCGAGGCGAAACTGGACCAGGCCCTCGAACAAGCCACGCAGGCGGTGGCCGGGCAAAACGATCGCGCGGCGCTGGCGCTCGATGAAGGCGGGCGAGCGGCGCTCGCGACCCTCGATGCCAAGGCGCAGGGGGCTCTCGCTCAGGTCGAGCAGCAGTCCGCGGCGACCACGCAGGCGCTCGGCGACCTGTCCGCGACGGCGCACGCGGAACTCCGAGCCGAGGGAGCGCGCGCGCAGGCTGGCCTCCTCCAGCAAGGAACCGATGCGGTGGCGCAGGTGCAGCAGGACGGGGCCGAGGTGCACTCCGACATCGTGGCCCAGGCGCAGTCCGACAGGCTGGGCCTGGCCAAGGAGCAGCTGGGCCTGGCGGCCGACATCCAGGAAGGCTGGGCCCAAGCGGCCGCGGCCGAGGCGGACCAGTCGCTCGCCGGGACTTGGCCCATCGGCATCGTCACCGACGGCGCGGCGCTCTCGGCCCTGAACCGCCTCACGGGCCTGCCGGCACCCGCGCAGCGCCGGGCGATCGATCGTCTGTCCGGCGAAGGCTTCACGACCCTGCTCGACGAGGTACCCGCCGAACGGCGCGGCGAATTCGAAACCCTCTACCACGAGACAGACGACCCGGTGCGCAGGCTGAAGTTGTGGGGCGAGTCCCACAAGGCGCAGGGCGCAAATGCAGCCGAGGCCAACCGTGAGGACACGAGCCTCTGGGACACGTCGCCCGCCGACCAGCAACGCGAGCACCGCAACGCGCAGCGTGCCCGCACGGCCGACGCCACGGCCATCGAGGTCGACGACGAGGTCGGCCGCGCGCTGGTCGCCGCGCCGTTCGGCGGCGCAAGCAAGCAGCAAGTCGATGCGCTCGCGCGCCGCAAGGGGCTCGAAGCGGCCATCGAACAACGCTACGGAGTCAATCTCACGAACGACCGCGGGGGCAGCCAGCAGGTCCCGTGGCCGAGCGAACGCCGAATCTGGAACGAAACCGAACTCGCCCAGCTCGAAACGGCCCTCTCGCGCGTGCCGGCCGAGCATGTGCGGGACAACCCGGCGCTCCACGAGATCTTGCGGGCCGATGACGCGCGAGCCCGGGCCACGGCCGCCGGCCCGTGGGTCAAACGAGAAGGCGTGCTCGCGGAAGCGGGCCAGGGTGTCGTGCGGCTGTTCGATGCCGGCGCCGCCTACGATCCGGCGCTTTGCCGCAACGCAAACCCGGCAACCATGCGCACGGAGCCCCTGAGCGAGCTCGCCGGACACCTCCCGCCCGGAACGGGCGCCCCCGCGCGACCGGCGGTGGTGACCGGCATCGACCGGAATGCGCCCACGTCGCGCCTCGATGAGGTCCTCACGCACGAGCTCGGCCACACCGTACACCAGGGAGATCCGGGCCTCTGGCAGTCCTGGCTCGCCGCGGGCAGTTGGGAAGAGCTGAACGCGAAGACCCTGCTCCAACGGCTCGAAGCGGTCCACGGTTCGAACGGCGGGGCGTTCGGCCGTGTCGCACTGCTCGAGGCGCTACGCGACAGTCCATACGACGTGCGCCCGACCGAAACCGACGGCAAGCGCACTTACGAGGTCGACCCGTACGGCGAGGGCTATTGGGGCTACGAGACCGGCTCGGTGCCGCCCGGGGTGGCCCACGGCTACGCCCGCTCGGCGCCCGAGGAAGACTTCGCCGAGGGCTTCACCAAGGCCATCCACCAGCCCGAGAAGTTCCACGAGGACCTGGTTGCGACTCCCGAACGGGAACTGCAGGCCCAGGAACGCGCGGTCCGGCAGTGCGGCCAGGCGCTCAACCGGGCGATCGCGGCCGGGGCGGGCCCCGCGGTCATCGCGCAACTCGAGACCGACGTGGCCAAGAGCCGAGCGCAGCTCGAACAGCAATACGTGGCGGCCGCCAACATGAGGAAGAAGTGGGACATGATGCGGGGCAGCGTGCTCGGCGTCGACGATCGCGACATCCAGGCGCTCGCGGCGCCGCCGGGCAAGGAAGCCATCTACGCCGAGTTCAAACGCCAGGCCGCGCTCTGCGCCACCCCCGAGCAGCTCACGAACCTGAGGGCGCGCTACGCACATCTCCTGTAGCGGCCGCGCGGCTCGGCGCAGCGCGGAGCGGCGGCGCCGGCACCCTGCGGACCCGCGCCCAGGGAGACGGGCTGGCGGCCGCCTTCGCCGAGCGCCCGCGGGCGGCCTTCACACAATCGGGGGTTGAACTGTCTCTGGTCACAACGGGGCGGTGCAGCCCCGCGTACCGCGCGTTGCGAGCGTTTCCGCCGGGGGGCTTCGGACGCTCACGGGGCCACGGCGTGGGCCCGCAGCACAGCGAGTTGCGCGGCCGTCACGCCGAGCCGGGCCAGATACGCTTCGATGCCGCCGGTGCGCTCGATGTCGTCGAGCACCGCGCGCAGACTTTCGGGGGCGATGCGCATGCCCGTGGTGGCCGTGAGTTCGTAGTCGGCCAGGACGTCATCACGGGTGGCGCCGAGGGCAAGCAGAATGACGGCGGCGACGACCCCGGTGCGGTCGCGCCCATAGATGCAGTGCAGGTAGACCGGATGCGCACTTTCGTCACCCAGGGTAGCAAACACCGTGGCCACGGACTCGACGCTGTAGAGCACGTCGAGGTAGTCCTGCGGGCTCAACGCAGCCGGCGTGGGCAACGGGGCCAGCACGGTCGCTGCCACGTGCTCGGCGCAGGCCATGTTCGGCGCGTAGGCCCGCTCCCCGTCGGTGCGCAGGTCGACGATGGTCCGGGCGCCGAGCTGGGCGAATTCGACGCAGCCCGCTGGTGTGAGTTCGCTCAGTTCGGAGCCCCGGAAGAGCGCGCCGCAGGCCGTGCGGTGGCCACCGGCAAGCGGGATGCCGCCGAGGTCGCGCACATTGCGGACGTGGCCTTCGAGCACGAAGTTGCCGCGCTGGCAGGGGCCACGGCCGGTGTCGGCGGAGCTGGCTTCGGGCGGCGGCCATGCGTCGACAGGGCCGCCGAAGTCGCCGGTGCCGTCGTCCCTCCCGTCGGCGGGCCCGGCGGCCTCGGCCGGCGTGTCGGCGGAGCGACGGGCGGCGTCGCCAGCCTCGACCGCGGCGGCGTCGGTCCGACCGGCGGCGTCCGGCGGGCCAGGCCGGGCATCGGCGGCGCCGTCCCTGGGCGCCGACAGCTCGACGGCGGCCCCCAGGTCGGCGCGGGTTGCGTCGAGGGCATCGCGGCGAACCGAGAGGTCGTCGCGAGCGGGTGCATACGGCTCGCGGCCACAGGCCGCCAAGAGCCCAACGACCAACCCCACGCAGACCAGGCGCCGAACCATGCGCTCATGCTCCCAGACGCCCGGCGGCGCCCCACCCGGCGCCCGCGCAAGCACCGGGCCGGGGGCTGCCACGGGTGCAGCCCGGCGGCGTCCCGAAGGGCAGCCGGCAACGCGCCGCAGCCTAGGCGAGCCCCGAACGACATGCAATCCACCGTCCCCTTTCGCTACGGCGCACGCGGTGCCGCACGACGCCGTACGAACCCTTCGCGCTGCCGGCCGACGACGCGTTGGCCCGGACCAGCTGGACCCTGAGGCATCCATGAGAACCGCTTTTCTTTCCACGGTCCTGGTAGGTCTCGCCTGGTGGGCGCTCAGCTGCGACGGGGTGACGACCACGCCCGCCGCGGGCCACGACACGGACGTGGCGGGCGGGCTCGACACCCCCGGCGGAGGGAACGGCGACACTGCCGTCGTGCCGCCGGATGTCGGCACCGGTGACACCGACTCGCCGCGGCCTGACGGGGTTGGCGACAAGTTCTCGCCCGACCCCGACACAGGCACATCCGAACCCGATGAGGGCACATCCGAACCCGATGAGGGCACATCCGAACCTGACGCCGTCACTCCGGGGCCCGACTCGGGGACGCCTGGCCCCGACGCCGTCACTCCGGACCCCGACGCCGGCACTCCCGGGCCCGACACGGTCGAGCCGCCCATCGACGTGTCCGGCCCCGACTTCAGCCCCGACCTCGGCCGGGACTGCACGGCGCCGGCCAACTTCAGCTTCTTCGTCATGAGCCTCGAAGCGATCCAGGAGTTGTCCGGCAGCCAGGAAGGCTTCGGCGGAAACCTCGGCGGACTTGCCGGCGCCGACGCAAAATGCCAGGTGACCGCCGAGAAGGTCGGCTCGTGCAAAACGTGGCGCGCATTCCTGAGCGTCACGGACGACGGCACGGGCAACGCGGTCAACGCCGTTGACCGCATCGGCGCCGGACCGTGGTACGACATCAACGGCTACCTGCTGGCCGAAAACAAGGCGGGGCTCCTGCAGACGCGCCCCGACGGCGACACCGATATCGTCTACACCAGCGGGTTCCAGCAGTGGCCCTTCAACCAGTGCCTCACGACCGAACTCGGCAACTGCAACCATTCGTACGGCGACACGCACGACACGCTGACCGGCTCCGACCGGTACGGCCGGCTCTACAGCACCGACATGAAGTACACCTGCAACGACTGGACGAGCACCAACGTCATCGTGCAGCTGCCCATCGGGCACACGTGGCCGAGGCGGTTGAACGGCACCGACCCCGGCGAGGCGCACTGGATCCAGGCACACACCAACTGCACGCAGGGTGGCGGCCCGGGGCATCCGCCGGGCGGCAGCACCACCTGCAACGGCTGCGGCGCGAACATCAACCTGAGCGACTCGATGGAAGCCGGGGTGGGTGGCGACGGCGGCTACGGCGCCTGGTACTGCTTCGCCATCGACTGAGC
>CAYRCM010000250.1:0-7754 GCA_964422715.1 uncultured Myxococcales bacterium | reverse complement strand
TTTCCGCGGCGAGGAAGGTGATGGTCAGCCGGCCAGGGTAGCGGATCCGGTGGCGGGGAAGGTGGCACTCGGCCGGCCAGGGTAGGGGTTCTCCTGGCGCGGAAAGTGTCACTTGGCGGTCCGGGACGGGTTTCCGCGGCGGTGAAGGTGGCACTTGACGGTCCGGGACGGGTTTCCGCGGCGGTGAAGGTGGCACTTGACGGTCCGGGACGGGTTTCCGCGGGCGTCGGCTCCCTGGGAGGGGGGGCCCTCCGTCTCCCTGGCGCCTCTGGTCGCACGAAGCGCGGGCTACGCCTTGCCGGTGTGGACGTCCATCTGCGGGACCGGGATGGAAATGCCATGGGCGTCAAAGGCCAGTTTCACGCGCTCGTGCATGGCAAAGAAAACGTCCCAGTAGAGGTTCTTGTCGGTCCAGACTCGCACGGTGAACTTCACCTCGTGAGCCGCCAGTCCACCGACGAAGATGTCGGGCTTGGGGTCGCGGAGGATGCGTTCGTCGGCGGAAATGACCTCCTGGATGAGCGTCCTGACCTTCTCGATGTTGTCCCGGTGACTGACGCCGAAGGTCAGGTCCACGCGCCGAATAGGCTGGGCGGTGTAGTTGATGAGGCTGCCGGTGGACAGTTGCCCGTTCGGGATGACCACCGTGCGGTTGTCGGGCGTCAGCAAGACGGTGTTGAAGATCTGGATGGCCGTGACCTCGCCGAGGTAGCCCCCGGCCTCGATCACGTCGCCGACCTTGAACGGGCGGAAGGCGAGGATGAGCACGCCACCGGCGAAGTTGGCCAGGCTGCCCTGCAGCGCCAAGCCGACGGCCAGACCCGCGGCACCGAGCACGGCGATGAAGGACGTTGCCGCGATGCCCACCATCGCAGCGACGCTGATGACGATCATGGTCTTGAAGAGCGCCGAGAGCACCGATTTCAAGAAGGGCCGCAACGAGGGGTCGACGTTGCGCTTCTCAAGGCGCCGGTCGATGAACTTGACGAACCGCTTCGTGAGCCAGAACCCCACGATGAGCGTGACGACCGCCAGCGCCACCTTGGGAGCGTAGGCGACGACCAATTCCATGACGTCGCTGAGCAACTTCTCTGTGTCCATCTTGTCCTCCTGGCCGGTCTCGACCGGCGCGGTTGCGGCGCCTCCTCCAGCCTCGAACTCGGGCAGGACCGCGCGTCGTCGCGGAGCTGCCGTCGAGGCGTGATGTTCTTCCCGACAGTGTGCGCTGTTGCTGGCTGCGGTTCAACCCGGCGCCGGCAAGTGCCGGCCGGGTGCCGCGTTCGCACTGTGGGGGCCGAGAATGCCGAAGCGGCATCTTGCCGCTTCGGCCGGTTTCGCTGAGCGTCGGGTTGATGCCGGTCCGGCGACGCCGGCCGGTCCCGGGCGCGGGGGGCCGTGCTATCATGCGGCCCGAAGTGGAGCCTTGGCCGCTCGGGAGAATCGTCGGAGGGGGAGCCATGGTGAAGTCGGACCCATCGGACCCGCTGAGCCCTCGGGATGTCTTCATCTGCCATGCGGAGAAGGACTTCGATCGGGCGAAGCCCGTCATCGACGCCCTGGAGCGGGCCGGCTACTCGACCTGGTACTACGAGCGCGACGCGGTAGCTGTTGCAAGGCACCTCGATCAGTCGAGGAAGGCCATAGACCAGGCCCAACTCGTGTTGGTGTTCGTCTCGACCTCGGCCGTCGACTCGCCCTGGGTCGAGCCCGAGGTGACGCACGCTGCCCAGGCGAAGCGGGTGGTCGTACCTGTGCTGGTGGACCTGCCCGAGGCCGAGGTCAGGGAACGGAAGCCGGACTGGCGCTACCTCTTCGGCACCCGCGGGGCCGCCGACCTCGGGCAGGGCGCCCAGGCTGCCGCCGCCGCCATCTGCTGGGGCCTGCGCTTCGAGGGCATCCTGCCGCGGCCGGCCACGCCGCCGGCGCCGCCGTCCAAATACCTTGCGTCGGTCTTGCCTGGCCAGTCAGGTCGCGGGAAGCAGCGTCCAGATGCTGAGGTGCCCCCGTTGACACAGGCCGACCAAGGGTTTGCCCATGGCGCCCCGTGCGGTGCTGGGGTCCGGCCGGCGGCGGAGGTCTATGATAGAGAAACGATGGCGGCCAAGCCGGACCCACCGAGCCCATCGGGCCCGCCAGACGTCTTCGTTGCTGGGGTCCGGCCGGCGGCGGAGGTCTATGATAGAGAAACGATGGCGGCCAAGCCGGACCCACCGAGCCCATCGGGCCCGCCAGACGTCTTCGTTTGTCATGCCTCGCAGGATTTCGCTCGGGCGAAGCCCGTCATCGAGGAGTTGGAGCGGGCCGGCTACACGACCTGGTACTACGAGCGTGACGTGAAACCCGGGGATGACCACCCAGTGGAATCGCGTCTGGGGATAGAGAGCGCCAAGGCAGTCCTGGCCTTTTTTTCTACGTCCGCAAGAACGTCTCTTTGGTTCGACCGGGAGCTCCGGCACAGCGTGAAAAAAAAGAAAATAGTCCTGCCGGTTCTAGTCGACGTGTCACGCGAGAGGTTTCCAAGCACGATGCCAGACTGGGACTACCTTCTCTCTACCACCGCCATGGTCGAACTCGGTGAGGACCCCGAGAAAGCTGGGCACGACATTTGCGACGGCTTGCGCAAAAAGGGCGTTGTGACCTCGGGGGCCATCCCAGCGCCAGCCGTCAGCAGGGCAAGCGTCCGAAGAGCGGTCCTCGCCTCGATTGTTGCGCTTGCATTCGTTTCGGCCGCGCTCATCATCATCTTTCTGGTCACAGCCGGTCACGGCCGTCCGGCCCTACCGGCCACGCAGGCCGACGCCCTTTCCCGGAATGACCACTGGAAGAAGCCAAGCGACGCCAGTCGAGGGGACAACGAATGCGGCAACCTCTACTCCGCTGAGCAGAAGCACGTCGGTAGCGCCTGGGCAAGCGAGACGAAGGCGGCGCAGTGCTGCGAGAGGTGTCGTACGAATTCCTCAGCACACAGCGCCCGGGGGATACTCGTATGCTACTCGGCCTGTCTTCGGGAAGGGCATGCGAAACCGTGCCACGAGGATTTCGCTCCGCGATTGCCCCAGTTCATTCAGCAGGCGGCCCAAAGCTGGCTCCTGGATGGGAGCGGGTATGACGATGAAACGCCGCAGCAGAGATCTCCGGACGACCTGTGTCTCGACCGGTTTGAGGCACCCACGAAGGTCTTCGGCGGCCCAGGCGGGATGCCGAACGCATCGCTGCGTGGAGCCGATTTGTTCTGCGCCACCTTCGACCACATGAACCTGGACGGCGCGCGGTTCGATCACGTCGACGAGCCGAACCCCGACAGGCCCCTGTGGCTTGGAGCCGACCTGCGGTTCGCCATCTTCCGGGCGGGATCCGTGAGAAGCGCCAATTTCGAGAAGGCGATTCTTGTCGGGACAACGTTCGGCGACGGAGTCGACCTGAGCGGGGCGAACATGGACGGCGCGTTGCTGGCTGGTGCGGATCTGGCCCAGGCCAACTGGGACGAGCCACCGACCCTAACGGGGGCCATCCTCTGTGAGGACAGGGCGGCGGATTCTCTGAGGGACTTCAAATGTGCGAGCAGGGCGGCGGATTTTGGGGAGAACTTCGCAGCCAAGGAGCAGCGCCCGAGTTGTCCCGGGCTCTTCGCGCTGGGAGTTGGCTCGCACAGAGTCCGTCTTCGTGAGTCGCAACAGGATTCACTGATGGATTCGATCTCGGACCCCTCAACCCGATGTGACATCCTGGCGTGCACCGAGTCTGTCCCGGATTCCGACTTGGCTCGGAACACTCACGTCAGCCATGTCCCTCCAAGGCGGCCTGTGGAGTAGTCGGGCCACCTTTGTTGCGGGCACCGTCCACCCGGGGCCGTGCTATCATGCGGCGCTGCGGCTCCATGCGTCGGCGCCACGTGCGGGGGGGAGCATGCCAACACTTCGCTACGACGTTTTCATCTCCACCATCTACCGGGACCCCAAAGCGCGTTGGAAAGTCGCGAAGCAAGCGGTCGAGGAACTGGGGATGGTCGCCATATGGATGGACCGGTTTGCCGCAAGCGAGGCGCCGTCGGTCGACGAGTGCAGGCGTCGCGCGGCAGAAGCGGACGTCGTGGTGGGCATCGTCACCCACCGGTACGGCTCCATCCCCGACGGGGAGGCGCGCTCCTTCACCGAAATCGAGTACGACGCCGCTCAGGGCAAGGAGCGGCTGATGTTCGTGCCCCATGAGCAGATGGAGGTCGTCCCGGAGCGGGACTTCGACCAGCCTCCGGCGGACAGGCACGAATGCCAGAGAAGACTGGAGGCGTTCAAGGCCCGATTCGAGGAGCGCACTTGCCGACGATACAAGGACGATGTCGACTTGGCTTTTGCGATCTCCACATCTCTCCGGGAGTGGCGAGAACGATACGAGCGGGCGGCCGCGCCGCGTCAGTCGCAAGACGCCCCGGCAGCCTTCGTCGGTTTGCCGGCTGCGCGGCCGGTTTTGGACCCCGCAATGCCGGACGCCGCAGCCCCCTTGCCCGAACCTGAAGGGGCCCCTGTCGGGGACCTGGCCGACGCGGCCCGCTGGGCGCAACTCGCCGAACTCATCGCCGAGATGCTCGCAAGCCAGCCGGACGTGGCCCAATACCTCGCGGAGAGACTGGCGGAGGACGGCCGGCGGCCCGACGCAAGACCGTGCGCTGTCGCTCAAGCGATGGTCAGGGGCGTGCTGTCGCGAGCGACCGACCTGGCGCTGCTGCTCGACCACGCTCACGCCGAGTTCTCGGATCGACCGGGCTGTGCCGAGCAGGCGACGGTCGTCAAACGGCTCTTCTGGCGGCTTCTACCTGAGTGCAACGACTGCTTCGTCCTCGTCAACGATGTGCGCGCCGCGCTCCGGGACAAGAGACACATCTTCTCCCTGCCGGTGGTGACCGATGTCGGCGCTCATGTGGTCATGGCCGGTGCCGACGGACGGCCGATCGAGCCGCGCTACAAGGAACCGCGGGACGACACGGCGGCCCTCCCGCGCGCATGGGTAGACCAGGCCTTCTCCTTTCCAACGCTCGATCTCGTCATCGACCCCGGCCGGAAAATCCTGGTGGAGGCCGTGGTCAAGGCTATGGCAGATCGACTCGGTGTCGGTGGCCCCACGCACCAGGCACGCTGTGACGCGTTGGAGAAGGAATTCTCATTCCAACTGCGAAGGGCCGCCCCGAAGTACTCACGTCCGTACTACCTGGTTCTTGGCGACGGCGACCTCGGACCCGAAGCGGACGCCAGTTGGTCGACGCTCAGCAAGTCGCTTGGCGACGACCTCCCAAGTCTGCGGCTCCTGCGCCTGAAGGGTCCGCCGGCCGTTCAGGACGAAGAGTGGGTGGCCCGGCATGTCGTCGCCGTGCTGCAACGTGAGCGGGAATCGAAGGACAAACGCTGATGAAGTCGTCCATCCTCACCCCCCCCGGTGTTGCCTTCAATCTGCCGCAACTCGACGGGCTGCCCAAAGTGGCCCACGTCTTCGAGCCGGACGATGTCGAGGCCATCCACGCGGCGCTCGCCACGTGCCGGCCGCTGCTGGTCCGCGGCGAGCCGGGCACGGGCAAGAGTCAACTCGCCCGCGCCGCGGCCTGCGCCCTCGGCCGGGCCTTCGTGGCGACGGTCATCGACGCCCAGACCGAGCCGCGTGACCTCCTCTACACCATTGACGCCGTGGCGCGGCTCGCCGAGGCGCAGGCGCTCGGGGCCTACCGGCAGCTCGGACCGCACGAGGTGCAGGCCAGAATCGCCGTCGAGCGCTTCCTGCAACCCGGGCCGCTCTGGTGGGCGTTTGCCTGGAACGACGCCAAGGCCCAGGAGCGGCCGGGCGGTGGCAATCGCTGCCACCGGAGCAAGCCGCCGGGTTGGACCGAGGCCGCGGGCGTCGTGCTGCTCATCGACGAAATCGACAAGGCCGACTCCACGGTGCCAAACGGGCTGCTCGAAGCACTCGGCCACGGGCATTTCGAGAAACCAACGGGCGGCCGGGTGGGGTTCCAGGCCGACAACCCGCCGCTCGTCGTCATCACCACGAACGAGGAGCGGGCGCTGCCCGACGCCTTCGTGCGCCGCTGCCTGGTGCTGCAACTCGGCCTGCCGACCGACGTCGACCCCGGGAAGGCCGACGCCAAGATCGCCGACTGGCTCGTGCAGCGCGGCCGCGCCCACTTCGCCAACACCGACGAGGCGGTGCTCCGCGAGGCCGCCCGCCTGCTGGTCAAGCACCGCCGCGAGGTCGACGCGGTCGGGCTGTGCCCGCCGGGCCAGGCCGAATACCTCGATCTCGTCCGCGCCGTGACCACGCAGCGCGGCCCCAAGGACGCCCAATTGGAACTGCTCGGCCGCGTGCACCGCTTCGCGCTGCACAAGCATCCGCCGGAGCGGCGGCGATGAGGGGGCCCGTGCCAGAGCCGGCCCGGCGAACGGCACGGCCGGGACGGGCGGCGAGGCGGGTCCGGGCCCCGGAGGCCCGCCCGTGACCCTGCCCGCCCCCGATGCACGTCGCCGCACGGCGGTGGGCCTGGCCGACCTCGCCTGGCTGCTCGGCTCGCGCAGCGTCGCCGATGCCGGGCCGCTCGCCCGGGCGCTTGGCTTTGCGCTGGTCGAGGAGCCCACGCAGGTGGCGCCGTCGCCGGCTGCGCCGCAGCCGAGTGCGCCACCGCCCGCACCAACACCGCAAGAGGAGCCACCACGCGCCCAAGCGTCGGTGCCGTTCCGGTACTGCACCTCGGCGCAATTCCACGACTCGGCCGACGACAAGGACGTGCGGGAAGACGCGTTGCCCGTCACCCCGCCCCCCGAACTCACCGCAAAAGGGCGCTCGCTGCTGAACGTGCCGGCCACGCCGCCGCTCGCCCCCTGGGCGCGGCTCTGGCCGGCACTCGCGGCTCGGCTGAGGGCCCACGAGCCCGGGGCCCGGCCCGACCTGCCGCGCCTCGTCGGGCAGCTCAGCCGCGGGCAGTTCGTTCGGCGCATCCCGCGTCGGCCGCGGCCGGGCCTGGCCTCACGGCTGGAAGTCTGGATCGACTTGAGCCAGCGGCTCGTGCCGTTTTGGGCCGATGGCCGCGAGGTGGTACGCCGGCTCGAACGGCTCCAGGGGCCGAAGTCGCTCGTCGTGCGGTCGCTCACCGAGGCCGAGACCGGTCGCGCCTTCGACGAGCAGGGGCAACTGGCCGGCCCCGACTTCCGGGTGGCGCCCGATGCCCACGTGCTGCTCGTGTCCGACCTCGGGGCGTATGCCGGGGAAACCGAGCGCGAGGCCTGGCAGCGTACGGGGAGGCGCCTCCAGCGGGCCGGCACGCGGCTCACGGCGCTCGTGCCCGTGCCGCCCTGCCGGCTCGCGCGACCGCTCGCCACGCGCTGGAACGCCGTGCACTGGGAACAGCGCCGCTCCCGGGCCACCGCGCCGCCGCCGGCCGCCGAACTGCGGGCGCGGGCCGAGGCCGTGCTGCGGCTTCTGGCACCGGCCGTCTGGGTCGAGCCGGGGCTGCTGCGGGCGTTGCGCCGGCTCCTGCCGGCCGACGCGGCCGACGCCGGCACCGAGGCCGACGTGTGGGCACATCCCGACGCGCGGAGTACCTTTCCGGGCGGGCTCGTGCTGCACCCCGAGGCCGCGGCGCGGCTGCGTCGGGCGTTTGCCGGCACGGTTTGCCCCGCCCCCGGCGGGCCGAAAAAGGTGGCGGCAGAGCAACTCGCAGAGCAAGTCGCGGCCACCCTCGGCTGGTATCACGCCGGGCTGCCGGCCGAAATCCGCCA
>CAYRCM010000249.1:4749-7766 GCA_964422715.1 uncultured Myxococcales bacterium | reverse complement strand
CCCCGGTGGCGGCGCCGGACCGGCCCTCGAAGCGGGCGCGGGGGGAGGCGTCGACCCGGCGCGCGCCCGGGCCCGTACCCGCCGGGTACGCCAGCGTGCGCGTGGAATCGTTGCCGCCCGGCGCCGAGGTGCTGACGAACGGCGGGCCGCTCGGCCGCACGCCGCTCGTCGTCCCGTTGCGCCGCGGCACCTCGAAGGTGCTCCTGCTGCGGCTTTCCGGCTACGAGCCGACGCGCACCATCCTGGCCCCCGGAGACGGTCCGGTGTTGCGCGTGCTGTTGCAGAAGGTCCGGCGCCCGGTGCCGGCGCCCGCAACGCCGCAACCCGGTGCCGGCCGCGGCCTTCCGGCCCGGTTGCACCTGTAACACCCCTGTTGCACCCCCTGTTGCACCCCGCGCAGCCGGGTGGCCGTGGCGGTGCGGCGCCGGAGCGCGCACGACGCGCCGGGACCGGCTACAATGCGGCCACCCGCGGCGGGCCCAGGGGCCGCTGCCACTCGCAGGAGGATGACATGCAGGGGCACTCCGCAACGATCTGGCTCTTCGTCGGGCTCGTCACGGCCTGTGGCGGCGGCAAGGCGGGCGACCGCGACGGGGGTGGGCACCCCGACACGGCGGCGGCCGACAGCGCCGATCTCGGCGCGCCGCCCGTCGATGTCGTCGCGTCCGACCTTGCCGCCGAGGTCGCGGGCCCGCCGGCCGACGCGCGCGCCGCCGACACGGCCGAGGTTGCGTCGCCCGTCGAGCGCGACGAGCAGGGCTTCGAAATCGACCCGCCCGGGCGCTACTACCGCGGCGACCTGCACGTGCACGCAACGGGGGCCAGCAAGGGCTGCGGCGAGCAGTCCTACCCGGCCGACATCCGGCGCGTGGCGCTCGAACGCGGGCTCGATTTCGTCGTCTTGACCGACCACAGCTACGCCGACCGCGAAGACCCGGACGCGGCCGAAGACCCGGCAACCTACAACACCGGCCCCGAGTTTCCTTACTGGGACGAGGCGGCCGCGCTTTCCGAGGCCGGCAGTTTCCTGATGATCGACGGCGCCGAGATCTGCCCCATCGCCGAGGGCGCGGCCCCGGTCGAGCGGCGCGGCCACATCGGTTGCCTGCCACAGGATCTGGCCACGTTCGACCGCGCCGGGGCGTTCACCGACCGGCCGCCGGGGGCCGTCACGGGGGGCCAGGCCCTCGCTCAGGCGCGGGCGCGCGGCTGCTTCGCCATCATCGACCACGCCTACGATCTGCTGCTGCCCATCGCCTACGACTGGACGAGCATGGACTACGACGCGCTCGAAATCTGGTACGGCACCATGGGGTACGACGTGTCCGACCAGCGCGCCTACGACGCCTGGCGTTGCGACTTGCTCTCCGGCAAGGCCACGGCCGGGCTGGGCGGCGCCGCCTGCCACGACGTCGACGAAGAACCGCCCGGCAACCTGCTCAAGACCGCGCTCGGCTACCCGACGACGTCGGTCTTCGCGGCCGAATTCACGTGGCCGGCGCTGATCGAAGGGATGCGCGCGGGACAGGTCAGCATCCACGAGGGCGAGAGTTTTCTCACCCTCGACGGCTACGATGCCGACAAGCGGCGCGCCACCGGCGCCGCCATTCGCTTCCTGCGCCTGCGCGGCCGGCTCGACCCGCAGGCCGCCGCGGCGCCGCTCGTGCTGCGCCGGGCCACGGCCTGTGACGACCCGCGGCCGCTGCCCGACCCGCCCACCGTCACCGAGGAAAGCACCGACATCGCCACCGTGGACCCCGGCGCCGCCTTCGACCACGTCGTGCCGCTCGACGGCGCCGCGGGTGTCTATACGGCCACGCTGCTGCCGGCAAACCGCCACTACGGAGCGCTCTCGCGGGCCCTCGTCATCGCCCCGGCCGCCGAGTAGCTCGCCCGCTGCCGCCTGCCCCTGAGGGAGTTCCGCATGCCCGAAGCGACTTCCGGCGAAGCCGCCCCGCCGGCCGAACGGCCGGCCATCTACGTCACCCGGCCGCTGCCGGCCGATCTCGAGGCGCGCCTTGCCGCCGCCTGCGAAGTCACCCGCTGGCCGCACGAGACGCCGACCGAGCGGGGCGCGCTGCTCGCGGGCGTGGCCGGCAAGGCGGGCGTGCTGACGCTCTTGAACGACCGCGTCGACCGCGAATTCTTCGAGGCGGCCGGCCCCGGCCTGCGCATCGTGAGCAACTGCGCCGTGGGCTTCGACAACGTCGACGTCGCCGAGGCCACGCGCCGCGGCGTGCTCGTCGGCAACACGCCCGGGGTGCTGACCGAGACCACGGCCGACCTCACGTTCGCCCTGCTGCTCGGCGCCGCCCGACGCATCGTCGAGGGCGCCGACGTGGTGCGGGCCGGCCGCTGGGGCCCCTGGGGGCTCTCGTACATGGTCGGTCGCGACGTGCACGGGGCGACGCTCGGCATCGTCGGCATGGGCCGCATCGGGCTTGCGGTGGCGCGCCGGGCCCAGGGCTTCGGCATGGACATCCGCTACTTCGAGCCGGGCGGGCGCGTCGTCGCGGCGGCCACGGCACTCGGCGCGCGCCCCGTGGCAACGCTTGGCGAACTGCTCGCCGCGGCCGACTTCGTGACCCTGCACGTGCCGCTCACGCCCGAGACGCACCACCTCATCGACGCCGCCGCACTCGCCCGCATGAAGCCCACGGCCATCCTCGTCAACACGGCGCGTGGGCCGGTCGTCGACATGGCGGCGCTGCACGGGGCGCTCGTCGCGGGCATCATCGCCGCGGCCGCCCTCGACGTCACCGACCCCGAACCCTTGCCGGCCGACCACCCGCTCGTGGGCCTCAAAAACTGTCTCATCGTGCCGCACATCGGCAGCGCCAGCGTCGCAACGCGCCACCGCATGGCCGAACTGGCGGTCGCGAACCTGCTCGCGGCCTTGGCCGGCCGCCGTCCGCCACACCTGGTCAATCCCGCGGCCTGGCCGGGCCCGGCCGCGTAGGGGCGGTCGGGGGCACTCGGGGCGCTCGGTATCCCCTTTCTGCGAGACTTGGGTGTCG
>CAYRCM010000249.1:0-4649 GCA_964422715.1 uncultured Myxococcales bacterium | reverse complement strand
TGGGTGTCGGCGAGAAGGGTCACCACCCCCTTCTTGCGAGACTTGGGTGTCGGCGAGAAGGGTCACCACCCCCTTCTTGCGAGACTTGGGTGTCGGCGGAGGGGGTCACCACCCCCTTCTTGCGAGACTTGGGTGTCGCCGGAAGGGGTCACCACCCCCCTTTGGCGAGACTCGGGTGTCGGCGGGGGGGTCTCTGCCCGTGCCTGCGCCCGCCGGCCCGCCGGGCCTGCGCCTGGCCCCGTAGAAGGCGTGTCCGCCTCGATGCGGAAGTGATGCCCGACCCGGCGGCGACCGCGGCGAGCGACGACGGCGGGGTGCTGATGGTCAACGTGCCCGAGGGCGAGTATGTCTGGACGGCGAAGAAACCCGACAGGACTTCCGGCCCGTGAAGTTCAGTTGTCGGCCGGGCTGGCTCGTCAACGCCTCGCCGCCCTGGGGCCGGCCGGCCCTGCGAGGCGCGGTTGGGTTCCTGAGGCGGCGGCCCCGCCTCGGTCCGCCGCACGCACCGCGCATCGTCCGCGACAGGGGCCTGCCCGCCCGCGCCCGTCCGCCCGGCCCGGCGCAGCCGCACGCGCCGGCCGTCGAACACGACGCCGGAGCCGAGTACGGGGCTCGCCCCGGGCCACGGCGGGCGCCTGCGATACGGCCCTACGGGCCCATGGGGTCTCGGGCTTCGGCGTTGCCCAACATGCCTTCGATGCCATCCAGTGGGTCCAGGACCTGTCTTTCCACGGCCGAAAGCGAACCGCGGTCCCGCGTCCGCAGCCGCCGGAGGGTGGCCACGTGCGGCTGCGCGGCGCGCGGATCGAGGGCGAGCAGGGTGAGCACGAGGTTGAAACGGGTGACGGTGGTGGCGGGGTGCTCTTGGCCCAGCAGGCGGGTCCTGGCCTCGACATCGCGCCAGCTCAGCCCGAGCGGCACGTTGTCGACCACCCACAGGTAGGCGCCGCGCTCTGTCAGCCGCTGGCGGACACGGGCGGCCATGGGGCGCGGATCGGGCTCCTCGGCGATGCCGAGGTCGGCCGCGAAGTCGATGGCCACCGATTCGCCGGCAGCCCGCGAGCCCCTCGACGACCTTGGCGGTGATGGCCGCACCCGCGTCGAGCCGTTCCTCGTCGCGCTAGACCGTGACCCCGGCAGCGGCGAGCGTTGTCAGGAGCGGGGCAACCTCCTCGGCCCGTTTCGTGCGGTAGGAGAGGAATGCGTCGGCGGTGGCGAACATGCGCTTGGCCCTCCTCGCGCGCAATCCAGCACAGGCGTTCGGGCCCGGGCGTTGGCGGCGGCGCGCCGCGCCTGTCTCGGTTGCGCGGGCCAGCGCCCGCGGAGCGGCCGCCGGCTCGGCCCGTACGGGCCTTCTCGACCAAAGGCGGCTCCAGGCCGAACCCGAACGTCTGCTCGGTCGGCCCGGCGACCTCGTCTCCCGCGAGGCGCTGAAGCCGCAACTCCGCGAGGCCATCTCGCGGGAGGCCGTCCGTGCCTGGTGCATCCTGGCGCATGCGCATCGAAGACATCCTCGATGCCCTCGACCGCATTCGCCAGTACACGGCTGGCATGACTTCTGGGGAGTTCGAATCGGTCGTGGCCGGCCTACCGCCGCGCGTGCCGTTGCTGCGAAACCTCCTGGGCACCGAACCGGTGTGAGCCCGGAAGGGGGCGGACCGGCGGGGCGTCTAGCCATTCCCGGCCGGTACCGGCCGGTCGCAGCGGCGCCCTTCGGGGCGCTCCGAGTCACACGGTCGAGCCGGACGGGCGTCCCCCATCGGGGGGCCCGCGGAGTCGGCCAACCCTTGGCGCGCAAGCCCATGCTTGTCGACGAGAGAGCGCCCGTCCGGGCGCGGTGCCGGGCAGTCGGAGGCGCCGCTCGCTCGGCTACAGCGCATCGGCGCACTGCGCGAGGCCGAGCGTGGCCGCGAAGATGGTTTGGGCATCGCCCGCCGTGACGGCCCCGTTGCCGTTGCAGTCGGCGGCGCAGGCCTGGGTCTGTACGGGCGTGTACACGCCGAGCGCAATCAGGAAGGCCAGTTGGGCGTCGCCGGCGGTGATGGCACCGTTGGCGGTGACGTCCCCGTGGTGCAGGCAGGGCGGCGGGCTGAGGGCGAGGTTCAACAGCAGCAAGGAGTACCAGCCGTCGTCGGGGCCCGGCGCGACCGCGAGGTCGGGATCGCCGTCCCCATCGTAGTCGCCCACGGCCAACGAAGACTGCCACGATCCGCTGAGGTAGCGGTGGGCCGCCGGAAAACGTCCATCGCCAGCCCCGAACAGGACGACAACGCTATCGGCGGCCTCTGCCGCGGCCAGATCCAGGAGGCCGTCGCCGTCGAAGTCGGCGCTGGCGATGTCGACCGGACCGTACAGGTTGTCGTAGCGGACCACTTCCTCGAACTCGCCGGCCCCCACGCCGCGGAGGATGGAGAGGAAACCGGTACGCGGCCACGTGTCGAAGTTGCCGCCCACGGCCAGGTCCGGGTAGCCGTCGGCATCGAAGTCGGCCAGGGCCAGGGCGGCCGGAAAACCGCGCCCGGCGAACGAATGGGGGACGGGTGCTGCGAACGCGCCGTCCCCGCGTCCGAGCAGCATCAGTACGGCTTCGTTGCATGGGGTGGCGACGGCCAGGTCGGCGTGGCCATCGCCGTCCGCGTCACCGGCGGCGACCGACGTTGGACACGTTCCCGAGCCGAGCGGGACCGAAACGGACTCATGGAACTGGCCAGCCGCGTCCCCGGTCAGAATGGACAGGGAGCCGCTGCCGTAGTTGGCCGTGACCAGGTCCGTGGTCCCGTCGGCGTCGAAATCCTCCGCGACGATGGAAGCGGGCGCGGCGCCAACCCCATAGTCGGTCCGGACCGGGAAGGTGCCGTAGCCACTGCCCAGCAGCACGGAGACATCGTCGCTCCACTCATTGGCCACGGCCAGGTCGGGGGCGCCGTTGCCATCGAAGTCGCGCAAGACCAAGGGCCGGGGCCCGCTGCCGACGGCAAGAGCGGGCTGCTCTTCAAACGTGGCGTCGCCATGGCCGAGGAGGACGCGGACCTCCTCGAAGTACGAATCGCTGGCCACGAGGTCCAGGTTGCCGTCCAGGTCGAGATCCGCCGTGGCGAAGGCCGACGGGTGGACCGAGGGAGAGAGTTGCAGGATCTGCGCGGACTGGAATCCGCCCGCCTCGCTCGCGTGCGTCACGAAGACCCTGCCGCCCTGGTCATCGCCCCACTGCCCGCCCGTGCTGGCCAGATCGTCCTTGCCGTCGCCGTCGAAATCGGCCACCGCCGTGTGCTGCGAATCGGGCGGGCCGAGCACGACGGTGGGGCCCTCGAAGGTTCCCGCCGCGCTGCCCCGGTATACCGAGAGCAGCTCGAAACGGCTGCCCGCAACCAGGTCTGGGTAGCCATCGCTGTCGAAGTGCCCCACCGCGACGGATACCGGCAACTGGAACGGGGGCACCTCGTAGCCGCCGCCTGGCCGAAACGTCCCGTCGCCATTGCCGAAAAGAACGAGCAGGGCGTCCTGATCGTAAGATGCCGCGGCCAGGTCGGGGATGCCGTCACCGTCGAGGTCGGCAACGGCGAGACCGCTCTCCATCGAGAACCCGGCGTAGAAGAGCGGGGTCAGGAACGCGCCATCGCCGTTTCCCCGCAAGATGGCCACGCCGGGAATCCCGGACGACTGCTCGATGGCGATGGCGGCCACGTCGAGCTGTCCGTCCCGGTCCACATCGGCCACCGCCAGGTTCATGTACCCGTATCCGGGTGCAGACCAGACAGGCAGCCCGAAGCTGCCGTCGCCACGGCCCGGGAGCACGCCGAGCGCCACGTCGGCGACGGCCAGATCGGGAATCCCGTCCCCGTTGAAGTCGCCGGCGGCCATGCACCACAGCGGCCCACCGGTGTCCGAATAGACGGCGGCACCGAATGTCCCGTCCCCCCGGCCCGGCAGCACCGAGATCGGGCCGCTCCAGTCCGAGACGGCCAGGTCGGACGCGCCGTCGCGGTCGAAGTCGGCGATGGCGAGGAAGCGTTCGGCGCCGCTTGCCTGCGGGTAGCGGCCCAGCTCTTCGAATTGCCCGCTGGCGTCCCCCCGCAGGATGGTCACCCCCTCGAATTCGCCGGTGCTGGCGCTGGCGGAGGCGACGGCCAGGTCCGGGACCCCGTCGGCGTCGAAATCGTCGCTGCCGATGGCCGTCGAGATCCCGCCGCCCACCGGGTATTCGAGCCAGCCCGAAAACAGGGGCCGCTGCGGGTCGCGCGGGGTGGCGCGTGCCGGGCCCGGCCCGAGGGCCATGCCGCACGCGACGAGCACGAGGGCGAGGGACGTCCGAGTGGTCGGCATTTCGATCCTCCTTCGTCGAGGCCGGCAGAACGCCGCGAGACGAAAACGGGGGACGGTCGGCCCGTACCGCCTGCCCATCCTCCTCGCCGAGCGCTCCGAGGCCCGGGGGCGGGGCGCGAACTCCGTGGTCGAGAGGTTCCGCTGGCCCACGACCGTCTACACGCCATGCTGAGCGAGGTTAGCACCAGGCCCGCCTCCTCGCAATCGGCGCCGCAGGCACAGGTCGGGCGCGGCCGCCGAGCAGCAGGCGGGCAGGCAGGCGCCCGCCGGGCCGACTTTGCGGTCCCCTAGAACACGCCAGACAAAAGGCCAAGAACGACAGGCAG
>CAYRCM010000248.1:0-7803 GCA_964422715.1 uncultured Myxococcales bacterium | reverse complement strand
CCCATGGAATTGCCACCGAGGAAGACCGGCCCGTCGCCCTGACGGTGCCCCTCGGCTGGCTGGCCGAACGCGGTGCGCGCCGCGCCGCCGCCGCGGCCGAGGTCGACTTCGCCGCGGCCGAGGGCCGGGCCCTGCGGCGCGACGTGGTCGAACAACTGCGAGGGGCCTTCTTCGCGCTGGCCTACGAACAGGCGCGGCTCGAAGCGGCCGAGGCCCTCGTCGCCGAGGCGGCAAGGCTGCGCGGCGCCGTCGAGCGGCGGGTCGCGACGGGCGACGTACGCCCCGTCGAGGGCCTGCGCGCCGAACTCGAATACGAAAGGGTCGTCGGGGAACGCGAGGCGGCCGAAGCCGCGCGCGCCGCACGGGCCGCCGACCTGGCGCTGCGCCTCGGGCTGCCGGCGGGCCCGGAACTCCGCGTCGCGGCCCCGCTCGCCGAGTTGCCCGACGTCCCGGCGGCCGCGGCCCCGCGCCCGGCCGGCGCCGCGCCAGAGCCGCTGCGCGCCCGGGCCGCCGCGCGCACCCGGGCGCTTTCGGCCGCCCGCGACGCGGCGCGGCTCGCCCGCGTGCCGGGCTTCGCGCTGACGGCGTTCACCGACTTCGAACTCGACCGGCGCGCCTACGGCTTTGGCATTGCCGTCGACCTGCCGCTCTGGAATTTCCAGCGCGGGCCCATTGCCGCGGCCGAGGCCGAGCTCGCCGCGAGCGAGGCGGACGCCGCCGCCGAAGCCCTGGCGTTCGCCGCCGCGCTGCAGGAGGCGCAGGCCGCCTGCACGGCCGCGGTCGCAGCGGCGACCCGCTGGCGCGACGCGCTCACGCCACGCGCCGAGGCCGCCGCGGCGGCCCTCGAAACCGCCTACCGCCTCGGCGAGGCGACCCTCGGCGATTGGATCGACGCCCGCCGCACGCTGCTCGAAACCCGGCTCCAGGCCCTGGCCGCCGGCGCCGCCGCGCACCGCGAATGCGGTCGCCTGGCGGCACTCCACGGGGAGGAAACGCCATGAACGCCCTGACGATTTTGGCCCTCACCGGCCTCTGCGCGGCGACCTGGAGTGCCCCGAGCTGCACGCGCCGGGCCCCGACGGCGGCCGAGGCCCACCCCGAGCCCGCCCAAGCGGCTGCCGAAGCCCACCCCGAGCCCGCCCGGGCGGGCGGCGCGGCCGAGGCCGAGCCCGCGAGCGACCTCGACCGGCCGGTCGCCGAGCTGTTCGCCACCCCCTGCGAGCACGAGCCGCAGGCGTATCTCTGCGACGAATGCCGCTACGAGGTCGGCGTCGTGCGCGTGGCGCCGCGGCTTCTCGCCGAGGGCCTCGTGCAGACGGCCACGGTCACGAAACGCCGCCTCGCCGTGCCGCTCGCGCTGACCGGCGACGTGCGCCTCGACGAACGCCGGGTCAGCCACGTCGCTTCTCCGGTCGCCGGCATCATCGTGCAGGCCCACGTGGCCGTCGGCGAGCGGGTCGAGGCCGGCGCGGCGCTCGTCGCCCTCGACAGCGTGGCACTCGGCGAGGCCGAGGCCGCCTACCTCGAAGCCGCGGGGCTCGCCCGGCTCGAACGCCGGGCCTTCGAGCGGCTCCGCGCGCTGCGGGCCGAGGCCGTGGCGTCCGAAAAGGAGTACCGCGCCGCCCTGCAAACCGCCGAGGCCGCCGCGCTGCGGGCCGAGACGGCGCGGGGCACCCTCCTCAGGCTCGGCCTCGCCCCGGCCGACGTCGCCGCCCTCACGCCGCGCACGGCCCGCGGCCGGCTCGTGCTGCGCGCCGGGGCGGCCGGCACCGTGCTGCGCATGCACGCCGTGCCGGGCGAGGTGGCCGAGGCCGCCGAGACGCTCCTCACCGTCGGTGACGCGAGTACCGTCGCCGTCTTCGCCGACGTCTACGAACGCGACCTCGCCGCCGTCGCCCGCGCCCAGAACGCCGGCCCGCTGCCGGCCACCGTGGCCGTCGACGCCTACCCCGGCGAGCGTTTCGCCGGCACCGTCGACCTCGTAAGCCCGGCCCTCGACGAGGCCACGCGCACCGTGAAACTGCGCGTCGTCGTCGCGAACCCCGCCGGGCGGCTCTTGGCCGGCATGTTCGCCGACGTGACGCTCCCCCTGCCCGGCGTGGCCGGCGCCGTCAGCGTGCCGGAAGCCGCCGTGCTCGACGATGCCGGCCGCAGCTTCGTCTTCGTGCACCACGCGGGCGCCGACTTCGTGCGCCGGCCGGTGACGCTCGGCCGCGCCGCGGGCGGCTTCGTCGAGGTCGTGAGCGGGCTCGAAGCCGGCACGACCGTGGTCACCGAGGGCGCCTTTCTCCTCAAGTCCGACGTGCTGCGGGCTCAGATGGGCGCCGGCTGCGCCGACTGAACGGAGGTCGCCGTGCGTCTCATCGAAGCCCTCCTCAAGAACCGCGGCCTCGTGCTCGGCGCCACCGCCTTGCTGCTCATGGGCGGGGTCGTCGCGTTCGTCCACCTGCCCATCGACGCCTTCCCCGACGTGACGAACACCCAGGTCATGGTGCTCGCCGAGGCGCCGGGTCTCGCCGCCGGCGACGTCGAAGAACGCGTGAGCTACCCCATCGAGCAGGTCATGGGTGGCCTGCCGCGGGTGCAGCAGGTGCGCTCGCTTTCGAAGGCCGGGCTGTCTCAAGTGGTCGTGGTTTTCGACGACGGAGTCGAGAGCGCGTTCGCGCGCCAACTCGTCTTCGAGCGTCTGAGCCTCGCCCGCCCCGCCCTGCCGCCCGGGGTCGAACCCGAACTCGGGCCGCTCTCGACCGGGCTCGGCGAGATCCTGCAGTACACGCTCACGGGCACGGGCAAGGACCCGCTCGGCGCGATGGAACTGCGCAGCGTGCAAGACTGGCTCGTCGCCCCGCTGCTGCGGCCCCTTCGCGGCGTCAACGAAATCAACAGTTTCGGCGGCGAGGTCAAGCAGTACCAGGTGCTCGTGAAACCCGAGCGACTGCTGCGCTACGGGCTCACCCTGACCGATGTCGTCGCGGCCGTGTCCGAAAGCAACGCCAATGCCGCCGGCGGCGTGCTCGTGCGCGGTGCCGAACAGGTGTACCTGCGCGGCGTCGGGCTGCTCCGCGACATCCCTGACCTCGAAGGCGTCGTCCTCACGGCCCACAACGGCACGCCGGTGCGCGTCGGCGACGTGGCCGACGTCGTCATCGGCGCCGCCCCGCGTCAGGGCGCCGTCTCGCGCGACGGACAGGGCGAGGTCGTGGCCGGCATGATCGTCATGCTCAAGGGCGAGAACGCCGCCGAGGTCGTCGCACGCGTCAAGACCGCCCTCGCCAACGTCGAGCGGGCGCTGCCGGCCGGCGTGCGCCTCGACGTCTTCTACGACCGCACGGCGCTCATCGAAGCCTGCCTCGACACCGTGCTCTGGGCGCTCGGCGAAGGCGGGATCTTCGTGATTCTGGTGCTGTTCCTCTTCGTCGCCGAGTTGCGCACGGCGCTCATCGTGCTCTTCTCGCTGCCGCTCACGTTTCTCGCGAGCTTTATCGTCATGGGTGCGGCCGGGCTCACGGCCAACCTCATGAGTCTCGGCGGGCTCGCCTTCTCGGTGGGCATGGTCGTCGATGCCTCCATCGTCGTCGTCGAGAACGTGCGCCGCCACCTCGCCGAGGCCGGCCCGGGGGTGGCGAGACGCCCCGTCGTCGCGGCGGCCCTGGCCGAGGTGGCGCGGCCCGTCGGCTTCTCGGTGGTCATCATCGCGCTCATCCTGGTGCCGCTCTTCGCGCTGCAAGGCATCGAAGGCAAACTCTTCGCGCCGCTCGCGGCCACGCTGCTCATCGCGCTGCTCCTCTCGCTCGGCGTGGCGCTCACCGTGACCCCGGTGCTCGCCGACACGCTGCTCCGCGCCCGCCCGGAGCGCGAGTTCGGCTTCATCCGTGCCCTACGCCTCGGCTACGGGCGCTCCCTCGCGCGCGCGGTGCGCCGCCCGGCCATCCCCCTCGGCCTCGCGGGGGCGGCCCTCGTTGCCGCGGCCGCCCTCGTCCCGCTCGTCGGCACGGCCTTCATGCCGGTGCTCGACGAGGGCGCGCTCGCCATCAACGTCGTGCGCCTGCCGAACGCCTCGCTCGCGGGCTCGGTGCAGGTCGCCCAGGTGCTCGAACGCCGGCTCCGCGCCTTGCCCGAGGTCCTGACGGTCGTGAGCAAGACCGGCCGCGCCGAAATCTCGGAAGACCCCATGGGGCCCGAACAGAGCGACCTCATCGTCATGCTGAAACCGCGCCGCGACTGGCCCACGGGGCGCACCAAGGCCGAACTCGTGGCCGCCATGCAGGCCGAACTCGCCGACATTCCGGGGCTGCGTTTCTCGTTTTCGCAACCCATCGCGCTGCGGGTCAACGAACTCATCTCGGGGGTCAAGGGCGATCTCGCCGTGAAGGTCTTTGGCCCCGATCTCGGCGTGCTGAAAGACTTCTCGGACCGCGCCGCCGCGGTGCTACGCGCCATCGAGGGTGCGGCCGACGTCAAGGTCGAGCCCGTGGCCGGCATGCGGCAGCTCGACATCGTCATCGACCGCGCGGCCGCGGCGCGCCACGGCATCCGGGTGGCCGACATCAACGTCATCATCGAGGCCGGGGTCGCGGGCGCCGAGGCGACGACGCTCATCGAAGCCGAGCGCCGCGTGGCCGTCGTCGTGCGCTTCGCGGAGCCGGCGCGGGCGAACGTGGCGGCGCTGAAATCCCTGCTCGTGCCGACACCGGCCGGGGCCCGGGTGCCGCTCGGTGAACTCGCGACCTTCGACTTCGCCCTGGCGCCGGCCCAGGTGAGCCGCGAAAGCGGGCTGCGCCGCGTCGTGACCGAGGTCAACGTGCGCGAGCGCGACCTCGGCGGCTTCGTGGCCGAGGCCCAGGCGGCGCTGCGCCCGCTCGTCGCCGCGCTGCCGGCGGGCTACGTCGTCGGCTACGGCGGCCAGTTCGAAAACCAGGAGCGCGCCATGGCGACCCTCACCGTCGTCGTGCCCGTGGTGCTGCTGCTCATCGGCGGGCTGCTCGTGCTGGCGCTCGGCTCCGTCGGCCAGGCGCTGCTCGTGCTCTTGAACCTGCCCTTCGCGCTCGTCGGCGGGGTGTTCGCCCTCGTGGCCTTCGATCTGCCGCTTTCGGTGTCGGCGGCCATCGCCTTCATCGTGCTCCTCGGCATCGCCGTGCAAAACGGCGTGGTCCTCGTGGCCTTCTTCCGCCAGTTGCGCGCGCGCGGACTGCCGCTCGACGAAACGGTGGCAGTGGGCGCCGCGCTGCGCTTCCGGCCGCTCCTCATGACGGCGCTCACGAGTTTCATCGGGCATTTGCCCATGCTCTACGCGACGGGCTCGGGGGCCGACATCCAGAAGCCGCTCGCGGTCGTCGTCATGGGCGGGCTCGTGACATCGACGCTGCTCACCCTCTTCGTGCTGCCGACCCTCTACGCGCTCGTGATGCGGCGGCGCGGCGCGCCGGCCGGGGCGTAGGACCGCCGGTCGCTTCTGCGCTACCATCCGGGGGGCCCTGTCGACCAGCGGGGCCGCGAGGAGGCGCCGATGGCGAAGCACGCCGCTGACGCACGTTTCCACCGGGTCTCTGGGGCCCGCGGGGTGACGCCACCACCGACGGGCCACGCCCCGATGCCGCGGCCGGCCGCAGCTGACAGACCATCATGAGACGCGTCCGCTGATCGCAAGTAACCTAAGGTCAAGGCGCAAGGTCATCGAATGCAGACAGATCGACGATTTCGCCCGAGAGCGCGTCCACATAGAGCGTGGCGCGTCCGAGGTGGACCGTATACAAGAAGGCGACTTGCGGCCCCGCGACACCGCTTGGACAGTAGTACGTGGGCGCCACCGACGCTGGTATGGCTCCCTTCTCGGCGTCTGCGGTGCCGAGCTCCGCTTGAGCAAGGGAGAGTGCCAGCTCGGGAGAAACAGGTGGGAACTCGGCTTCCCTTGCCCTGCCGTGCAGAGTGTCCGCTTCCTGCCCCACGAATGCGGGTCCGAATGGATGAATAGATGCCGTTGTTAGCTCGCCGCTTTCTGTGGTGTTGAGCACGACCAGCCCAGCAAGGGCATCGGCCATGAAGAGAGGCACAATGTAGTAGTCGGGTACCGACTCACACCAGCTCTGCACCAAGATTGGCCCACGCGGGTCCGCGTCGCTAAGATCAACGTCAAACGTGCCCGGAGGGTAGGCGGCCTTGGCCTCTGTGTGGGCCACCCGCATAGCCTCCTCGGCGGCCTTGGACTGAGCGTTGTCAGTCGAAACACGCGAGAGCACGGGCATGCCATCTTGTGGGCTAGCGTTTTCATTACCAAGCGGTCGCGGCTTCTCAACGTCTCCTGCCGGCACTGGCAACCTGCTGCCGGCCGCCCGGCGTTCACGAGATTGCCCGGTTTCGACCGCCTCACGGGCCCCGGTCAGTCGCGTCAGGAGAACTTCTGGCTTCTTCCCGGAGACAACAGAACCAGAATCCACCGCGCTGGCCTCCGGCTCGAACCCCAGGGAAACGCCCACGATGTTTGCTTCCCTCGTCTCGCCCACGGACCAGAGGACCAGAAACAGGACACCGGTGAGAGCAATCGCCCAACAGACTGGGCCCGTCCATCGACGACGACCGAGCTCGTTGCGCCCGCGCCGCATCTCAACTTCGGTCGCCATGCCCGAGCCTAGTCTTGTACCAAGTAGTAGTTGGACGGGCAACGGCTTGCCCATGTCGAGAAGTAGGTTTCTTTGGTTACGTAGCTGGATGGAGATATGTAGTAGTAGGTGTTGGTGTACGCAGAACCATAGAGCGGGTCCTTGATGTAGAATCCTCTGAGGTTGCTCCAACTAGTGGAGTACGTACTGGTGCTCAATCGGAACCCGTCCACCAGCAGCCAGTGGCTGCAGCTGGAGGTCGAGCCGCTTCGGCGCCGAGTGTTGGCAATGACAGCCGCGGGACTATCGTCATCGTGGATCTCACTGACAATTCTTGCCGCATAGCTCGACTGGGTGCTGTAGTTGACGTCCGAGAAGTTATTCCAGCTGTAATCTTCGAGTGCGTCCTCCATCTCGGGGGCATTTAGGCCGTTGGTCGACGTTACATCCTGATCGTCAGCTATCTCGTCCTGCGACGGTGCATCGCCCTCAAGCCAATCAATCCACATTTGGACAACCGCAACCCCACAGTAGTAGTTCGTCTCCTGGGGAGAAGCCGGCACGTAGAGTTTCTCGATGTAGTCGGCTTGCGCCACTGTGCCTGCCGCTACGGTGATCGCCGCCAGGAGCACTGCCATACGCCTCGTGGCCATTCGGTTCTCCTTCTTCGACTGGCATATTGGGTCAAACAGCGTTTTGAGGACAATCCGCAAAACGACCTGCCACGTCTAGCACGTCCTCCTGGCTACTGTCAACAGAAAGGTTGGTGGGTTGGAGGAATGGCGGGTGCGGGCCGATCACCCAGAGGGAGGTTGATGTGCCAGTTCCTCCCGCTTTCCGGGAGCACGCCGGCCATGACGTTCCGGCGTGCGGCGGTCCCTGCGATCCCGGGGCTGCCCAATACCCGGCGACGGACACGGGCCACGACGCGCTGGGGCGGCCCCCGCGGCATCGCCGACCCGCGGATGCGCAAGGCAGGGCTCTGCCGGGACGCATTCGCCTCTCGGCAACGAGCCCGACATCCACGCGGCCTACCTCTTTGCGGTCGCGGGCCGCCCCGAGCTCACGGCGTATTGGCTCGACTGGATCCGCGCGACCCTCTACCGCACCGACGTCGAGGGGCTGCCGGGCAACGACGATGCCGGGACGCTGTCGGCCTTCTACATCTTCTCGGCCTTGGGCTTCTATCCGCTGGCGGGCAGCGACC
>CAYRCM010000247.1:0-7825 GCA_964422715.1 uncultured Myxococcales bacterium | reverse complement strand
CGTCGGCGGCCGGCGCACCGCCGCCGGCACCGCCGCAGGCCGCGCAGCCGAGGGCCGCGAGCAGCATCAGCGCCCGGATGCGCTGCCGCGGCCGGCAACGCAGCGACAGGGCCCGGCAGGGTGCGGCGCGGCTCATGGCACGGCTCCTTCACAGGCGTCGCCGACCCCGTTGCCGTCACCGTCGGCTTGATCGGGATTGGGGGTCGCGGGACAGTTGTCGCACGCGTCGCCGAGGCCGTCGAGGTCGCCGTCGGCCTGGTCAGGGTTCGGCTGCGCCGGGCACTTGTCGCACGCGTCGCCGAACCCGTCGCCGTCTTGGTCGGCCTGGTCGGCGTTCGGGCCCGACGGACAGTTGTCGCACGCGTCGCCGACCCCGTCGGCGTCGCCGTCGCTCTGGGACAGGTTGACCTGCGAGGGGCAGTTGTCGCACGCGTCGCCCGGGTCGACGGGCTCGTGGTGCGTGTCGTCCTCGCAGACCGTCGCCCGCGCCTCGGTGCAGGGCAGGTCGTTCCAGCCGGCCGCCGCCGGGTCTTCGGCGAACAGTTCGACGCAGTCTTCGAGGCCACCGCTGTCGTTCGGTTCGCCTGCGCGCCAACTCGAAAACGGCGGCGCCAGGCCGCCCGCGGAGACGAACACACCCTCGGTGACGATGTCGCTCAAGTCGAGCCACACCCGGGCGCGGGCAAACTCGGCCACGAGGGCCTGTTCGTCGGGGGTGTCGAGCCAGAGCAGCGTGCCGCCGTGCGCCCGGCAGGCGGCGTGGGCGTCGGCCGCGGCTACGGGCGTGGGGCACAGCAGGTAGGCGCGCGCGGCCGCCGAGACGTGCAGGCTGCAACCCGTCTCGGCGAGGCAGCGTTCGGCCGTTGTGCAGCCGAAGGCGCCAGCGTCGGAATTGGCCTGGTCGGGGTTGGCGAGGTCGGGGCAGTTGTCGCGTCCGGCCGGCAACTGGTCGTTGTCGGGGTCGTCGAACGGAAACGGGTCCCAGTTGCGCCAGAGCCGCGCGGGCGCGGCGACGGGCACGGTCGCGAGATCGAGGTCGCCGTCGCCATCGAGATCGATGGGCACCGCGTCGCGGAGCGGCACTGCGGCGGCGCCGCCCGGCAACGCCGTGGCGCTGTAGTCGAAAAGCCGGCCCGTGCCCTCGTTGCGGGCCAGGAGCGGCGGTACTTCCGGCGCGCCCAGCAGCACGTCGAGGTGCCCGTCGGCATCGAGGTCGAGCATGCGCACGCTCGTCGCGGCGACCCCGGGCAGCCCGACGAGGCGGCGCGACTGGTCGACGAAACGGCCGCCGCCCGCGTTGAGCCAGATGCGCGGGCCCGCGGGGCTGGCGATGAAGAGGTCGGGGGCGGCGTCGCCGTCGAGGTCGCCGAGCGCAAAGACGCCGACCGCGTCGTCACCGGCCGGCAGGGCCGCGCCCGGCGCGTCGCCGAACACGCCGAAGCCATCGTTGACGAGCAGCCGGGGCGCGCCCGCCGCCCGGCCGACGAAGAGATCGAGGTCGCCGTCGCCGTCGACGTCGCCCGCCGCAAGGCCGGTCGGGGCGCGGTCGAGCGCGGGAAACGCCTGGCCGGCGGGGGCGGCCGCACCGCCCGCGAGGCGCAGGAGCTGCGGGCTCGCGCCGGCGTCACCGGCACTCGCGACGACCCCATCGACGCCGGTGCCGTCGTCGCTGGGCAGGCACAGCACGGCCACGACCGGCGGCACGGGCTGCGTCAGCGTGGGCGGGAGGAGTTCGCCGGACGGCGCCTGCAGCCACACGCCGGCCCGGCCGTCGCTCGCGGCGAGCCAGACGTCGTCGCGGCCGTCGCCGTCGAAGTCGGCCACGCAGCCCGCGACGGGCGGCTGGGGCCCGCCTTCGGCGGCCGGCGCCCAGGTCCAGACGGGCGTGAGCGCCTCGCCCTCGGCCACGAGCCAGACGCCGAGTCCGCTCGGCCCGCCCGTCAGCACGGCCGGCGCGCGCAGCGTGCCGCGGTGCATGGCGAGAACGAGCGCCGGCGCCTCAGCCGGGGCCGCCGGCAACGCGAACGGCGGCTCGGCGACGAAATGGAGGGCGTTCGGCGGAATGCCGTCGTAGCGAAACGCCGGGCCGGCCAGCGTGAGGCCGCCGGGGCGCACGAGTTCGATGGCCACGGGCCCGCCCTGCGCCTGGGCCGGAGCGATGACCGTGAGGGCCGTCGGGGTCACGTCGACGAGCTCGGCCGCGACGGTGCCGAAACGCACGGCGGTGACGTCGCCGAGTCCCGCGCCGGCGATGACGATGACCGCGCCGCCGCGAAACGAGGCGTGGTCGGGCTCGGCCGCAAGCGCTGCCGGGTCGCCGGCGTCGGATGGCGCGGGCGCGTCGGGGTCGACCGGCGCGTCGGGGGCCGCGGGGACATCGGGGCCGGGGCCGTCGAGGTCGGCCGGGGGTGTCACCGGGACGTCGGCGGGCGGCCACGCGTCGAGCGGAACGAAGTCGCCGCCGGCCGTGTCGGCCGGGCCCGGACCGGCGTCGTCGGAGCCGCCGCAGGCGAGGAGAAAAACGCCGAGCACTGAGACCACCGCAACGCGCGCACCCATGCCGGCCATCCTTTTCGCGGGCCATGCTGGCACCTCTGGCGAGCATAGCCACACGGCCTGGCGGCATCAAGCGAAGGGGCGGGCCGGGTGGGGGCTAGGTCCCGGCGGCGTAGTCGTCGCGGTAGGCGAGCTGCTCGGGCGTGAGCGCGTCGACGCGAATGCCGAGGGTGGCAAGCTTGAGCCGGGCGATTTCCTGGTCTTGGCTCGCGGGGAGATCGTGGACGCGTTTCGCGAGCCCCGTGGCGTGCTCTTTGAGGAACTTCAACGCCAGGAACTGGTTCGCGAAACTCATGTCCATGACCTCGGACGGGTGTCCTTCGGCCGCGGCCAGGTTGACGAGTCGTCCCTGGGCCAGCACGTACACCGTGCGTCCGTTCTTCAGCCGATAGGCCTCGTTGTTGGGACGCACCTGCTCGACGCTCTGTGCGAGTTCGCGCAGTTGCACGAGGTTGATCTCGCAGTCGTAGTGCCCGGTGTTGCACACGACGGCGCCGTCTTTGAGAACTTCGAAGTGCCGGCGGACAAGGATGTCCTTCATGCCCGTAGCGGTGATGAAGATGTCGCCGACCTGGGCCGCCTCGTCCATGGGCAAGACCTGGAAGCCGTCGAGTACGGCCTTGAGCGCCTGGATGGGGTCAACCTCGGTGACGACGACGCGGGCGCCCATGCCGCGGGCGCGCATCGCCGTGCCGCGCCCGCAGTGCCCGTAGCCGGCCACGACGAACACCTTGCCCGCGAGCAGGATGCTCGTTGCGCGCAGGATGCCGTCGATGCTCGACTGGCCGGTGCCGTACACGTTGTCGAAGTCCCACTTCGTTTCCATGTCGTTGACGGCCACGACGGGATAGCGCAACGCGCCGGCTTCGCCCATGGCGCGCAGCCGGTGGACGCCGGTCGTCGTTTCCTCGGTGCCGCCGAGGACGCCCGCCCAGAGTTCGGGGTGCTTGTTGTGCACGGTGAAGATGAGGTCGGCGCCGTCGTCGAGGGTGAGCGTGGGCCGGAATTCGAGGGTCTTCTCGATGGCCCAATAGAACTCGCTGACGCTCATGCCATGCCAGGCGTAGATGCTCGTCCCCTCATCGGCGAGGGCGGCAGCCACGTCGTCCTGCGTCGACAGCGGATTGCAGCCCGACCAACTGACTTCGGCCCCGGTCGCCCGCAACAGGCGGACCAACACGGCGGTTTCCTTGGTCACGTGCAAACAGCCGGCGATGCGCATGCCGGCGAGCGGCTTCGTGGTCTCGTACTGCTGGCGCAGAGCCGCGAGCACGGGCATGCGCGATTCGGCCCAGGCAATCCGCTTGCGGCCGAGGTCGGCCAGGGCGAGGTCGGCAACCTTGAAATTCATCCCCAATTCTCCTTGTGCGGGCGGGCGCGACGCCCCGGCCCGGGTTTCCGGGGGCGGCAGGTTAGCCGGAGCGGTGCGCCACTGCAAGCGGTGGACGCGCGGAAAGCCGGGGCGGGCCGACCCGGTTCGTCAGGGGGTGCGGGCTTCGGCCTTCGCGCGCGCGATGGCGTCGTCGAGTTCCTCGAAGGGCACCGGATAGCCGCCAACGAAGAACGTGGGCGTGCCTTCGACGCGGCCACGGTCGGCGTCGGCATCGTCCTGGCGCAGCCATTCGGCCGCGGCCGGGTCGTCGCGATCCTTGGCGAAGCGTGCGAGGTCGAGCCCGGCCGTGGCGGCGGCGGCTTGGATGCGGTCGGCGGTGAGGTCGGCCTTGAACGCGAAGAGCGCGTCGTGCATAGCCCAGAACTTGCCCTGGCGGTGGGCGGCAAGCGCGGCGCGGGCGGCCTCGAGCGAAAAGGGGTGCGTCTCGATGGGCGTGAACTTGAAGAACAGGGTAGCGCCGTGTTTGCGCACGAGTTTTTCGGCATCGAACGCCGCCGCGGCGCAAAACGGACAGGCGAAATCGGAGAACGCCACGACCTCGACCACCGCCGGCAGGGGCCCGAGCGCCGGTCGGTTGTCGAGGGTGAAACGCGGCCGGTTGTTGAGGCGCTGCAGCTCGGCGGTGAGTTCGCGCACGATGTCGACCTGGGCGGCGCCGCCGCGCACGCGCTCGACGACCTTGCGCGCGAGCGGCAGGGCCAGCGGGCAGTCGGCCGCGTTGTGGCGCAGCGTGTCTTCGAAGCTCTGGGCCTTGCCGCAGGGGCAGAACTGGGCCGCGAGAATGGCGACGACCTGGCTCTGCTGGGCCGGGCTGAGCCCATCGAAGGAGAGACCGGGAATGGGCGCCGGCGGAGTGGTGGCGGCCGCCGTGCCCGCCGCTGCACCCGGGGCGGGAGCCGGCGCGGCGATCTGGCATTGGTCGGCCGATTCGGCGGCCGGGGTGGCGCAGGGCGCGCGTTGACAGGCTGCAAACGCGAGGATAGATAGGCCGAGCGCAGCGGTCAGCGCAGCGTTCGACCCCAGTCGGCGAAGCCTTGCGGGTCGCATGGTTGTCCCGTCCGGCGGAGCGACGCCGGGAGGTTTGGGGCGGCGCGGGACGGGGCCGGCGACCTTCGCCGCCGCCCCGGGGCGCCCGAAACGGGCCGAGTGTTGCAGCGCCGGCCGGGCCCTGTCAACGCCCCGGGCGCGCGCCTGCCGCTCGCCCCAATGCGCCCCGCCGCGGCCAGGAGACACGATGGAAGAGGTGGCAATCGGCCTCGGCTCCAACCTCGGGCCGAGTCTCGACACGCTCCGCGCGGCGGTGCGCGCGCTGTCTCGCGAGGGCATCGTGCAGCACACCCGCGTGTCGGCGGTCTATCGCACGGCGCCGGTCGGACCTCAGGATCAGCCGCCCTTCCTCAACGCCGCGCTCGTCGGCACGACGGCGCTCGAGCCTGCCGACCTGCTGGCGGCGCTCAAGGCCCTCGAAGACCGCCACGGCCGGCAACGCCTCGAACGCTGGGGTCCGCGCACGCTCGACCTCGACCTGCTCGCCTTCGGCAGCCGGGTGCTCCGCGGCGCCGGGCTGCGCGTGCCGCACCCGGAACTGTGCGGCCGCGGCTTCGTGCTCGTCCCCTTGGCCGACGTCTGGCCCACCTGGCGGCATCCGGAGTTGCAGCGCACCGTCGCCGAACTGCTGGCCGAGTGGCGCGCGGCCACCCCCGACGCCGAGCGCGCGGTGACGGGGCTCGGCCCGCTGCTCGCCGATGCCGGAGATTGCGCGTGAAATCGCTCGGGCGCTCGCTCGTCGGCACGGCCCTGCTCGGCCTGCTCGTGCTGCTGGGGCTCATGCTCTACGGCGATGCAGCCGGTCTCGGCCGCAGCCTCGGGGCCTTCGATTGGGCCGTGCTGCCGCCGGTCCTGCTGCTCTCGCTCGGCAACTACGGGCTGCGCTTTTTCAAATGGCAGGGCTACCTGCGCTGCCTCGGGTTGCGCCTGCGCCCCTGGCCGAGTCTGCTGATCTTCGGCAGCGGCTTCGCGCTGACCGTCACCCCGGGGAAACTCGGCGAGGCGCTGAAAAGCGTGCTGCTGAAAGAGGCCTACGGGGTCGCGCTCGCGCGCACGGCGCCCATCGTGGTCGCCGAACGGTTCACCGACTTCCTGGCGGTGATGGCGCTCGCCGTCTTCGGTGCCGTGGCCTGGAACTACGGGCTGAACGTGCTGGTCGTCGCGGCGACGCTGGCCGCGGCCTTCGTGGGGCTCCTGTCGTCGCCGCGGCTGGCGCGCGCTTTCCTGCGCGGCCTGGCCCGGCTGCCGCTCGTGCGCCGGGCCGCCCCCGCGCTGGGCGCCGCGTACGAGAGCATGGCGGCCATGCTGCGTCCGTGGCCGCTCCTGTGGACCACGGCGCTGAGCGTGGCGGCCTGGTTTTGCGAAGCCGCCGGCCTCTACCTCGTCGTCAATGCGCTGCCGGGGGTCACCTGCGACCTCGCCACGGCCGTGTTCGTGTACGCGTTTGCCACGCTGGCCGGGGCCGTGACCTTGCTGCCGGGCGGCATCGGGGCCACCGAGGGCACGCTCGTCGGTCTGCTGCAGAAGGTGTTCGCGGTCGTCCCGCGCGCCGAGGACGCCACGGCGGCAACGCTCATCATTCGGTTCTGCACCCTCTGGTTCGCGGTCCTGCTCGGGCTCGTCGCGCTTGCCGCCTTCCGGGTCCGGCAACGGCGCGGCGGCAACCGGGCGGCCGAACTCGCCGACGCCCAGGCGACAGCCGCCCCGGCGCCCGCGCCCGGAGCCCCGGTCCCTGAACAAACCGGCCGGTAGGCTACGAATCGGGCGCACAGCCGCGCGCCTCGAAGCGGTCGCGCAGATCGAGGATGCGTTCGACGTAGGGGGCGTTGCTCGGGGCGCGGCCATCGTCGAAGGCCGCCTGCACGGCCCCCGCGCCGGCGTTGTAGGCCGCCACGGCATAGCGCTCGTCGCCATCGAAGCGGCGCAGCAGGTCGGCGAGGATGCCGCAGCCGCAGGCGAGCGCCCCCTCGGCGCTCCAGAGAGCCTCACAGCCGCGGCCGCGCGCCGTGGCCGGCATGACCTGCATCAGCCCGCTCGCGCCGCTCGAAGCGCGCGCGTCCGGGCGGAAGTTGCTCTCGACCCGGATCATGGCCAGCAGCAGCGCCGAATCGAGCCCGTGGGTGGTGGCGGCGGCCTCGATCTGCGGCAGCAGCGCCTGGCACCGCTCGGCGGCCGCGGCCGAGAGCTTCGGCAGGTTGGCGGGCGGCGCCGGTTCGGGAGCGGCGGCGGGGGCTGCCGCGCTCGCCGCGCGGGGCTCGGCGCCGGCGGCGTCGGGAGCGCGGGGCCGCGCGGTCGGGCGCGGCGTACCCGGCCCCCAGCCCGGACGGTGCCCGAACACCGAGCCCATGGTCATGAGGCGCGGCCGCTCGTCGGCCGGCAAAGGACCGCAGGCGGGCGCGGCAAGGAGCATGCCGAGGGCCAGGGCCGCGAGGTGCAGCGGTGCTGGGCGGACGCGCATCGGTCGTTCCTCCGCGACCAGTGTACGGAGCCGCGCGTCCGCGCCAAATTCTTGGCGCCGGGGTTCGACCGGGGCCGCAGGCGTCGGAGGGCCGACGGGCGGTGCGCGGCGCTTGACCAGGCTCCGGAGGCGCGGTAGGAGCCCAAGGCATGAAGGGCCGCATCGCCAACGAAGCCGCGCTCCGCACCGACGCCCGCAAGTCACACGGCGAAGGTCTGCGACAGCTGCAACGCGGCGACATTGGCGCCGCCCTGCAATCGTTCGAGGCCGCCGTGGCCGCGCTGCGCCAGACCGCCGACCGGCCGGCGCTCGCGCGCGCGCTCGGCGACCTCGGCACGGCCGAACTGCGGCGCGGGGCCGTCGCCGCCGCG
>CAYRCM010000246.1:0-7937 GCA_964422715.1 uncultured Myxococcales bacterium | reverse complement strand
GCCGGGGACGCCGCGGGCGCGGGCGCCGCCTGGGGCTGCGGCTCGACCGGCGGCTCGGTGGCCGGCGCGGGCGGGGTCGGCGCCGTCGGGCCGCCGCCGCGCACGACCAGGATGACCACGACGACCACCAGCAACGCCAGCAGGCCGGCCACCGAAACCGCCCGCACGAGGGTCTGGCGCCGTGGCGACGCGACGGTCTCGGGCACCGCCGCGGCCGTCGGATGCGCCCATTCGGGCACGTCGCCCCAGAGCGGGTCGGGCTCGTGCGCGACCACCTCAGGCACCTGATCGGCGGGAAAAACGACGGGCGGGGCCGCAGGTGGAGGAGTCTCGCGGCGTTCTTCGTCGTCATTGCCGAGAATGACGGCCTCGGGCGGCTCGGCGTCGGGCGGAATGGGGGGCGGCAGCGCACGGCGTTTCGGGCGCGGCGCCTCGGCGACTCCCGCGGGCGCGGGCTCCGCCGGGGGCGGTGCGGCCCCATCGAGCACGGCCGGCTGCAGCGCCGGGCCAATGGCCCCGGATTTGCGCGCGACGGGCGTGACCGGAGCCGGCAGCGCATCCCCAAGTGCCTTCGTTGGCGGCGACGAGACCTCTGCCGTCGCCGGGAGCCCGTCGACCGCCGTTCGCGGCGCCTCGGGGATCGCCCGCGGCTCCGCTGCCGGCGACGGCGGTACTTCGGGGAGCGCCCGCGCTTCCGCTGCCGGCACCCGCGGTACTTCGGGGAGCGCCCGCGGCTCCGCTGCCGGCGACGGTAGCGCCTCGGGGAGCGCCCGCGGCTCCGCTGCCGGCGACGGCGGTACTTCGGGGAGCGCCCGCAGCGCTTCGGGCGTTGCGGACGCCGTCGCGGGCGCCGCGCGCGACGGCGCGATTCCGGCGCCCGGCACCTCGGCGGGTGCGGGCGGCAGCACCGCGCCAGGCCCAAAGGCAGGTACGCCCACCAGCGTGGACTTCCGCGCCTCGCGTCGCTCGGCGCGCGGCGGCGGGATCGGCGCGCCAACCCGACCCGGGCCCGGCCGCGCCGCCGAGCCCTGCGGCACGCGCACCGCACGGGCAACTTGGGTGATGCGATCGACCACGGCCCGTGCCGGCGAAAGCCGTTTCGCCGGGTTGGGTGCCAGCAGCTCACCGACGAGCGCATCGAGCGCCGCCCCGGTCGAGAGTCCAAGCCCGAGGTTGGGCAGGTGGGGCGGCGGCTCCATGGCGGCCATGACCAGGAAGGCGCGGATGGCCTCGCGGGTGGTGCCGAGCGGCCCGTGGGGGCGATTGCCGGTCAGCAGTTGGAACAGCACGACGCCGAGGGCATAGAGGTCGCCGGCCTCGCTCGTCATGAGCGGGTCGTCGATGGCCTCGGGCGGCACGTAGCCTGGCCGCGCGACGAAGCCGCCGTCGAGACGCGAAGCGTGCGGTCCGAGGATCTGGCAAAGCCCGAAGTCGAGCACCTTCACGATGTCGCCGCGGAAGGCCCCGCGCACAACGCGGACGTTGCCGGGACGCAAATCGCCGTGGTGGATGCCGAGGCCGCTCGCAACTTCAATCGTGCGGGCGAGTTGCGCAGCAATGTCGAGCGCAAGCGGCACCGGCTGCGGTCCGTTGCGGAGCAGCGCTTCGAGGTTCTCGCCGCCGACCCGCTCTTGCGCGAGGAAGTGGGCCGTGCCGGCTTGGGCAACTTCCTGCGTGGCGACCGCTCCACCCGCGCGCAGGGCGACCAGGGCGTGGCCGACGCCCGTGAGCCGGCCCAGCAGTTCGCGGTCGTTGGCGAGTTCGGGGTGCAGCAGCCGTAGCACCCGCGGCGCGTCGCCGTCGCGACCGAGTGCCGCGTAGGTCGTGCCGAAGCGGCCGCTGCCGAGTCGGCTCTGCGGCACGTAGAGTCCCAGCGGCTCGCCGATGACGGGGTCGACCGGCCAGCCTGCCGCCGGGCGCGGTGCGGCGCAGTGGGCACAACGCTCGTCGGGCATGCGCAGCGGTCGATCGCACGACGCGCAGTAGGTTCGAAGCGGCTGAGGCATGCGGCCCCCCAATCCACCGAGAGAACGCCACCATCCTACGAGCGCAGCGGGGGGGAGGCAACACCGGGGGGCCGGCGCTGCCGGCCCGCGACCGGTCCGAGGGGGGCCTGGCGCGCCGAACGCGGGGTCGGCCTACTTGCGGATGGCCATGGCCATCGAACGACGCCCGGCCGCGGCCTGCGTGCGGCGCGGCATGAAGCGCAGCAGCCACATCATGAGCGCGTTGAGCCGCCCAGTGACGACGCTGCGCCGCCCGCGGAGCATGGCGCGCACGGCGATGCGGGCGCACGTGGCCGACGTCATGGCCGTCTTGAGCCCGAAGTCGCTCATGACCGTGCCGGCGGTGCTGGCGAACTCCGTGGCCGTGTTGCCGGGCGACACGGAGAGGGCATGGACGCCGGTGCCCGCCAGTTCTGCGTCGAGGGCCTCGGTGAAATTGCGCACAAACGCCTTGGTCGCGGCATAGGCGGCGTAGCCCGGCACGGGCAGGTAGCCGCCGATGGAGGCGACGTTCATGATGTAGCCCATGCGGCGGGCAACCATGCGCGGAGCAAGGCGGTGCGTGAGTTCGGTAAGTGCCAGCACGTTGAGCCGCAGCATTTCGCCGAGCCGCTCCGCGGGCATGTCGACGAACGGGCCGTAGGTGCCGAACCCGGCATTGTTGATGAGCACGGACACGGCGAGCTCGGCCGCATCGAGGCGGGCCACGAGCGCGTCGGCCGCCCCCGGGGCAGCCAGGTCGGCAACTTCGACCCGGCTCTGGACACCGTGACGGGCACTCAGCTCGGAGGCAAGCGCTTCGAGCCGCTCGCGCCGGCGGGCCACGAGGATGCAATGCAGCCCGCGCGCCGCGAGTTCGCGTGCGACGTCGGCGCCGATGCCGCTGCTTGCCCCCGTGACGAGTGCCCAGTGTCCAGCCAGAGTGTGCATGCCGGTCCTCCCCCCGCGATCGCGCACCACAGCGGACCGGGGTGCGCTCAAGATAGTCGGGGAGTGCCCGCGCGGTCAAAGGGGCCGGCGAGCCGGCCGCCGGTCGACGTGGCGCGGCATTGTATTGCCGGCCCGAGCTGTTCAATATGGGTTGCCGTCGCCCGCTTGGGGCGCAGAGGAGATGCGGCATGCAAACGCGGGCGCGGCGCGCGGCGACAGGGGCGGCCCAACACGGTTTCAACGCGTCGGCTGCGCGGCGACACGCGCCCGCCGTCGGGACCGTCGGCCGGCCACGGCCTGTGTTGGCCTGGGTGGTGTGCCTCGGGCTGGCCGCCGGGTGCAGCGGTGCGGCCAAGAACGTGGCACCAAGCGCCGGGCCTCGGCTGGCACCGAGCACCATTCCCGTGGTGGCGGCCTGTCGCGGGCTCGTCCTGAACGCCGCCGGCAGCGAAGCGCTGCTCACCTGCCAGATGGCCGTGCGTCAGTTCCCCGAGGAGCCGTCGGCCCATTTCCTCTACGGCGTGTCGTTGCTGCAGAACGGCGAGTCGCAGGCCGCGCTCGACGCGTTCAAGCGGGCCCAGGGTCGGCCGGAGATCGTTGCCCTCGCCGGGTACTACAGCGGGCTCGCATTCGCGCTGCTCGGCGACCCGGCCGGCGCCAAGGCGGCCTTCGCCGCGGCCGTACAGGCGTTTCCGGACTACGCCGAGGCCCGCGCGGCCCTCGGCGACCTCGCCCGGGAAGCCGATCTGCCCGCCGAGGCCGAGGCGCACTACCGCAAGACGCTCGCCGGCCAGCCGGGCCATCCTGGAGCCACGCGGGGGCTCGCCTGGGTGCTGGCCACGGCCGGCCGGTACGACGAGGCGGCGGCCGTCATCGAGGCGCACTTGCAGCGCGTGCCCGACGACCCCGATGCCGTCGAGTTGCTGGCCGGTGTGCGGCTGCGGCAGGGCCGGCCGGGTGACACCGTGACCCTGCTCGACCCGCGCGCCGAGGCGGGGGCGCTGCCGCCGGCGGCGCGCCTCGACCTCGCCACGGCGCTCGCGGCCATGGGCGAGCTGGCCCGGGCTGCCGACGTGGCGGCCGGGGCCGAACTCGCCGACGTGCGCGACGACCGCGACCGGTTCGCGCTGCCCGAACTGGGCCTGCGGCTTGGCATCTATCGCTATCGGCTGGCTTTCGAGCGCCTCGCAGCCGACGAACAGGCATGGGCCGTCGCCAAGGAGCGGGCGGCCCGGGCCGGCGCGACCCCGCCCCCGCCGCCTCGGCTCGATCTGCGGTCGGCCGAGGCGGCGTACGCGCGTTTCAAGGTCGACTACCCGCGCCAGACGAACGGCGCGGCGGCCCTCACGCTCGGGGCAGCGCTGGCCGAGGCGGCCGGTCGCGGCAACGAGGCCGAGGCGCTGTACGGCCAAGTGCTGACGGCCGATCGCGAGGGTCCGTACGCCGCCGCGGCCGCGCTCGGCATTGGCCGGCTCAAGGAGGCGCGCGGCGACATGGGCGGCGCCGTCACGTCGTACACGCGCGCGCTCCTGCTGCCGGCCGGACCCTGGCGCGACCGCGCCCGCTACGCGCTGGCACTTGGACGCTACCGGCTCGGCGACAGCCGCGAAGCGCTCAATGTGCTCGTCCAACTCGTAGAAGAGCCGGCCACTCCCGAAGCGGGCGCTGAGGCGGTACGCAGCGCCGCGCTCGAACTGACGGCCGCCATCCTGCACGACGACGACTGGGACGGCGACGGTCAAGCCGATGCCGACGCCGGCCCGGGCCGCATTCGCGCGGCGGTTGCGGCCTTCGGTGAGCACGGACCGGCGTTGCTGCAGCGCCTGGGCATGACGCCCGAGACCCCCGCACCGAGCGAACTGCGGGCCCCGCCCGACGCAACGCCGCGCGCCGCCGTTCCCCCCGCCGAAACCGAGTCGCAATAGACCCGTTGGCCCTCGACCGGCGCGGTGTTGCGCTTCGGTTCGGCCGGCATGCACCGACCGCAGCCCGTCATACCAAGTTGCGTTCCAGAGGCTACCGAGGCGCCGAGGAGCAATCCCCCGAGGCGTACTCCTGGTACGCCGCAGGGGGGAGCGACGAAGGCAACAAAGGCATCCGAAGGAAGGCGACTTGGTGTCAGAAGGCGAGTTCGGCAGCACAGTTGCCGTGCTGCACCGCCAGTCCCCCGGCGACACGCCGCACGGCCACACCTTCAAGAAAGTCGACCCAGCCCACGTCTTCGTGACGCAGGCCGAAGCATTCTTCGCGCACGGCCAGCACATTCCAGTCGTGGGTGATGAGCACGGCGAGACCACACGGGCCGGCGTCGAGGGCGGCGGCACACACGGCCAGTTGTTCGCGAGCGGCGGCGCGGCGCGGCTTCAGGAGACCTGCGGCCAGGGTCTCGTCGAACCAGGCGCGCACGAAGGCCGGACCGAGGGCTCTCGCGGCCGCAAACGCCTCGTGGAGGCGCAGCAGGTACGGCCCACCGAGCGCCGGCTGCACGACCGGCGGCTCGGCCTCGCCTCCGGCCTGGCGGATGCCCGCGGCCAACGCCTCGGCCGTCTGCTGACAGCGGAACACCGGAGAGTGCCAGAGCCGCACCGGGCCGAGGCTGGCGTAGGCGGCGCCGAGTTGTTCGGCCGTCGCGATGCCGGCCGGCGTCAAGGGCACCGTCGTGCCACCGAGCGGGTCGAGCACGGGGCCGCGCGCAGCGTGCCGCAGCAGCAGTACTACCGGGCCGCTCTGACGCAAGAAATCAACGGAGAAGGGAAGCCCCATGCCGAACACCTCAGGCCTTGCGCCGCGCACTTGCACGACCAGCACGCCGCGGGCCTCGCCCCGACGTTGTGGAGCCGCTCAGCGGCTCGGCCGCTACGAGGCCGCGGCCAGAATGGCCGCCAACTCGGCGGCCTGGAGCGCGATGGGGTTGGCCGCCATGGAACTGGCCGCCTGCGCCCGCGCCACGATGTCGGCGTGCATGGCCGGCGCGACGCCGAGTTCGCCGAGGCGCGCCACGGCGAGCGTCGCGCGCAGCGCTTCGAGAACCGCGACGGCATCGGCCGGCGCGGCATCGGCGCGCCCCGTGAGCAGCGCCGCGAGTTCGGTAAAGCGCCGGAGCGGCGCCGGATCGCTTTCGCGCGCGACGAGCGCCGCGATGTTGGCGGCGACGACGGCTGGGAGCAGCGCCGCGCAGAGCGCCCCGTGCGGCGCATCGGCCACGAGGCCGCCGATGGCGGCCGCGAACCCGTGCACGGCGCCGAGCCCGGCATTCGCGAGCGCGAGCCCGCCGCACACACTCGCGAAGCAGAGGTCGGTGCGAGCGGCAAGGTCGTCGCCCCTGGCGAATGCGCGCGGCAGGGCCTGGGCGGCGCGTACGATGCCGGCGCGGCAGAACAGGTCGACGAATTCATTGTGCCGCCGCGAGACGAACGGTTCGATGACCTGCGTCAGGGCGTCGAGTCCCGTCGCCGCCGTCACCGCCGGGGGCAGCGTGAGCGTGAGTTCGGGGTCGATGACGGCCACGCGCGGAATGAGCCACGGACTGCGAATGGACGCCTTGACGCCGTGCGCGGGCGAGCGCAGCACCGCGTTTTTCGAGACCTCGGAACCCGTGCCGGCCGTCGTCGGCACCGCGATGAGCGGCGGCGGCACGACGGCGAGCGACCGCCCGGCGCCGACGACTTCAAGGTAGTCGAAAAGCCCGCCTGGCTGGACGTGGAGGCCCGCGAGCGCCTTGCCCACGTCGAGAACGCTGCCCCCGCCCCAGGCGACAACGACCTCGGGAGCAAACTGGCGCGCCAGTTCGAGCCCCGGCGCGATGGAGTCGACCGTGGGCTCGCCCCGGTGCAGGACGAGTTCGTTCGAGGCGCCGGCGGCGGCGAGATCGGCCCGCAGGGCGACGATCGGCGCGCTCTCGCGGGACGCGCAGACGAGCACGCGCTTGCCGAGCGCGCAGGCCAGCGCCGGCACGTCGGCAGCCGCGCCGTTGCGAAAGACGATACGGCCCGCCGTGGCGAAGTCGAACGGCATGTCAGAAGTCCGCGTCGGCCGGGAAGGCGTTCTCGAAACGCTCGGCCCGGCGCGGCACCGCCATGAGCGGGGCCACGGTGTCGCGCCAGGTAGCGTAGTGCGCCGTGGCCTTGTGGGCCGCCGGAGCGTCGGGCGTGCGGTAGGCCTCGACGAGGATGAAACGGGTCGGGTCATCGGCCTGCTGCAGCACGTCGAAGCGGGCAATGCCCGGCTCGCGGATGCTTTGGGCGGCGTTGGCGATGCTGGCGGCGCGAAACGCCTCGATGGCGTCGGGCTTGACCTGCACGTGGACGTGGACGACGAGCATGGGGGCTCCTCGGGGTGGCTGAGGAACGACACGCGCGGCCATGGGCCGCGCCGGCGAGAGTATCGACAGGCCCACGGGCGGGGTCAAGCGCGGAGCGGGGCGGTTGGAGCGGACGGAGGAGCGTTGGCGGGGGCGGTGCTGGGTCGGGTGGCGCGGCCCCGTGGGGTCACGGACCGGCGTCGACGCTCAGGGCTCGGCAAACGAGCCGGCACCGGCGTCGTAGACGCGCCCGGCATTGGCCGCGCCGGGCCGCGTGCCGGAAAACGCCTGGTAGAAGAGTTTGATGGTGCCGCCATTGGCAAGGTCACCGCTGCCGCCGCGCGCGCTGAGCGCGCCAACGCCGGTGCCGAGGATGGCGAGCGTGCGGGCTTCGAGCAGCAACCCGCCACCGGCCCCGCCGCCGCCGGCCGCACTCGTGGTGCCGCCACCGTCGTCGCGACCACCGCCTCCCCCGCCCGCGCCGTTGACGAGCAGCCGGCCGGTGCTCGTCAGCGTCAGCGTGTGGTAGGCGTAGAACGCGAGCGCGCCGCCGCCCGCCCCGCCACCGCCGCCGCCCGCTTCCTGGACGCCGGCCCCGCCGCCACCGCCGCCCGAGCCAAGCCAGATGGTGCGGTCGGTGGAAGCGTCGCCATTGCCGCCGGCCGTGCGGTAGCCGCCGCCCCCGCCCGCGCCGGAAGCGG
>CAYRCM010000245.1:0-7968 GCA_964422715.1 uncultured Myxococcales bacterium | reverse complement strand
GGCGACGGGCTGTGCGAGAGCGAGCGCGGCGAACACTGCGGCACGTGTCCGGCCGACTGCGGCATCGCATGCGACGACGGCAACCCCTGCACGAGCGACGTCTGCGACCCGGTTTCGGGCTGCCAGTTCGATGCGCTGCCCGACGGCACGGCGTGCGGCGACAGCGACCCGTGCAACGGCGCCGAAATCTGCCAGAGCGGCACGTGCGTGTTGGGCCCGGCGCCGACGCAGGGCGACGTAAACGCCGATGGCAGCATCTCGGCCGGCGACGCGCAGACGGCTTTCTACATCGCGCTCGGTTCCTACCAGGCCACGCCGGCCGAACTCTGCGCCGCCGACTGCAATGGTGACGGCACGGTGTCGGCGGGCGACGCGCAACTCATCTTCTACACGGCCCTCGGTTCGGGCAGCTGCGTCCCGCCGCGGTAGGGGGAGTTCCGGCCCGGTGCGGCCGGCATGAGCGTGCCGGCCGCCCGACTCGCCCCCGAGGAGCCCTGTCCGTCCCCCGAAGCGCCCCGCCGCGTCGCCGCACAATCCCCCGAACGACCTCAGATCGCACGGCTTTCGCGACCCGCGGCGCACGGCGAACTTGCCCCGCGCCCGCACCGCCCGGATAATCTCGCTTACGGCGCCCAGCGGGCGTTTGGCGCCTCCCACGACGGGCCCAGGGCGGGTCCGAGCGAACGGGGGGCTGGGGGATTCAGCGATGAAGACGCGTGCGTGGCGGTCCCTGGTCGGGACCGCGGCCCTGCTTTTCGTGGTTTCGGCGTGCGACATGGACGTCGACGAGAATTTCGACGGGGGCGCCGGCGACACGGCGGCCGACACGGGCGGCAACGACGGCACGGGGCCCGGCGACACCATCGATCCGCCCGACGGCACGGGGCCGACCGATACCGTCACCGACCCCGACACGACGGCGTCCTGCCCGAGCGACTACATGACAGCCGACGGCACGCCCTGCGCCATCGAGGGTCAGGTGTGCGGCGGCGACTGCACCGACCCCTGCCAGTTCTGCAACACGCTCACCTGCGAGGGCGGCCGCTGGGTCTGGATGGAGGCCTTCCCCGACCCGAACTGCGAATGCCCGGCCGACCCGGCCGCGGCCGAGGGCGCGGCGTGCGGGGTCGACGGCCAACTGTGCGGCGACTGTCTCGATCCGTGCGAGTCCTGCCGCCAGTGGCTGTGCAGCGGTGGCGTCTGGATCGGCATCACGACCCCGGGCGACCCGAACTGCGGTGGCGAGTGCCCGACCGATCCCATGGCGGCGTCGGGCAGCCCGTGCCTCAACGAGGGCCAGGTGTGCGGCGACTGCAGCGACCCGTGTACGTATTGCAGCCTGCTCACCTGCCAGGACGGTTTCTGGGCCTGGGCCGAAGCCATCCCCGGCCCCGAATGCGAAGAGTGTCCCGGGGACTACATGGCCGCCGACCGTACGCCCTGCGTGACCGACGGCCAGGTGTGCGCCGAGTGTTCCGACCCGTGCCTCGGCTGCGCCTATCTCACCTGCCAGGACGGCCTCTGGGCCTACACCGAGGCCGTGCCGAGCCCCGAATGCGACGAGTGCCCCGCCGATCACTGGGCGGCCTCCGGCAGCCCGTGCCTCAACGAGGGCCAGGTTTGCGGCGACTGCAGCGACCCGTGCACGTATTGCAGCCTGCTCACGTGCCAGAATGGTTTCTGGGCGTGGACCGAAGCGATCCCCGGCCCCGAATGCGACGAATGCCCGGCCGATTTCATGGAGGCCGACGGCACGCCGTGTTCTGTCGAGGGCCAGCGTTGCGGCGGCGAATGCAGCGACCCCTGCCAGTTCTGCAACGTGCTGTTCTGCGAGGCCGGCACGTGGCACTGGCTCGAAGCGTTCCCCGACCCGGCCTGCGAGTGCCCGGCCGACATCATGGCGGCCGTGGGCGAGGCGTGCGTCGTCGAGGGCCAGGTCTGCGGCGACTGCCCCGACCACTGCCAGTTCTGCGCGCAGATTTTCTGCTTCGACGGGCTCTGGTCGTGGCGCGAGATCGCTCCCGACCCGGCCTGCGACTGCCCGGCCGAGCCACCGATCGGGCTCGCCTGTGAGGGCATGCAGCATTGCGAGTACGGCGAGGAATGCTGCTGCGGGCAGTGCTATCCGTCGATCGTCTGCGAGTGCATGGGCGGGGGCCAGTGGGGCTGCTACGCCACCGACGCCTGCATGATTCCGGAATGTCCGCCGCCCGACGGCATGTGCCACAACGGCGACGACTGCCAGAACGGCGCCTACTGCGCCGAACCCGGCTCGTACCGGCCGTGCGGCATCTGCTTCGAAGAACCCGACCAGTGCGCGAGCGACGAAGATTGCACCGACGGCGAAGTGCCGCTCGTGTGCGAGTACGTCTTCGAAGGCTGCGTGTGTGCCCCCTATCGCGCGTGCATCCCGGCTTGCCTGAGCCCGGCCGACTGCGATGCGGGCGAAACCTGCACCGACGGCCACTGCGGCCCCATCCCGTGCGAAACGGGCGGCGACTGCCCCGCGCTCTTCGCGTGCGTCGGCGACTTCGCCCCGGCGACCTGCACGCGCATGCTGTGCACGTATGACGTCGACTGCGGCGGCGGCATCTGCGTCAACGGCCAGTGCTTCGACACGTACGGCACCTGCGAGTACGCCGTGCCCTGAGCCCGCCTGCGCTCCCCTGCTCCCCGATTTTGTCCCCCGCCTCGCTTTCGCCGTTGACGCACGGCCCCCGCCCCGGGTAGCTTCGCGGGCATTGCAACGGCGCAACGCCACGCCCGCGAGGGCGTACGACGGGGGAAAACATGAAGCGTTTCCAATTGGTTTGGGCAACGGCCGGGTTCGCGGCGGCGGTGGCGAGCCTCGCTCTGCCCAGTCGGGCGGCGGCCGACGCGTTCAGCAATGTCGCCGAGGCGGGCGACTACACGCTCATCTACGACCTCAACATCCCGAACGAGGCCAACGCCTTCCCGAGCGGCGTGCCGTACACCGTCAACAAGGCGGGCTCTTTTGCCGGGGCCTTCGACCGCATCGCGTACTACCTCGAACTGCAATCGTCCGGCGGCAACCTCGAATGGGTGTACGTGTCGGCCGACGCGTTCACGCGCGACGTCTCGAAGATTGGCGTGCCCACCGCGGCCGCGGGTGCCATCCATCAACGCTTCCTGACCAACATGAACGTGTTCACGAACGTGCCGACCAAGGTGACGCCCGTCATCGGCTCGACGGCCGGCAGCATCGAGTTCTGGCCGAACTCGTATTCGTACGCCAACGCCATCGGGGTCCCCGGGGCGTCCGAGACCACCTTCGACTTCGGCGACATCCCGAGCAGCAGCGTGCCGACGAACGGCCACGGCAGCATGCAGATCCACAACTACGCGTTCGGCCAGACGGTGTTCGCGTACAACCGCTGGGCGCAGGCCGGCATCGACTCGCTCGGCATCGGCAATGCCACGTCGGGCACCCATCCCGACTGGACCTTCGTTTACAACGCCGACACCTACACCACGAAACGCATGCAGATTCTCGTGCGGCGCACCGGTTCGTGGCTCGCGATGGTGCCCGAGGCCGGCGACTACGAACTCGTCTACGAACTGCCCATCCCGTCGACCACGGCCAACATGAACACGAACGGCGTGCCCTACAGCCTCAACCGCGCGGCGCAGGTGAGCCACGCCTTCGAGCGCGTCGCCTACTTCATGGAACTCCAGCAGGTTGGCGGCCCGTCGCGCTGGGTCTGGGCCTCCATGGACGCGTTCACCGCCAACGCGGGCCGCATCGGCGTCCCGACGGTGCCCACGGGGGCCTTCTGGCAGCAGAACGTCACGAACTTGCACGTCGTCTCGAACCACCCGAGTGTGACGAGCGGCGACTTTCCGACGGGCGGCAACCTCGAGTTCTGGGCCAACTGCTACTCGCAGCCGAACGGCGCCGGTGTGCCCAACGCCTCCGACACGGTCTTCGACACGGGCGACACGCCGTCCGAGACGTACCCGGTCGGTTGCCACGGCTCCATGCAGGTGCACAACCATGACCTGAATCAGGTCGTCTTCGCCTTCAACCGCTGGAGCCAGGACGGCCCGAGCTCGCTCGGCATCGGCAACTGCCCGAGCGGCACCTGCGACCACCCCGACTGGACGTTCGCGAACAACGCCGGCAACTACTTCATCAAGACCTTGCAGGTCTACGTCACGAAGCGCCCCGACGTGTTCGACAACGTCGCCGCGGCGAGCGGCTACTCGCTCGTCTACGACTTCGACATCCCGAACAGCGGTGGCTACACGGCGGGCGTGCCGTACACGCTCGACCGCACGAAGCAGATCCTCAGTCCCTTCGACCGCATCGCCTACTACATGGAATTGCAGCTGCCGAGCGGCCAGCCCGAATGGGTGTTCGTCTCGGCGCGCGCGTTCACGAACGATGTGCGCAAGATCGGCGTCCCGCTCGGTCCGAACCAGGGCTTCTTCGCGCAGAATCTCGCCGACATGGACGTGTCCACGAACGTGCCGACCAAGGTGACGCCCGTCACGGGCTCCGCCGACGGCAACATCGAGTTCTGGTCCAACTGCTATGCGCCGGCCAACGCCTACGCGGTGCCGAACGCCAGCGAGACGACCTACGACGTCGGCGACAGCCCCGACCCGGCTCGGCCCGACTGCCACGGCTCCATGCAGATCCACAACCATGCCACGGGCAACGCGCACACGCTGTTTGCCTACAACCGTTTCTCGCACGCCAGCGAAAGCGAGCTCGGGCTCGGCAACAACGCCGGCACGCATCCCGACTGGACCTTCGAGCAGAACGCCAACGATTTCGTCGTGAAACGCATTCAGGTGCTCGTGCGCGAGCGCCCGCTCAACGTGCCGGCCGAGGCCGACGACTACGAACTCGTGTATCTGCTCAACATCCCGAACGAGGCCAACAACTTCAACGCGTCGAGCGTGCCCTACCTCATCGACCGCGCGGCCTCCATCCAGCACCCGTTTGCCCGCGTGGCCTACTACCTCGAACTCGAACGGCCCGGCGAAACCCCGCAGTGGGTCTGGGTGTCGATGGACGCCTTCACCACCGACGCGGCGAAGACGGGGGTCCCCGTCGTACAGTCCGGCGCGTACTTCCAGCAGGACGTCACGAATCTCTACGTCGACAGCAACGTCGCGTCTGTCACCCCCGGCGAATTCGTCGACGGCGGCAACCTCGAGTTCTGGCCGAACGCCTACGGCGAGTTGAACGCGGCCGGCGTGCCGAACGCGTCCGACACCGTCTACGACTGGGGCGACCAGCCCACCGAGCCGACCCCGGTGGCCGGCCACGGCTCCATGCAGGTGCACAACCACTCGATGAGCGAGGTCGTGTTCGCCTACAACCGCTGGGGCCGCATCGGCGTCGATTCGGTCGGCATCGGGGCGGCGCCGAGCGGGCACCCCGACTGGACGTTCAACTACAACGCCGACCAGTTCGTCGTGAAGAACCTGTACGTCTTCGTGTCGAAGCGCGCCGACGTGTTCGACCGCGTCGCCGAGACCGAAGACTACACGCTGGTCTACGACCTCGAAATTCCGTACGAGGGCCGCGGCTTCCCGTACGGCGTGCCCTACAGCATCGACAACTCGGACACGGTCGGCTCCTACGACCGCATCGCGTACTACCTCGAGTTGGAGACGAACGGCGGCACCATCGAGTGGGCCTATGCGTCCATGGACGCGTTTTCCGGCGACGCGCGCCTCATCGGGGTTCCGGCGCCGCAGATTCAGCAGATCTTCCAGACGCGGGTCACGAACCTCAACGTGTTCACGAACGTCCCGAGCAAGGTGACGCCGGTCACGGGCGCGGCCACGGGCAACATCGAGTTCTGGACGAACTGCTACGGCCAGGCCAACGTCGCGGGCATCCCGGGGGCGTCAGAAACGGTCTACGACTTCGGCGACGACCCCACGACCTCGCCGGTCGACTGCCACGGCTCCATGCAAGTGCACAACTACGGCGCCGCGCAGACCATCCTGGCCTACAACCGCTTCATGCAGGCCGGCGCGAACTCGGTCGGCATCGGCAATCAGTCGACCGGTCAGCCCGACTGGACGTTCGCGAACAACGCCGGGTCGTTCAGGACGCGCCGGCTCCAGGTGCTCGTGCGCGAACGCGCCGTCAACCTGCCGCCCGAGGCCGCCGACTACCAGTTGCTCTACCGGCTGCCCGTGCCGACGAATGCGCACAACTTCAACAGCACCGGCGTGCCGTACACCGTCGACAACGCGGGTTCCGTCACGGGTCAGACCATCGAACGCGTGGCCTACTACGTCGAGTTGCAGAAGCCGAGCCAGGCGAGCGAGTACGTCTGGGTGTCCATGGACGCCTTCAGCCAAGATCCCACCAAGTTGGGCGTGCCGGTCGTCGCGACGAGCGCCATCTTCCAGCAGGACGTCAGCAACCTGCACGTCGTCTCGAACGCCGCGGGCATCACGAACGGCGAGTTCGTGGCGAGCGGCAACATCGAGTTCTGGCCCAACTGCTACTCGCAGCCGAACGCGGTGGGGGTGCCGAACGCCAGCGAGACGCTGTTCGACACCGGCGACACCATCCGCTACACGTACCCCGACCCCTGCCACGGCTCCATGCAGGTGCACAACCACGACGAAAACGAGGTGCTGTTCGGCTACAACCGCTGGAGCCAGGAGGGCACGAGCTCCATCGGCATCGGCACGGCGCCGACCGGCGAGCCCGATTGGACGTTCGCGAACAACGCCGACCAGTACATGTTCCGGCTGCTCGACGTGTACGTGAAGTTGGGCCCGCCGGCCGCCTTCGCGGTCACCGCCCCGCGGGAGCGCACCATCGTGCAGCGCGACGCGGGCAACGCGGCGGTCGTCGCCGTTTCCGGCACGCACAATGGCGAACCCACGTCGTTTGAAGTGCGCGCCACGCCGCGCGCGGGCTACGGCGGCGTCGCCACCGATTGGCAGATCCTCGACGATCTCCCCGGCCTCAGCACGTTCGGCGGCACGCTCACCTTGACGGCCGGCTGGTACGACATCGAGGTGCGCGCCTACGTCGGCGAGACGCTGCGCGGCAGCGTGACGGTGCCGCGGGTCGGCGTCGGCGACCTCTTCATCACCTGCGGCCAGTCGAACTCGGCCAACAGCGGCTATCCGCGCCAAACACCGGCCGACGAACGCGTGTTGGCCCACGACCTCGTCACCTACTGGCGGCTGGCGGCCGACCCACAGCCCATCGCCACCAACACCAACGGCTCGCCGTGGCCCGACCTCGGCGACATCCTGACGGGGCGCTACGACATCCCCATCGGCTTCATCTCCGTCGGCTACGGCGGCTCGTCCGTGCAGCAATGGGATCCGGCCAACCCGTCGAGCTTCTACTTCACGCGACTGCTGCCCGCGCTCCAGTTCCTCGGGCCGAATGGCTGCCGCGCCATCCTGTGGCACCAGGGCGAGACCGACAACAACAACGGCATGTCCACGGCCACCTACCGGGCCTACCTCGAGGCGCTCATCGCGCAGTCGCGCGTCGACGCCGGGTCCAACGTGCCTTGGGGTATCGCGCTGGCGTCGTACACGCCCACGAATGGTTCCGTGGCGCGCATCCTCGACGCGCAGCAGCAGGTCATCGACGCCGACCCGTTCACCTTCGAGGGCGCCTACACCGACGACCTCATCGGCAGCGCGTGGCGCCACGACGGCATCCACTTCAACGACCCGGGCCTCTACGAGCACGCGCTGCGCTGGGCCGATGCGATGGATCTGTCGTACTGCGCCGATGCGAACTGCAACGGCGCCGAGACCTGCGACAGCTGCCCCGCCGACTGCGGCGACTGTTGCGGCAATGCCACGTGCGACCTCGGCTACGGCGAGACCTGCGACTCGTGCCCGGCCGACTGCGGCGACTGCTGCGGCAACACCGTGTGCGACACCGGCTTCGGCGAAACCTGCGATGCGTGCCCGGCCGACTGCGGCGAGTGCTGCGGCAAC
>CAYRCM010000244.1:0-8117 GCA_964422715.1 uncultured Myxococcales bacterium | reverse complement strand
GGTCGGCCGCGTCGCGCGCGGGCCGGGCCGGCGCCGCCCCCAGCGCCGCCGCCGGCAGTGCCGGCGCCGCCCGCTGGTCGTCGAAGTATCCGAGGACGTACAGAATGTTGAACACCAGCACCCCGAGCACGGCCAGGCCCACCACCATGAAGAAGGCGAGCATGGGCCGACTCGCCGTGGCGGTGGCGGTGGCCGTGGCCGTGTGCCGGGGCACGTTGGAGAGTTCGCCTGGCTCCCGCGGCACGTCGGGCGGCGCGGTGACGCGTCGCGGGTCGCGCGTGGCCGTGCCCGCCGGCGTGGGGCCGAACTGCTGTTCGACTTCGCGGCGCAGGGCCTCGTCGAGGCTGCGCGGCTTGGGCAACACGGGCGCCCGGCTGATGAAACGTTGTGCCCAGCGTGCGAGGTCGGCTTCGCCGACGGGCTGGTCGGTGCTGTAGAGGTAGCCGTTGAGCGCCCGCACGAGTTCGTCGGCCGTGGCGAAGCGGCGCTCGCGGTCCTTTTCGAGGCAGCGCAACAGCACGGCTTCGAGCGCCGGGGCGATGTCGGGGTTCGTCTCGCGTGGGGCCGCCGGGGTGTGGTGCTTGACGCGTTCGAGCACCTGCATGTCGGTGTCGGCGTCGAACGGCCGGATGCCCGTCACCATCTCGTAGCCGATGACGCCGAGCGAGAAGAGGTCGCTGCGCCCATCGAGCGCGTCGCCGCGCGCCTGCTCGGGCGACATGTAGAGGAACTTGCCGTGCAGGCTGCCCGTCACCGAGTGCGACAGCCGGTCGCGCGCCTTGGCGATACCGAAGTCGAGGATCTTCACGGCCCCATCGCGCGAAATCATGATGTTGGAAGGGCTCACGTCGCGATGGATGATGCCGAGCGGTTCGCCGCGCTCGTCGGTGCGGCTGTGCGCATAGGCGAGCCCTTTGGCGACCTCGGCCAGCACGAAGACGGCCAGTCCGACCGGCAGCCGTTCTTGGGCCTGCGCGGCACGGCGCAGCAGGCCCCGCAGGTCGGCGCCGTGCACGTACTCCATTGCCAGGTAGTACTCGCCCTCGACGACCCCGAGGTCGATGACGGGCACGATGTTGCCGTGGTTCAGCTGGACGAGCAGTCGACCTTCGTCGATAAGGCGCGTGACGAATTCTTTGTCGCGGCAGAGATGCGGCAGGATTTTCTTGATGACGACGTGTTTCTCGAAGCCGGCGGCGCCCTTCTGCTTCGCAAGGAAGATTTCGCCCATGCCCCCGGAGGCGAGCCTGCCGGCGAGGAAGTACGGTCCGAACGGGATGAGCCGGTCGGTATTCCAGACGTCGTCCGACACCGGGAACCCTTCTGGGCCGCGCCCGCGCTCAGCCTCAGCCTGCGAGCCGGTTGCGCGCCCCCGTGGGGCGGCCTGCGCCGCGAAAATCGGGCCCCCAGACTAGCACGGCGGCTCGCCGAAGGGAAGGCGCCCTGCGGCGCCGCGGCGTCGGCAAGAGCGGGTTCCTGCGGCCGCTGCGGCGCGGAGCACGCGGACCGTGCAACGCGCGCCCTGCGCGCTATCATACGGGGCACGAGCGGCCGCCGGCCCCGCGCATATCGCCGGCTCGGGCCGCGTTTCGGAGGCTTGCATGTGCGGCATCGTCGGCGTCCTGCTTGGGCCACGCCCCCCCGCCGGGGCCGTGGCCGACCCGTTGGCTGAGGCGAGTGCGCTGGCCGAACGGCTGCTCGCCGATGCCGCGCGCCCGGCGCCCGAGCTCGCCGAGCTCGAGACGGCGCTTCTCGGCCTCGGCGACCGCATCGACCGTATGGTCGGATTCGAGACGACGTTCGCGCTCGGCTGCGACCCCCAACTCGGCGCGGCGCTCGCTCCGCTCGGCGCCGCCCTCGATGCCGTGCGCACGGCCAGCGAGGCCGTGCGCGCCGAGCGCGGACTCGGGCTCACGACACTCGAACGCTGCAACCGGATCGAACAGCAGTGCCGCGACCTGCGCTGGCGGCTCGACGAAGACCTGCTCGGGGCCGGCCGGCAACTGGCCGCCCTCGTGGCGACCCCCTGGACGTCGGCCCAGCGCGAACTCGTCCGGGGGCTCTGGCCGCTCGAATACGCGCTGCGCAACATCGACCGGCTCGAGATTCGCGGCCGCGACTCGGCCGGGGTCGCACTTTTCGTGACCTTGCCGAGCGGGGCGGCTCTCCTGGCGCTCCGGGCGGCGTTTGGCGAGGCCGGCCTCGCGCCCGAATTCGCGCGTCGCGAGGCCCTGCCCGGCGCGCTCCACGGCTCCATCCTCGGAGCGCGGCGGGGCGTCGCCGAAGCCCCCACGCTGGCCTTTGTGTACAAGGTGGCGGCCGAAATCGGGGCCATGGGCCAGAACGTGCGCGACGTGCGCGAGGCCGTGCGGGCCGACCGGCTGTTGCGAATCGCGCTCCAGCAGCCCGGCGTGCGCGTCTCGGTGCTCGGTCACACCCGCTGGGCCTCGAACGGCATCATCAACGTGCCCAACGCGCACCCCCAGGGCGACGACACCGAGGGCGACCCCGCCGCCGAAACCGGGCTGCTCGTCGTGGTCAACGGCGACGTCGACAACTACCCCGAACTCCTCGAAGCCTACGCGCGCCGCACCGGGCGGCGCCCCGACGCGGGAGTCACGACCGACGCCAAGATCGTGCCCCTGCTCGTCGAGGAACGGCGCCGGGAGCTCGGCGGCAACCTGCGCGAGGCCTTTCGCCGCACGCTGCTCGAATTGCGCGGCTCGTTCGCCATCGCGCTGCAGCACGTCGCCGAGCCCGGGCGGGTGCTGCTCGGCATCGGCGGCAGCGGCCAGTCGCTGTACGTCGGCTTGCGCGACGACGCGCTCGTCTACGCCTCCGAACTCTACGGGGTCGTCGAGGCCACGGCGCAATACCTGAAACTCGACGGCGAGCGCGAGCGCGTGCCGGGCGACCCGACGACCCGCGGCCAACTCCTCGAACTCAGCGCGGCCGACATCGGCACGCCCCGGGCCGTGCGCGGCTTCAGTTTCGACGGCGAGGCGCTGCCGGCGCTCCCGGTGCAGCGTGCGCAGATTACGACCCGCGACATCCACATCGGGGCCTATCCGCACTTCTTTCTCAAGGAAATCCACGAGTCCGTGGCCTCGGTGCGCAACACGCTCGCCTACCGCTTCGAACTGGACGAGGCGCTGCCCGGCGGCTACGCCTTCAACCTCGACGAGTCCGCCGTGCCCGCCGACCTGCTCCAGGCACTCCGCCGGGGCGACATCCGGCGCATCTACTTCATCGGGCAGGGCACCGCGGCCATCGCGGCCTGGGGTGCCGCGAACTACCTCAAGCAACTCGTGCCGGCGCGCACGGTCGCCGTCGAGGCGGTGAAGGCCACCGAACTCTCGGGCCACCTCGCGGCGCCCGACATGCGCGACTGCCTCGTCGTGCCCGTCAGCCAGTCGGGCACCACGACCGACACGAACCGCACCGTCGACATCGTGCGCCAGCGTGGCGCGCGCGTCGTTTCGATCGTCAACCGGCGCAACTCCGACCTGGTCTTCAAGTCCGACGGCGTGCTGTTCACGAGCAGCGGCCGCGACGTCGAGATGTCGGTCGCCTCGACGAAGGCCTTCTACGCCCAGATCGTCGCCGGCGACCTGCTGGCACTCTACCTCGCGCAGCGCACGGGCTGGCTGTCCGATCGCGACGTCGTCCGCGGGCTTGGCGACCTGCTGGCGCTGCCGGCCCAGATGCAGACCGTTCTCGAACTCGACGGCCGGCTGGCCGCGGCCGCCCAGGCCCACGCCCTGCGCAAGCGCCACTGGGCCGTGGTCGGCAGCGGCCCCAACCAGATCGCGGCCCACGAGATCCGCATCAAACTGTCGGAACTCTGCTACAAATCCATCGCCTGCGACCTCGTCGAGGACAAGAAGCACATCGACCTCAGCTCCGAGCCGCTCGTCATCGTGTGCTCTGCCGGCCTCGACGAGGCCAACCTCAACGATTCCATCAAGGAAGTCGCCATCTTCCGCGCCCACCGCTCCGTGCCGCTCGTCGTGGCGAGCACCGGCGCCGAACGCTTTGCGCCCTACGCCGAAGAGGTCTTCGCCGTGCCCGAGGCCCCGCCGCACCTCGCCCCCGTGCTGAGCACCATGGCGGGGCACCTGTTTGGCTACCACGCCGCTTGCGCCATTCACGCCGAGGCCGACGCGCTCCGGGCGCTGCGCCACGAGGTGCTGGCGGTGCTCGCGGCTTTTGCCGACGGCCACACGAGCTTGCCGAGCGAGCAAGTGCGGCGCTTCGAGGAGCGCGCTCAGGCCGTGTTGCGGTCGCTGCGCACCGGCCGTATGGACGCGGTCCTCGAAGTCAGCACCGCCACGACGCTCACGTGTCTGCTCCACGAACTGCTCGCGCTTGTTGGGGGGGCGGGCGAGCGCGCCACGGCGCTCGCCGCGGGCTCCCCGACCGCTGTCGCCGCCGCGCTGCTCGATGCCCTCACCCGCGCCGTCGGCGAGGGCACCCGGCCCATCGACGCCATCAAGCACCAGGCCAAGACGGTCACCGTCGGCATCAGCCGCCCCACGCCGACGCTTGGCGGGGCCATCGGCCAGGCGCTTGCGGCCCACGAACTCGACCCCGGCGCCTTGAGCTGGCGCAACCTCTCGCTGCTGCTGGCCCTCGAACCCCTCGTGCAGCGCCTGAGCGGCGCCACGCTCTACCGGGTCGAGGGCCTGCGCGGCGACGGCCGGCCGGGGCCCGACACCCGCATTCGGAAAGTGCGCGCGAGCGGTCTTGCCGCCGGCATCCCGTCGCGCACCGAACACGACGCCGTCCTGCGCGGCACGAAATGGCTCGTGCTGAAGGATGGCACCGTGTTCGTCGGCACGGGGCGGCGCGACGGGCGGCCCATCGTCATCTTGCCGCTGTCGGGGCCCGAGCCCGGTCAGGCGCGCCTGCTGCTGCTGCACGTCGTGTTCAACGAGCAGGCCGACCTCGCGGCGCGCCTGCAAGTGCTGCGCAACCGCGGGCCGCTGCTCGACCGCATCGTGGCCGCCGTCACCGAACACGGGCTCGCCTGGCGCGACGAACGCCTGCTCGACGTGCCGATCGTCGAACTCTTCGACGACAGCGGTGAACGGGTCACCGCCACCCTCATTGCCCGTGAGGGCGCGGCCGCGGCGCCCCCCGGAGGCGCGCCATGACGGGGATGGAACGCGACAACCTGGTGCGCTGGCGGCCCATGAGCGGGCGTGGCCACGTCGAAAGCTTCTTTCTCAAGGCCAACGCGCCGGTCGGGGGCCGGGCGTTCTGGATCAAGTTCACGCTGTTCTGCCCGCCCGGCGGGCCGCAGGCGGCGCGCGCCGAAACCTGGGCCATCGTGTTCGCCGGCGACAGCGGGCGGCACGTCGCTCTCAAGGAGAGTCGTCCGGCCGAGAGCGCCGAGCTCGGCTTCGAGCGCTTCCAGTTGCAGTTCGGCCCGGCGCGGCTCGGGCCCGGCCACACGCGCGGCGAACTCGCGGCCGACGGGCACGAAATCGCCTGGGACCTGCATTTCTCAGAATCTCCCGCGCCGTTCCATCCCTACCCGGCCGAATGGCTGTACTCGGGACCCTTCCCCGCGACGAAGCTGCTAAGCCCCTACCCCGACGTGCGCTTCCACGGGGAACTGCGCGTCGACGGCGAGTCGCTCGCGGTCTCCGGCTGGCGCGGCATGCAAGGTCACAACTGGGGCCCGCGCCACACCGAACGCTACGTCTGGGTGCACTGCAACGCGTTTGCCGGCGACCCGCCCGACACGTTCTTCGAAGGGCTCACGGCGCGGGTGCGGCTCGGGCCCGTGCTGAGCCCGCCGCTGACCATCGTCTGCCTGCGTCATCGGGGTGAAGACGTGTTCTTCCGCCATCCGCGCTTCTGGCTGAACCGCCACGTGGAGCAGGGGCGCTACTTCTGGCGCTTCGAGGCCCAGGATGCGCGCCACCGGTTGAGCGGGGTGTTCGAGGCGCTGCGCGACGACCTGGTCGGCCTGCGCTACGACAACCCCGACCGGCCGCCCACCTACTGCCTCAACTCCAAGATCGCAAGCGGCAATCTGCTGCTCGAAACGCGCCGCGGCGCGCGCCCCCTGGCCCTGCACGCGCCGCGCCACGCGGCCCTCGAAATCGCGACACCCGACGCCGACCACGGGGTGCGCATGTACGCGTGATGGGGGCGGCGGACGGGCCGACGGGCCGCCGCGTGGGCGTCGCTCAGGGCACGACGAGGGTCACGAGCCCGGTCGCGAGGCCGGCGTCGTCGGAGAGGGTCGCAAACAGGAGCACTTCGGCGCCTGATTCGGCGGGGATCTCGATCTCGAACATGCCGTAGGGGTCGGCGTCGACCACGTGGCGCGACCCGCTCGCCGTCAGGAACAGCACGACCCGCGCCCCCGGCGTGACGCTCAGATAGCCGCCGTAGACGAAGACGAGGCCGCGTTCGTCGGGGGCCGTGACGTTGATGTCGTCGAACGCTTCGCCGCCGGCAAACCCTCCGCTCGCCCCTTCGCTCGGCTCGGCGCCGGGCGGCGGCTCGGCGGAGTTGCGGTCTTCATCGGCCCAGGCCCACGGGTCCTGGCGGCCGTCGCCGCCGCCCGCGCTGAGCGGGATCGTGAAGGAGAACCCATCGAGCAGGCGCGTCGGGTCGTCGGGGGGCGTCAGTGTGAGCTCGACGCCCGCGCCGGGCAGCGCATCGAAGCGCGCGCCGAAGCCGCCATCGGCCTCGATGCCGACGGTCGCGTCGAAATCGAGGGCGGCGACGCGCAGCCGCAGCGCCACCGCGCCGTTGGCCGTGACGGTTTCAGCGAGCCCGGCCACGAGAACCGGCCCGCTCAGCGCGTCGGGGGCAAGCCCGCTCGCGAAAATCCGCGAGCCGTCGAGGGCGGCCACGAGCGGCGGCGGGTTCTGGTTGCCGCCCCCCGTTGGGTTCGGGGAGCCAGGCGAGGGCTGCGGGTTGGCCTCACCGCACGAGCCGAAGCGCAACACCGCGCCGCACAGCAGCAGCAGGCCAAGGCCGGCTCCCGTGCGCCGCAGGCGGCTCCCATCTCGGTGCATGCACCCCATGTTTCCCCCTGAACGAGCGTTCCCCTCGCGAACCGCGTCGCAGGCCGCGGGCCGGCGTTGCGGCGCGGGCCCTGCGGGCAGTTCGCTACCTGCCGTCAAAGCAAGGGGCGTGCCCGCGCCCGCAAAACGCCCCAACTCCACGAAGAACGGAGAGAAGGCGCAACTTTCGGGCCTGCCCGGACGCTGCTTCGATGTGCAATTCGTGCACATTGTGGCTACGGTGGGCACGCAGCCTGGCGCCGGGCCCCTCAGCGATTCAGCGAAAACGGGTTCGTGCGCGGGGTCGTGCGCCCGGCGCCGAGGAAGATGCGCTCCGGGGCGAGCGGCAGCCCATCGAGCGTCAGGCGAAAGCGCACTCCCGGCCCGGCCGCCTGCGCCGAGAAACAGTCGTGGTCGCCACCCACCTGCAGTTGGAAGTGGAGCACGGCCTCGCTCGTGAGCCCGACCACGTCGTCCTTCTCGATGTCGCGCGTTTGCAGCCCATCGAAGTGCATGGCGTCGACCTGGCCGCCGAAGGTGCGGGGCGGGGAAGGGGCCGTCACGCACACGTGGACGCGGACGTCTTCGGCCCAGACGAACGCCGCGACCTCGCTGCCCGGCGTGTAGCCGGGCCGGCCGGCGAAGGTCTCGGGGCCGAGCGCCAGTGCCGATCCGCAGAAGAGAAGCAGGCTGCCTATCGCCGTGCGAAATGTGCCCATGCGCTGCTGTCCTCGTGCCGGCCCGGATGGCCCGCGGAGGTGCCCGCCGCGGCGCACCCGCGGCCGAATCCGTCAGCCGGCGGCCCTCATCCTACACGCGCGGCAGAGTCGCGGCAAAAAGACGCGCCGCAGCGGCTTGCCGCCGCGGCCGGACGCCGCAAGGGGGCGAGGGGAGCCCGCGGGACGAGGCGCCGCGGGCGGTGCGGCGCCGCCGCCGAGGGGTCAGGGCTTGGTCGGTGCGTCGGAGGGGGGCGCCGGGGGCTCGCTGGCCTTGGCGGGAGGCTGCGCCGCGGCAGCCCCACCCGGCTCCGCCGGGCTCGCGGGCGGAGCGGTCGGGCGCGCCGCCGAAAGACCGGACAGCGGCCGCCCG
>CAYRCM010000243.1:0-8163 GCA_964422715.1 uncultured Myxococcales bacterium | reverse complement strand
GCCGTTGGCTCGGGGGCTGCATCCGCCGCGGGCACTGCCGCTGGCTCGGGGGCCGGCGCCGCCGGGGGGGCGGGCGCCGGGGCGGCGGGGGCCGGGGTCGCCGTCAGGGTGAGCGCGCCCTCGTCGGCGACGCGGCTGATGACGTACGTGCCGGCGCGTTCGGCCGGCTGCTCGATGCGGACTTCGTCGCCCACAGCCACTGCGGGGTACGCGCTCAGGAAAGCGCTGGTCTCGCGGTCGGCGTGCAGACTCGTGCCGTCAGCGCTGAGCTGGCCGGCGCTGGAGGGCGGGCGCAGCCGGCGCTGGACTTCGCCCGCGTGTTCGAGGACGGAAAACGTGAAACGAAACGGGTAGAGCCCGGGCTTCCAGGTGGAAATGAGTTCGAGCGGGCCGGGCAGAAACGCATAGTCGGGGATGAAGCCCTTGAGCGTGCTCGGCAGCGGGTTCGGTCGGTTGGCGTTCTCTTTCTGGGCGTACTGCGGTTTGAGCAGCCGAAAAGACTTGAGGGTGGCGCCGAAGTTGCTGAATACGGCCGAGTAGCCGCCCTCGCCAATCCGGCACTGGCCCTTTTCGGCCTCGCACGGCCACGCTACGGGCTCCTCGAAGGTAAAGAAGAGCCGCTCGTCGCGCGTTGCGGCGCCGGCCACCGGAGCCACCGGCTGGGTGGGGGCAGGGGCCGCCGCCGGTGCGGAGGCCGCCGCCGTGTCCGGGCTCGGGGCGTCCTTCTTGTCGTCGCCGCGCAGGAGCGTCAGCACGAGAAAGCCGGCGGCGGCAGTGGCCACCACCACGATGAGCAGACGGCGATCCATGGGTTGCCCTACCCCTCCTGTGCGGGTGAGCCGACGACGTGGCCGTGCGCGCACAGGCGGCGAACGACCGGCGGCGGAACCGGGTCGGGGCCCCAGGGGCCGCCCGGCCGGCACCGCAGCAAACGGCGGAACGTGAGCCCCGTGCCCCTCCAAGGTCCGTGCAGGCGCAACGCCTCGATGGCGTATTCGGAGCATGTGGGGTGGAATCGGCAGTGGCCGCCGAAGAATGGTGCCAGGACGTAGCGGTAGGCGTGGACGAGCAGGATCAAGAACGCGTTGAGCCCTCGCGCCGGCGCCGCACGCAGACGGCGCAGCACGGCCGGCCAAGGCCGTCGGTCACGAATGTTGCCCGCTTCTCGCGCCGTCACGCCGCATCGTCCTTTTGAAATAGGCTGCGAGCGCCGAGGCCAGTTCCTGGTCGACCTCGACGTAGGTGGGCAGGCTGATGCCCGGCCGGGCAATGACGACGATATCGATCGGGTCGGCCGTGCTCGCGGTTGCCTGCCGAAAGACCTCGCGGACGAGCCGCTTGATGCGGTTGCGTCGGACCGCGCAGCCTACTTTCCGGCTGACCGTAATGCCAAGCCGTGCCGCAGCCTCCCGGGTCGCCCGTACGAACACGAGGAAGTGACGCGTGAACAGCCGCTGTCCCTTGCGGGTCGTTGCGGCGAACTGCCACGGCTTGCGTAGGCGACGCGCCCTCGTGAGACGGGCGTTTCCGGGGGGCACGGACAACGCGGGTCACTTGCTCGGAGTGGCCACGGACAGGCGGTAGCGCCCCTTGCGACGGCGGCGATTGATGGTTTCCTGGCCCCCACGCGTGCGCATGCGCACGAGGAAGCCGTGGGTGCGTCTGCGGCTCTTGTTTCCGGGTTGAAATGTGCGCTTCACAGGTCGCCTCCGTGGCTGTCGGGCCGGCGGACGGCCGGCCAAGGGGCCGTATACAGACCACAAGGTCCCGGGGATGTCAAGATCGACGCGGCGGCTGAGGTCGGGCTGTCCGGCGGGGCCAGCGACGCGGGTTCGGCCTTTCGTTTCGGGCGACTGCGCGGGCGGACGCTGCGGCGGAGGCGGCGGGCGGCGATTTGTGGAACGGGGCGGCCGCTTGCGGCCACGGGGCGCGGCCCGGCGGGCGGGGCGGGCTGACGGCGGGGTGGACCTCGGGCGGGACAGGGGTCATGATGCGCCGTTGCCCGACGGCCGGGTGCCCGGCGAGCGGGATGCTTGGGATGGCAAGATGACTTCCGACGAACTCTGGCAAGCGGTCTCTCAGGAACTGCGCGAGACGCTGACCGTCAAGGACTACAGCGAGTGGTTTCGCCCGGTTGCCGTGGTCCAACGCGGCGGCCGCAGCCTCACCCTCGCCGTGCCCGATCGTTACTTCGCCGACTACCTGCAGAAGGAATACGGCGAACTCATTCAGAATGCGATTCGGCGCCTCACGGGCGGCGACCTGCCGCTGCGAATCGTCGTGGCCCCGCCGCCACCGCCGCAGCAGATGTCGCTCGCCGAGGCCTGCCCGGATGGCGCGTTCGGCCCCCCGACCCCGGTCGGAGCGGGCGAGGTCTTCGAACAGTACACGTTCGAGTCCTTCGTCGTCGGGCCGTCGAATCAGTTCTGCCACGCGGCCTGCCAGGCGGTCGCCGAGCAGCCGGGCAGCTGCTACAACCCGCTCTTCCTGTACGGCGGCGTGGGGCTCGGCAAGACCCACCTGCTGCACGCCATCGGCGAGCGCATCCAACGCAACGATCGGGCGCGCCGCGTCAAGTACGTCACGTCTGAGAGTTTCCTGAACGACATGATTGGGGCCACACGCAGCAACCGGCTCCACGATTTTCGCAGCCGCTATCGCAACCAATGCGACGTGCTGCTCATCGACGATATCCAGTTCATCGCCGGAAAAGACCGCACCCAGGAAGAATTCTTCCACACCTTCAATTCGTTGCATGGTGCCGGGCGTCAAATCGTGATCGCGAGCGACCGCACGCCGCAGGAACTGCCGGCCATTGAGGACCGGCTCCGGTCGCGCTTCCAATGGGGCCTGATCGCCGACATCGCCCCGCCCGAAATGGAAACGCGCGTCGCCATCCTCAAGACCAAGGCGCACGCCGCCGCGGTGGCCCTGCCCGACGACGTGGCCCTGCTCATCGCCACCCGGGTCCGCACGAACGTGCGGCACCTCGAAGGTGCACTGACACGCCTCCAGGCCTATGCGCGGTTGAACGGCGTCGCGGTCACCCTGCCCATGGCCAAGGACGTGCTCAAAGACTTCTTCCCGGACGGCGGGCTCGTGACCACCGAGGCCATCCAGAAGGCCGTCGCCGGCACGTTCAGCGTGCGCGTGAGCGATCTCACCGGCACGCGACGTCACCGGGCCGTTGCGTTGCCGCGCCAGGTGGCGATGTATCTCTGCCGGCGGCTCACCCAACTCTCGTACCCGGCCATCGGCCAGGGTTTTGGCGGCCGCGACCACTCGACCGTCATGACGGCCGTGCGCAAAGTCGAAGAAAGCCTGCGCGACGACCCGCAACTGCGCCAGACGGTCGAACGTCTCCAACGTGCGCTCGAGTCCTGATCCGCGCTCTCCCCCATCGCCCATGTACCGCACGCCGGCCACGGCCGCGTCCCCGCGGCGTCTCCACCCCTGCCGGCAAACGCGCCGTGAGACGTGTGGACAAAGCTGCGGACAACGGTGCGGAAAGAAGGCGGACAAGTGCAACCCGGAGCCCGTCGGGTCGAATTGTCCCGTTTTCCGCACGCCCCCGTCCCCAATCGAATGGAGCGTAAAAGGTATTCGATACGGGATGTTCAGAGGTTATCCGCACAGTCCACAGGCTTCTGAGAGCTACGGGAGAAGAAAGAACGATTTTCGATCCACCGCAGCGGGCCGTCTGCGTTTGTTCGTTTGCCGCCAGCCTGGACGTCGGCCCGGTTTGGGGCGGCGAGAACCGTTGCATCGCAGGGCGGTTGCTGCTAGGCTCCGAACGCCTTTGCGGTGCCGGCGAGATATCCGGCCTTTCGGGAGAAATTCCATGGAGTTCACCATCGACCGGCCGACGCTTCAGTCGGCGCTTTACAAGACCCAGGGCATCGTCGACAAGAAGAGCACCATGAACGTGCTTGCGCACGTGCTCATCGAGTCCACCGACAACGAACATATCCGGGTCGTTTCGACCGACTATGACGTCGTGTTGGTCAGCGTTCACCCGTGTGAGGTGAGCGAGCCCGGCGCCATCGCCGTCAACGGCCGGTATGCCTTCGAGGTCGTGCGCAACCTGCCGCTCGGGCCGGTCAAACTGAAGAGCCAGCCGAATCATTGGGTCCAGGTCACTTGCGGCCGCGCCGATTTCAAGTTGGTGGGCATTCCGGCCGAAGACTTCCCCGAACAGGCGGCGGCCACCGATGTCGAATACCTGTCCATTCCGCGTGCCACCCTGCTCGGCATGATCGACCGCACGGTGTTCAGCGTTTCGACCGACGAAAGCCGTATGAATCTGAACGGGGTCTTCATGCAGGTGACCCCTCTCGAAGACGGTGCGCGCTACGAGATCCGGCTCGTCAGCACCGACGGTCACCGCCTGTCGCTGGTGCGCCAGGAAGTGGCGAGCGACACCCCGGTGACGCGCCCGCTTTCGGCCATCATCCACCGCAAGGGCATCGTGGAATTGCGGCGGGTGCTCGAAGGGTCGTCCGACACGGTGCAGTTCGGCATCTACCGCAACAACATCGTCTTCCGGTACGAAGAAACCGTCGTCTTCGTGCGCCAGATCGAGGAGACCTTCCCCGAGTACCAGAAGGTGGTCCCGGTGGCCCCGCGGCTCGTGGCGCCGGTCGACCGTACGAGCTTCATCGAGGCCGTGCGGCGCACGGCCACCTTGACGTCGGCCAAGACGGCCGTCGTGAAATTGACGCTCATGCCGGGACGTCTGCTGCTCAGCACGACCAACCCCGAATTCGGCGAGGCCCACGACGAGCTCGACACGTCGTACGACGGCCGCGAAGTCACCGTGGGCTTCAACCACCGCTATCTGCTCGACGTGCTGGCGGTCCTGAGCGGCGAGAGCGTCAAGTTCAGCATCGACGACGAATTCTCCCCGGGGCTGCTCACATCCGACGACGAGGAAGGTTCCCGTTTCGTCATCATGCCCATTCGGATCTGAGTCCGGGTCGGCCGTTGAGCGCCGCGCGCGCGCTCGGCGGTCCTGCCTGGGCCCCACGGGGCGAGGTGAAGCGACCCACGCCGCGCTCGGTCCTACGACCCGCCTCCGTTTGCGCCCCCCGGGACCGAGCGGGGAGCCTCCATGCAAGTAGCCCGCCTTCGCATCGACGGTTTCCGCAATCTGGCGGACACGACGCTTACCTTCGAGTCGGGTGTCCAGGTGCTGCACGGGCACAACGGTCAGGGCAAGACCAACCTGCTCGAGGCCCTGTATCTGCTGGCCACGCTGCGCAGTTTTCGTTCGCACCGCCTCGATGAACTCGTGCGCTGGGGCGAGCCACGCTGCCTCGTGGAGGCCGACATCGTGCGGCGCGGTGTCGTGCGCACACTGCGCGTCGAAGTCACCGCCGCAGGGCGTCGCGCTTCGCTCGACGGCAAACGGCCGGGCACCCTGCTCGACTACTTCGGACAACTGCACGTCGTGCTGTTCAGCCCCGAGGACCTCGCCATCACCAAGGGCGAGCCGCTCGTGAGACGCCAATTTCTCGACCGCGCCGTGTTCAATGCCGAACCCGCGCATCTCGACGCGGTCCGCGAGTACGAACGGGCCTTGCGGCAGCGCAACGCGCTGTTGCGCCAAGGGCTCCAGGGCGTCGGGCGCGGGGCCCTCGACGTGTTGGCCGCCTTCGACGCGCCGCTTGTGCGCAGCGGCGCCGCCGTCGTGCAACGCCGGGCCGCGTATCTGCGGGAGCTGGCACCGCTCTTCGGCGATGCCTGCGAAGAAATCGGCGGCCGGGGCTTCGCCGCCGAGCTGCGTTACGAATCGAGCGCGCTGCCCGGCGAGGAGGTGAGCCTGCCCGCTGAAGCCGAACTTGCCGCGCGCCTCGAAGCGGAAGTCGCTGGGGCCCGGGCCAACGATATCCGGCGCGGGCACACGACGGTCGGGCCGCACAAGGACGAACTCGTCTTCCTGTTCGGGGGGCGCTCCGTGCGCCAGTTCGCTTCGCAGGGCCAGCACCGGGCCTGTGTGCTGGCGCTCAAGGTGGCCGAGATCCGTTACTTACAGCGCCGGCTCGAGGCGCGGCCGGTGTTGCTGCTCGACGACGTGTCGAGCGAACTCGATGCAACCCGCAACGAGCAGTTGATGCGCTTTCTCGACGCCCAGGGCGGACAGGTGTGGGTGTCCACAACGGACCGCCGGCACATCCGACTCCAGGCCCCGGCGGCGGTCTGGTGGATCGAGGCGGGACAGATCCGGAGGGAGCCGTGAACGAAGACGCTCGCGAAATGGCGCCGACCGACGCGCGTCCGGACAGAACTCCGCCCGGTCGGGCGACGAGCCGGGTCCTCTCGCTCGAGGAGTTTCGGACGCGGTGGGAGGGGGCGGCCGGGCTGCGCTTCCCCTACGTGCTGAACCGCGGTCCGGCGTTTTTCCTGCTCGCCATTGCGATGGGCCTGTGGGTCTACTACGTGCTGACGTGGCTGAGCCAGCCCGAAGAGACGTGGGCGCTGATCGCCGTGGGCGGGGCGTTGCTCGCCGGTTCCGCCCTGCTCGTGTTGCGATTTCTGGGTTGGCGCCTGTTCGTGCGCAGCAGCGGCGTGTGGATTGGGGAGGAGGCCATCGCCTGGCGGCACTACGGGCAGGCCTTCGAAGTTCCCTGGCGCAGCCTCGGGCCGAAGGACCTGCGCCTCGCCGCCACGGGCAAACGCTACGAAGGGGCGCTGCAACTGCCGGTCGCGGGGACGCTGCGGCGTCTGTACCTGTTCCGTGGCTTCGCACGGGTCGACGGGATGCCCGTGTTGCTGAGCGAACTGCTGAAGCGTCTGCCCGCTGACGCCCCGGCGACGGGGCGGACGGTTGCCGCAGCGCCGGAGAAGCCGGTCGAAGAGGGGGAGTCGTGTTGCAGAAATTCGTGATCGAAGGGGGACGACCGCTCTGCGGTCAGGTGCGCCTGAGCGGCAACAAGAACGAAGCCTTGCCGGCGCTGGCGGCCTGCCTCTTGACCGACGAGCCGGTCATCCTGCGCAACGTGCCGGACATCGAGGATGTCTGCACGATGCTCGGGGTGCTGCGTTCGCTCGGCTGCCAGACCGAGTCGCTCGGGCCGAATGCGTGGCGCGTCCACTGCAGCGGAACCGTGGGCACGAAGCCCGACCCGCAGCTCTGCCGCAGGATTCGCGCCTCGATCCTCGTTGCCGGGCCGATTCTGGCGCGAGGCCTGGAGGTCGAACTGGCCCCGCCTGGCGGCGACGTGATCGGGCGCCGGCGCCTCGACACGCACTTCCAGGGGCTCATGGCGCTCGGCGTGCAGGTCGAAGTCGAGCGCTGCTACCGCTTGTGGACGACGGGGCTGCGCGGCACCGAGGTCTTCCTCGACGAGGCCAGCGTCACGGCGACCGAGAACGTGCTCATGGCGGCCGTGCTGGCCCGAGGAACCACGACCGTCATCAATGCGGCGTGCGAGCCCCACGTGCAAGGGTTGTGTGCGCTGCTGAACGCCATGGGCGCGCGTATTCGCGGGGTCGGCTCCAACACGCTGGTCATCGAGGGTGTCGGACGGCTGCATGGCACCGAGTACGCCATCGGGCCCGACTACCTCGAGGCCGGCTCGTTCGTGGGGCTCGCCGCGGTGACGCACGGGGAACTCGAAGTCGTGGGCGCGCGTCCAAGCGACATGCGCAAGATCCTGATGGATTTCTCGAAGTTCGGCATCCACTGCACGTGGTCGGAAGCGGGCCTGGTCGTGCCCCGCAACCAGCGGCTCGAAGTCCGCCCGGACCTGCACGGCGCCATTCCGAAGATCGACGACGCGCCGTGGCCGCAGTTTCCGACCGACATGATGAGCATCGCCATCGTCTGCGCGACGCAGGCCCGCGGCACCGTGCTGTTCTTCGAGAAGATGTTCGACGGGCGGATGTTCTTCGTCGACCACCTGATCGGTATGGGCGCGCAGATCATTCAGTGCGACCCACATCGCGTCGTGGTGGTCGGGCCGGCGCGGCTCTACGGCACGGTGGTCGAAAGCCCGGACATTCGCGCGGGCATGGCGCTCGTCATCGCCAGCCTGTGCGCGAGTGGACAGGCGACCATCTACAACATTCGGCAGATCGACCGCGGCTACGAGCGTATGGACGACAAACTGCGTTCGATCGGGGCCCACATCGCGCGGGTCGAGGTCTGAGCGAGCCGAGCGC
>CAYRCM010000242.1:0-8431 GCA_964422715.1 uncultured Myxococcales bacterium | reverse complement strand
GCCCGCGGCCCGGACGCGCCGGCCCCGACGCTCGCCGGACGCAGCAAGCGGCACGCGGCCGATCCGCGCGCCGCCATGTTGCAAGTCAACGCCGAACGCGCGGCCGCGGGGCAGGCTGCGCTGCCGCCCGGGCGCGAACGGCCGAGCCGGCCCACCCTCTTTGCCCCCCCACGGAGACCGCTGACATGACGTTCCCAAGCCTCCCCCTGGCCATCGAGACATCGCCGCGGCCCGCTCCCCCGCGACCCGTGCGGGCCACGCCGCCGCCGCAGGCGCGGGCGGCAGCCGGCGGCGCCACAGCGCGGCGGGTACTGCAGCAGCAGCGCGTCGCGTGCCTCGATGTCGCGGCCTTTGCATTGCAGCGGCTGGCCGAAAGCGCGGGCATCGACTTTCGGCAACCGCTGGTTCTGCTCGTGCCGCAGGGCGGCGCGCTCGTCGTGCAGCAACTCAGTCCGGCGGCAGCCGCTGCCGGAGTGCGCCCGGGCATGCGCTGGACCGAAGCGCGCCTGCTGCACCACGGGCTGCAACCCGTCAACCGCGACGCGGCGCTCGTGCAAAGTGCCGCAGAACGCCTGGCCGGCGGCCTGCTCTCTCTTTCACCGCGCGTACAGGTCGAACGGCCGGGCTGCCTCTGGCTCGAACCCCCCGGGCGCGGCGACCCCGCGGCCGAAGCCGATTTCTGCGCCCGGCTGCTCGCGTTTGCGGCCGGCGCAGGGCTTGTGGGCGCTGCGGCCGGGGTGGCCGACCAGGCGTTGGCGGCCGAGCTGGCGGCGCGGCACGCGGCGGCGACAAGCCCCGCCTTTCACCTGGTCCCGCCCGGGGCCACGCAGGCGTTTCTCGAACCGCTGCCGCTTGGCTGGCTGCCCTTCGACGACGCCACGGGCGAACTGCTGGCCATGCTCGGCATCCGCAGCCTCGGCGCGTTTGCCGCCCTGACGCCCCAGTCCATCGAAACGCGTTTCGGCGCGGCCGCGCGGGCGCTCCACGCGCTCGTGCGCGGCCGCGATCGGCGTGGCCCGCGCACGCCGCGCGAGCCTGCCGAACGCTCGGCGAGCCTCACCCTCGAACACGCCGAAGAACGCCTCGACGCCCTGCTCTTCCTTTTCAAATCCGCCCTCGATCCCCTCGCCGCCGGCCTGCGACAACGCGAAGAACTGGCGGCCGAGCTCACCCTCGACCTCACGCTCGAACGCCCGCTCGAACCGCCGCAGCCCGCCGCGCCCGACCCCAACGCCGCGGCCCGTTCCCCTGCCGCCCCCGCCGCACAACCGCCGGATGACGTCGCGGCCGAACGCCGCACCGTACGGGCCGTCATCCCCACGGCCCGCGCCGAACGGTTGCTCGCGCTCCTGCGGGCCCACCTCGAAATCCACCCGCTTTCGGCCCCGCTCTGCGGCTTTCGGCTGACGCTTTCGCGCATCGTGGCGGCGCGCGGGCGCCAACTCGACCTGTTCGACCCGCGCGAACCCGATCCGGCCGCCCTCGAACCGTTGCTCGCCCAGTTGAGCGCCCGCTGTGGGCCCGAGGCCCTCGTCCAGGTGCAGGCCACCCCGTCGTGGCAAAACGACACCGCCGCGCGCTTTGCACCGCTTGCCGAAGTGGGCCGTGCGGCCGCCGCGGCCGAACCCGCGCGGGCGGCGCCGCCCGCGTCCGACCTCCCGCAACCCGCCCCGGCGGCCCGCGCCGCGCGGCTGCTCGCGACGCCGCGCCCGCTCGCCGTGCGCGTCGCCCCCGCCCCCGCCCCCGGCCACGCCACGCCCGACGACCCGCCGGCCCTTGTCGCCATCCGCCCCGATCGTGGGCCCTGGCGGCCGGTCGAAACGGTCAGCCCCGCCGAACGCTACGCCAACGCCTGGGACACCCCGCCCCGCGAAGTCGATTTTCACTGGATCGCCACGGCCGACGGCCGCCGCTGGCGCGCCCACCGCGATCTCGGCGACGGACACTTCTACCTCGACGGCTGGCAGGACTGAGGCCATGGCACGGCCGGCCCCGGCCTACGTCGAGCTCCACGTCCACAGCGGCTTTTCGCTGCTCGACGGCGCCTCCAGCCCCGAAGCGCTCGTCGCCCGCGCGGCGGCACTCGACTATCCGGCGCTCGCCCTCACCGACCACGCCGACCTCGGCGGGGTCGTACGCTTTGCCCTGGCCGCCCGCGACGCGGGCCTGCGGGCCATCATCGGCGCCGAATTGCCCGTGGCCCTCGGGCCGGCCGCCGCGCCGGCCGCCCAAGCCCCCCCGGCGACGCCGGCCGCCCCGTCGGTCCAGCACCTCACGCTGCTCGCCAGCAACGCCCGCGGCTACGCCAACTTGAGCCGGCTCGTGACCCTGAGCCGGCGCCACGACCGCACGCCCGGGGCCCCGAGCCCCAGCCCGCTCGTTGCCGCCGAGCTCGCCGCGCACAGCGCCGGGCTCATCGCGCTCACCGGCTGCGCGCGCGGCCCGGTCGCCGAGGCGCTGGCCCAGGGCGACCGCCCGCGCGCCCAGGCGGCCCTCGCCGAATTGCTGGCCCTGTTTCCGGACCACCTCTATGTCGAACGGTTCGACCACCGCCTGCCCGGCGAAGCCGCGCTCGCCGAGGCGCTGCGCGAGCTTGCCCGCGCGGCGCGCGTCCCGTGGCTCGTCACCAACAACGTGCACTACGCCACGCCCGAACGCAGTTTCGTGCACGATGCCCTGCTCTGCCTGCGCCACGGCACGCGGCTCGAACGGGCCGGCCCGCTGCTGCGCCCCAACCGCGAATGGACGCTGCTGCCGCCGGCCACCGTCGCCCGGCGTTTCGCCCACGATCCCGAGGGGCTCGCCCGCACGGCCGAGGTGGCCGCGCGCTGCACCTTCGATCTGCTCGCCGACCTCAAACCACGCTTGCCGGCCTATCGGCTCGCGGGGCCGCATTCCACGCTGCACGTGCTGACCGAGCGGGTCATGGCCGGCGCCCGCGAACGCTACCCCCACTTGCGTCCCCACGAACGACGCCAGATCGAACACGAACTCGACGTCATCGGCCGGCTCGGGCTCGCCGACTACTTTCTCATCGTCTGGGACATCGTGCGCTTTGCGCGCGCGGCCGGCATTCTCGTCCAGGGGCGCGGCTCCGCGGCCAACTCGGCGGTCTGCTACTGCCTGGGCATCACGGCCATCGACCCCATCGGCATGGATCTGCTCTTCGAACGCTTCCTCTCCGCAGAACGCCCCGAGCCGCCCGACATCGACATCGACATCGCCCACAACCGGCGCGAAGAAGTGTTGCAGTACGTCTACCGGCGCCACGGCCGCGAGCACGCCGCCATGGTCTGCGAGGCCATCCACTACCGCGGCCGCTCCGCGGTGCGCGACGCGGCACGGGTGCTGGGCCTGCCCCCGGCGCAGAGCGACCGACTCGTCGCCGAGCTCGATTTCTGGGTCGGCCCGGCCGCCGCGGCCGCCGAGCTGCGCGCGCGCGGCTTGCAGGCGGCCGGCCTCGACCCCGCGGCCCCGCGCTCCGAGCAGTTGCTGCGCCTCATCGAAGGGTTCGACGGCCTGCCGCGTCACCGCTCCATCCACGTCGGCGGCTTCGTGTTGTCGGCCGCCCCGCTCGCCGAAATCGTGCCCATCGAGCCGGCCGCCATGGCCGAACGCACCATCATCCAGTGGGACAAAGACGACCTGCCGCCGCTCGGGCTCATCAAGATCGATCTGCTCGGGCTCGGCATGCTCACGGCCATCGATTTGGCCGCGCAACTCATCCAGGCGCGCCACCGGCGGCCCTTCGAACTCGCGGCCCTCGACAAGCGCGACCCGGCGGTCTACGCCATGCTTTCCGCCGCCGACACCGTGGGTGTTTTCCAGGTCGAAAGCCGCGCCCAGATGAACACCTTGCCGCGGCTGCAGCCGCGCTGCTTCTACGATCTGGTCGTCGAAGTGGCGCTCATCCGCCCCGGGCCCATCCAGGGCGAAATGGTGCACCCCTACCTGCGGCGCCGCGCCGGCGAAGAACCGGTGAGCTACCTGCACCCCGCCCTCGAACCGGTGCTCGCACGCACGCTCGGCGTGCCGCTCTTTCAGGAACAGGGCATGAAAGTGGCCATCGCCGCGGCCGGCTTCACGCCCGGCCAGGCCGACCGGCTGCGGCGCGCCATGGGGTTTCGCCGCGAACGGCCCGAAATGGCCCGGCTCGGCGCCGAACTGCGCGCCGGCATGGCGCAAAACGGCATCGCCCCCGACATCGCCGAACGCATCGTCAAGCAGCTCACGGCCTTTGCGCACTATGGCTTCCCCGAAAGCCACGCCGCCTCGTTCGCGCTCATCGTCTACGCCTCGGCCTACCTCAAGCGGCACTTCGCGCCCGAGTTCTACTGCGCGCTGCTCAACGCCCAGCCGCTTGGCTTCTACAGCCCCGCGAGCCTCATCGCCGATGCGCGCCGCCATGGGGTCGACGTGCGACCGGTCGACCTCCTCGCAAGCGAATGGGACTGCACGCTCGAAGGCAACGCGCTGCGCATCGGGCTGCGCTACGTGCAGGGGCTGGCGGCGGCGGCTCGCGCGCGGCTCCAGGCGGGCCGCGTCGGCGGGCCCTACGCGTCCATTCGCGACGTGGCGCAGCGCACGGGGCTCGATCTCGCGGCCCTCAAGGCGCTCGCCATGGCCGGCGCGTTTCGCCGCTTGTGCCCCGACCGGCGCCAGGCCCTCTGGCAGGTGCTCGGGCGCGCCGCCGCCGGCCCGCTGCTGCCGCCGCGCGCCGAAGCGCCGCCGTCGCTCCGCCCGCTCAACGCCCCCGAGGAAACGGCCGCCGACTTCATGACGCAGGGGCTCACGACGGGCCCGCACCCGCTCGTCCACTATCGCGCCTTGCTGCAACGGCGCGGCGTGCGGGCGGCCGCCGAACTGCGCCGGCTGCCCGCCGGCCGGGTGGTCCACGTCGCCGGCCTCGTCATCTGCCGCCAACGGCCCGGCACGGCCAAGGGGTTCGTGTTTCTCACCCTCGAAGACGAAACGGGCATGGCCAACATCGTCGTCACGCCGCAACGCTTCGAACGGCACCGCCGCCTGCTCGTCACGAGTCCACTGCTCCTGGTCAGCGGGCCGCTCGAAAAGAGCCACGGCGTCATCAACATCCGCGCCGAGCGGTTCCGCAGTCTGCTGCCGGAAGCGGGGGAAGCGGCCGTGCCCTCGCGCGACTTCCACTGACGGGGTCGCCGAGACCTGCGCCCCGCTGCGGCCGCAGACGCCGTCTTGCGCACGGACAAGCGCGCATGCTAGCGTGCTCGATGGTAAACTGGGGGATGGCGCTCAGTTCACGCGCGGCCGGAGGTCTGAGGATGAAATCTCTCTGTCCCATCGCCCTCATCGCCGTCTTGGCCATCCCGCTCGGGTGCGGCTCCGCTTCGGTGGGCGTCGAGGGCGGGCAAGATGTCCCGAGCACCCCGCCGCCCATCGGCGACCTGGTGCTCGTGCCCCCCGACGCCGGCACGTCCGACGGCACCGCCCCCACCGACCACGGCGAACCTCGGCACGACACGGCGCCGGCCGACGGCGGCGCCGCGGGCGACAGCGCCCCAAGCGACGGCGTGGCCCCAAGCGACGGCGCGGCCCCAAGCGACGCTACGGCCCCGGGCGACGGCAGCGGGCCGGCCGACCAGGCGGGCGGGCCCGACGTGCCGGTCGACCCCGGCTGCGTCGATTTCGACGGCGACGGCTTCGGCACCGGCTGCCCGGCCGGCCTCGACTGTGACGACTGGAACCCCTACTTCAGCGTGCAGTGCGCCGACTGCCTGGCCGCACCGTTTTCCACGGGCTGCCCGTGCAACGCCGTGCCGCAGCCGTTCGAATGCTTCGACGACAACCTGCTGTTCGTCGGCCAGGGCCGCTGCCGCTCGGGCAGCCGGTCCTGCATCGGGAGCCTCTGGACCGAGTGCGTGGGCCAGATCCTGCCCCTGCCCGAAGAATGCAATGGCGAAGACGACGACTGCGACGGGGAGACCGACGAAGGCGTATCGAGCGCCTGCGGCTGCGGCCCGCGCTGCGACGTCGTCGACTTCGGGCCCGGCACGGCCAATCCGTTCGTGCCCACGGGCGACAACTCGGGCAACCTGGGCCTCGACGACGGCGGCAATCTCGAGCTGCCCTACTTCAGTCAGGCGCAAACCGTCGAAACGTTCATCTGGATCGCCAATTCGGCCGAAAGCACCATCTCCAAACTCGACACCGAGACGGGCCAGGAACGCGGGCGCTACCGGGCGTGCAGCGACCCGTCGCGCACCTCGGTCGACGTGTTCGGCAACGTGTGGGTGGGCTGCCGCGGCGACGGTCGCGTCGCCAAGATCGCGCATTCGCTCGAATACTGCATCGACCGCAACGGCAACAACCAGATCGACACCTCGGCCGACCGCAACGGCAACGGGCGCATCGAGCTCGGCAGCGACGAGATCCTGGCCGAAGGCCAAGACGAGTGCGTGCTGTTCACCGTCACGCCCGACGGCACGTCGTCCATCCCCCGGGCCGTGGCCGTCGACTCCGAAAACTACGCCTGGGTGGGCCTCTACAACACGGGCCGCGTCATGCGCCTGCACCCCGACGACGGCACCACCGTCGCCACCGCGCAAACCACGGGCTCACCGTACGGCCTCGTCGTCGACAAGAACGGCATCCTCTGGACGTCGCAGCGGCCGCAGGGGCAAATCGCGCGCATCGATCCCGACAACCTCTCGAACGTGCAGTACTTCGCGCCCACGGGCTGCGTCGAGCTCTACGGCATCACGCTCGACCGCTTCAACCGCATCTGGCTCGGCAACTCGGGCTGCCAAGACATGATCATGTTCGACCCGGCCACCTCCACGTTCACGCACGTGGCCCTCGACGCGCTCGGCAACACCCGCGGCGTGGCCGCCTCGCTCGAAGGCTACGTCTGCGCGGCGCACCACACCTGGACCTGCATCGGCGGGCGGCACGTGTCGTGCGTCGACGACGTCACGTTGCAGCCGCGCGGCATTCCGCTGGGACCCGCGAGCGTCTACGGCTCCGTGGGGGTCGCGTTCGACAAGAACGAACACCTCTGGGTCGTCAACCAGTGCACGAGCAGCGCCACCAAGGTCGATGTGGCGACGGGCACGGTGTTCGGCGACTACCCCGTCGGCAACGGCCCCTACACCTACAGCGACATGACCGGCTACGCGCTGCATTCCTTCGTGGTTCCCGAAGGCTACTACGACGTCATCGTCGTGCCGGGCAGCGACAAGATGCAGGGCTGGCTCGAACTCGTCGTCGACGCCGACACGCCCGAGGGCACGTCCATCTCGGTGCAACTGCGCTCGGCCATGAGCGTCGAAGACCTCGACTTGCAGCCCTGGTCGCCGCGCTTCGGGCCGTTCCCGCCGGGTGCCTTCCCGCTGAGCCTCACCGACCCGACCGTGGCGCCCTACGCGCTCGGCGAAGTGCTCCAGGTGCGGCTCATCCTCTACACGAGCGACCCCACCACGACCCCCGTCGTGCGCGGCGTGCAGGTCTTCTACCGGTAGTTGGTGAGCGCCGCGTACGCCGCCAAGGCGCGCTGGCGCGCAAACGCGTGGTCGACGATGGGCCGCGGGTAGTGGCGGCCGAGCTGCAGCCCTGCGGCGCGGAGCACCCCTGGCGGCGCCTCGTGCGGGCCGTGCACGTAGCGGTCGGGCAGCGCCGCGAGTTCGGGCAGCCAACGGCGCACATAGCGGCCCTGCGGGTCGAAGCGTTCGGCTTGGCGCAGCGGGTTGAAAATGCGGAAGAACGGCTGGGCGTCGGCGCCGCAGCCCGCCACCCACTGCCAGCCGAGCGTGTTGTTCGCGAGGTCGGCGTCGGCGAGCCGCTCGAAGAAGAAGCGGGCGCCGGCCTGCCACGGCTGCAGCAGCTGCTTCACGAGAAACGACGCCACCACCATGCGCACGCGGTTGTGCAGGAAGCCGGTGGTCACGAGTTCGCGGAGGCCGGCATCGACCAACGGATAGCCGGTCTCGCCGGCCTGCCAGGCGGCCTGGAGTGCAGCGTCGGGCGCCCACGGGAAGTGGGCGAACGCCGGCCTGAGCGGCGCCTCGGCCGTCTCCGGGAAGTGCCACAGCAAATGGTGGGCGAATTCGCGCCAGCCGAGTTGGCGCAGGAACTCGGGTGCGCCCGCCGCCGCCGCCCCGCGCTCGGCAAACGCCGCGCGCACGGTCGCGGCCACCCGCTGCACGCTCACCTCGCCGAAATGCAGATGCGCCGAAAGCCGCGACGTGGCGGCCCGATCGGGGCGGTCGCGGTCGACGGCGTAGCCGGCAAGCGGCCCGGCGAGAAACGCCTGCAGCGCCGCGCGCGCACCCGCCTCGCCGGGGGTGTAGCCGGCGGCGCGGAGCCCGGCCGCGGCGGCCTGCTCGGCGGGACCGGCCTTGGGCATGGACATCCTGGAATAGTCCGGCTTCGCCGGTTTCACGAAAAACCGAAAGGCGGG
>CAYRCM010000241.1:0-8437 GCA_964422715.1 uncultured Myxococcales bacterium | reverse complement strand
CGCGCTGCTGCCGGCCGAGGCGGCGGCCGGCTCGGGCGCGGCGCCGGGCCCGCCGGCGGCGGGTGCGTCGCCCTTGCCGCCACAGCCGGCGACAAACCCAGAAGCCAGAACGAGCATTGCAATGAACCGAATCGTCATCAGAATTCCCCCGTATCGGAACGGTTTGGACCGGGCGGCACACCGCCGCCGCCGCTTTGCGGCAGTCCGATTAGCAGCTTCGCGCCGCGAGCGTCAAGGAAACGACGCGCCGAACGAGCGCGGCCCGGGGGGTGCCGGGGCCTCGGGCCGGCGAGCGAACTTGACGCCGGCCACCGGGCGATGCTACTGCGGGCCAGATGGCGCGCCGCGGGCTGCGGCGCGCGGGCAAGGCCAACGACCATGCGACGACTGGGAATCCTGTGGCTGCTGCTGGCCCTTCTCGGGGCGGGCTGCACCCACCCGGTACACATCAAAAACGCGCGTCCGCGCGTGAGCCACATCGGGCCCGTGCAGCCTGGCGCCATCACGCCGGCCGGGCAAGACGTCATCGAAATCGTGCTCTACGTGCAGGACCACGAACGCGATCCGGTCGACGTGCGCCTCGAATTCGCGGGCGACGACGGGGTGTTCCGGCCCATCGCGCAGGCCCCGGGCGGGCACAACCTGGTCGGCCTCGCGAGCGCCCGCGACTACCCCGGCCAGGCCCACGTCATCTACTGGGACCCGGCCGACGCTGACCCGCCCGTTCCCGATAGCGTCGTGCTGCGCGCCGTGCCCGTCGACCTGCCGGCCGGCGAGGGCACCGCCTGCCTCACGCCGGCGTTTGCGCCGACCGAAGGGCTGCCGGCCGACGCCGCCTGCGTGCCCGGTTCTTGACGCCCGGCCGGGCGCTTGACAGCCCGGGGGGCGCTCCGTAATTTGCTCGGGTCCGCTTTCGGACCCTCGTCCCGCACATGCACAAGGAGCTGCCGCGCCATGAAAACCGCCGACGACCTCGAAGGGTATCTGCTCCACCTCAACCTGCCGTACGACACGGTCGAAGAAGGCCTGTGGGTGCTTCGCGACCGCGACAGCGACGTCAAGATCGTCGTCCGGCTCGATCCGCCCGTGGTGCTCTTTCGCCTGAAGCTCATGGACTTGCCGGCGACGGGGCACGAGGCGCTGTTCCGGCTCATGCTCGAACTCAACGCGAGCGAGATGATGGGCGGGGCCTACGGCCTCGAAGGCAGCGCGGTCGTGGCGGTCGAAACGCTCCAGGCCGAAAACCTCGACCAGAACGAATTCCAGGCGGCCGTCGACGGCCTGCTGCTGGCCGCGAACGAACACTTCGCGAAGTTCAAGCAGTTGCTCGCGACCCGAGCCCAGTGACGCACGCGGCCGCGGCCCCGCGGGCCGGCCGCCGACGGAGGCGAACGCAATGAGTATTTTCCAGCGCATCCGGCTGCTTGTCAGCTCCAACATCAACGCCCTGATCTCCAAGGCCGAAAACCCGGAGAAGATCCTCGAGCAGCTCATCATCGACATGCGCAAGCAGTTCTCCGAGGCCAAGACCATGGTCGCGGGCGCCATCGCCGACGAGAAGCGGCTGCGGGCGCAGTTCGAAGCCGAAACCCAGAACGCGGCCGAATGGGAGAAGAAGGCCATGCTGGCCGTGCGCGCCGGCAACGAAGAACTCGCCAAAGAAGCGCTGATGCGCAAGTCCGAACACGACACGCTGGCCGCGCAGTTCCAGGAACAGTGGCAGGGGCAGAAGGCGGCCGTCGACAAGCTGCGCACGGCGCTCTACGAGTTGAACGACAAGATCGAAGAGGCGCGGCGCAAGAAGAACATGCTCATCGCGCGGGCCAAGCGCGCCGAGGCACAGAAGAAAATCCAGGGCACCATGTCGGGGCTGAGCGACACGAGCGCCTTCGACACGTTCGACCGCATGGCCGACAAGGTGTCTCAGAAAGAAGCCGAAGCCGAAGCGGCCACCGAACTCGCCACCGACTTGCGCGCCGGCGACGACCTCGACCGCAAGTTCCGCGAACTCGAAAAGACGCACTCGGCCGACGACGCGCTCGCGTCGCTCAAGGCCAAGATGGGGCTGGCGGCGCCGGCGAAGGTGGCCGTTCCGGCCGTGGCGGGCGGCGAAGGTTCGGCCGAACGCGACGAACTCGACGCGCTGTTCAAGTCGTAGGGTTGGCCCCACCCAGGGCGTCCGGCGTGGCGGGCTCGGCCGCGCCGGCCGCGGCCCAGAGCGCCCGGCGCATCACCGCCTGCGGCGCGCGCGCTCCCGTCCAGCGTTCGAATCCGAGCAGTCCCTGGTGCAACAGCATCGAGAGCCCCGTCTGACAGCGGCAGCCGGCGGCGCGCGCCGCCGCGAGAAACGGCGTTTCGAGCGGCCGGTAGACGAGGTCGACGGCGAGCGGCGGGCAGGCCGCCCACCGGTCCCAAGGCAGCGCTGCGACGGCGGCCGCGGCGGCCCCCCAGGCCGGTGTCTCAGGCGCGGCGCCGAGCCCCAGGCTCGTTGCCTGCACGACCAGATCGACGTGCGCCGGCAGTTCGGCCGCGCCGGCCACGGCCCGCACCGCCCCGCCGAAGGCCGTGGCGAGGGCCGCCGCGCGCGCCACGGTGCGGTTCAGCACGAGCACGCTCGCCCCCGCTTCGGCGAGGGCCCCGACGACGCCGCGCGCCGCCCCGCCGGCGCCGAGGAGCGCCACCCGCGCCCCGGCCGGCGCAAAGCCCAGTTCGGCGAGGGCGGCCATGAGGCCCGGGCCGTCGGTGTCATCGCCCCAGAACGCCCCGCCTTCCCGCCACACGGTGTTGACCGCACCCGTGCGGCGGGCCCGCGGCGTGACGTGCCCAAGCAGGGCAAAAGCCGCCTCCTTGTGCGGGATGGTCAAATTGAGGCCGCGGCAGGCCGGCTCGGCCTCGGCCGCCCGCAGCGCTCGGGCGAGTGCGGCGGCCGGCAAGCGGCGGGTCGTGTAGCGCAGCGGCAGCCCCAGGGCCGCGAATCCCGCGTTTTGAAAAGCCGGACTGAGGCTCTGGGCGACCGGGTCGCCGAACAGGACGACGCGCTCCTCCCGCGGGCCGGCGGCGGGCGCGCGCCTCATGCGTCGCGGAGCGCGGCGCGGGCCGCCGCGACGTCGGCCGCGAGCTGTTCGGCGAGCGCCCGGCTGTTCGGGAAGCGCACTTCGCCGCGCAGCCGGCGGTGAAATTCGAACTGGCTCTGTTCGCCGTAGAGCGACGAGCCGTTCCAGTCGATGAGGTGGGCTTCGACGGTGCGGTGGCGTTCGCCGAACGTGGGGTTGTTGCCGATGTTGATGACCGCGGGCTGCGGCTCCCCCTGCACCCAGGCCCGACCCACGTAGACCCCGTCGGCGGGCACGAGGCTGCCGCGGTGCGCCAGGTTGGCCGTCGGGAAGCCCAACTCGCGGCCGCGCTGGTGGCCGCGCACGACCTCGCCGCGCAGCCGGTAGTAGCGGCCGAGCAGGCGCGCCGCCTGGTCGACGGCACCGGCCACGATGAGCCGACGGATGGCCGACGACGACACGCGCACGCCGTCGATGACCACGGGCGGAATGCTTTCGGCCGTGAACCCGAGTTGCGGCCCGAGCGCCTGGAGCAGTTCGAAGCCCGCCTCGCGGCCGTGGCCGAAGCGGCTGTCGGGGCCGAGGACCACGTGGCAGGCGCGCAGCCGCTCGGAGAGCACCCGCGCGGCGAACGAACGCCCCGACTGGGCCGCGAGCCCGTGCGTGAACGGCAGCACGACGGCGACCGAGACGCCGAACCGTTCGAGGATGTGCAGCCGTTCGTCGCCCGGGGTGATGAGCGGGTCGAGCCGCTCGGGCGCGAGCAGGGCGAGCGGGTGGGGATTGAACGTGACGACCGCGCTGCGCGTGTCGCGCTGGCGCGCCCGCGCAACCAGAGTGTCGATCAGTCGTTGATGGCCCAGGTGGATGCCGTCGAAGTTGCCGACCGTCACCACGGGACGGCCGCCGCCGGCGGGCCACTGGGCGAGATCGCGCACGACCTGCATGGGCCTCTCCGCGGGGGCCAACATTGGCGACGGCCGGACCGCTTGTCAAGCCGGCGCGCGCGGCGGGGTGGGCGCCGGGGCGGCACAGCCCTTGACGCTCCCGAAAGCGGCGTGCTAGGAGGCGGTTCGCTCCACGCGCGGCGGGCGGTCCCGAGCGGCGCGGCAAGGAGACCCGGGCATGCGCGTGCGCATCATCGCCGGCCACCTGCGCAGCCGCCAGTTGCTCGTCCCTCAGGGCGAGCGCGTGCGCCCCACGTCCGACCGGGTCAAGGAAGCCCTGTTCTCGCTGCTCGGCGGCGATCTGACGGGCCGGCGGGTGCTCGACCTCTTTGCCGGGTCGGGGGCCCTGGGGTTCGAGGCGCTGAGCCGCGGGGCCGTCCACGCCACCTTCGTCGACCGCGACCGCGAAGCCCTCACGGCGCTCCGCTCCAACGTGCAGGCGCTCGGGGTGGGCGCGCAGTGCCGGGTGTTGCCGTTCTCGGTGCTGCGGGCGCTGCAATTCCTCGAAGGCGAGGCCGGCACGTGCCCGCCCTTCGATCTCGTGTTCGCCGATCCGCCCTACGCCGACGGCTTGCTCTGGCCGACGCTCACGCGGCTCGCCGGGTCGCGCTGCGTGGCACCCGGGGCCCTGATCGTGGCCGAGGGCGACCGCCATCACGAGGCGGCCACGCCGCCGCCCGGGCTGCAGCCATTGACGCGGCGCGCGTTCGGCGAGACGGTGGTGCACGTTTTTCGGCTCGGGGACGCACGAAGCCCCGACGCGGGCGGCGCGGCCGCCGCCATCCCGCAGGAGAAACCCATGGAACGGCTGGCCGTCTACCCGGGCTCGTTCGACCCCATCACGAACGGGCACGTCGACATCGTGCGCCGCGGGCTCCGGGTCTTCGACCGCATCATCGTGGCGGTCGCGAACAACGCCGGCAAGCGCCCGCTGTTCAGCCTCGACGAGCGGTTGCGGCTCGCCGAGCGCTCGTTCGCCGACGAGACGCGGGTCGAGGTCGCGAGCTTCAGCGGGCTGCTCGTCGATTTCCTGCGGCGCGTCGGCGCGCATGTGATGGTGCGCGGGTTGCGCGCGGTGTCCGACTTCGAATACGAGTTCCAGATGGCCTGCATGAACCGCCGGCTGCTGCCCGATGTCGAGACGTTTTTCATGATTCCGGGCGAAAACTACTTCTACCTCTCTTCCTCCATCGTGCGCGAAGTGGCCGAGTTGCACGGCTCCATCGCCGACCTCGTGCCCCCGCCGGTGCTGGAGGCGCTCGAAGCCCGCTTCGGAAAGGCCCAAACCCCATGAAATGCTCCATGCGCGCCGCCGGGCTGAGCCCTTCGACCACCCTCGACATCACCGCGCGGGCGGCGGCGCTGCGAGCCCAGGGCCTCGACGTCATCGGCTTCGGCGCTGGCGAGCCCGACTTCCCGACGCCGGCGCACGTCGTCGCCGCCGGCCAGCAGGCGCTCGCCGAGGGCTACACGCGCTACACGGCCACCGCGGGGCTGCCCGGCCTGCGCAATGCCATCGTCGAATGGCACCGCAACCGCCACGGCCTCGCGTTCACGCCCGACCAGGTCACCGTGTCGTGCGGCGGCAAACACGCCGTCATGAACGTGTGCATGTGTCTGCTCGACCCGGGCGACCAGGTGCTGCTGCCGAGCCCGTACTGGGTCTCGTACCCCGAGATGGTGCGCCTGGCGGGAGCCGAGCCGGTGCTGCTGCCGCTCACCCCCGAGGAGGGCTTCAAACTCACGCCGGAGGCGCTCGCGGCGGCCATCACGCCGCGCACAAAGCTGCTCATCCTCAACAGCCCGAGCAACCCCACGGGCGCGGCCTACGAAGCCGCCGAACTCACCGCGTTGGCGGCCGTGCTCGCGCGCCACGAGCACGTGTTCGTCCTGTCCGACGACATCTACGCCGACCTGCTCTACGACCGCCGCTCGTTTGCCTCCATCCTGCACGTGGCGCCGCAACTGGCGGGCCGCACCGTGGTGGTCAACGGGGTGTCCAAGGCGTTTTCCATGACCGGCTGGCGGCTCGGCTGGTCGTGTGCGCCCGCGGCGCTGGCGCAGGTGCTGACGAACTACCAGAGCCACACCACGTCCAACGCCGCCGCCGTGTCCCAGCGCGCGGCCGAGGCGGCCCTGCGTGGGCCGACCGGCTTCCTCGACGAGTGGGTGGTCGCCTTCGAACGCCGCCGCAACCGAATGGTGGCGGCGCTCAACGACCAGTGCGGGCTGCCCTGTCGCAAGCCCGAGGGGGCCTTCTACGCGTTCGCCGATGCCCGACCGGCGCTACGCCGGCTCGCCCGCGGGCCGAAGGGCGCCCCACAGACCACGGCCGCGCTTGCCGCCTATCTGCTCGACCAGGCCCAGGTGGCGGTCATCCCCGGCGAGGCCTTTGGCGCCCCCGGGTTCCTGCGCCTGTCCTATGCCACGTCCGACGCCAACATCCAGCGCGGTCTCGAACGCGTGGCCATGACGCTCGCCTGACCCCGCGTGCCGCGGGGGCCCTTGGACGGATCGAGCAGAGTGGGGCTGGGGCCGCTGAGCGGCGTGGCGCCAGGGCGCTAGAACTTGCCGGCGACGGTGAGCATGATGTCGACGATGAGGCTGCCCTCGCTGTAGAAGCGCCGGCCGATGAGGTCGAGCGCTTCGACGTACACGGGGTTGTACTCGTTTTGCTCGTGGTAGGGCAGCACGTCGGCGGGGACGTTGGTCGGCTCTTCGATGACGCCGTTGCCGACCCCCGTCGTGGGGTTGGGCAGGTCTTTGCCGATGTTGGCGAACGTGATGTAGTGCGGTTCCTCGTGCGCGAGGCCCACTTTGAGGCCGATGTCGACCCAACGGATCGGCTGTACGGACACGGCGAGCCAGCCGCCGTAGACGGCGTAGGGTTCGTAGTCGGTGACGCCCGAGGTGTGGTCGGAGCCGTCGAGCACGGCCTTGCGGAAGTAGCGCGTGGCGTCGCAGGCGCCCTGCTCACGGCACGAGGAGCGTGAGAGGCCCTCGAAGAGTTCGGAGTAGGCCCGGCCCTCGAAGTTGTAGGCGAGATCGAAGCCCAGTTCGATTTGCACGCGGCGGTCTTCGTTCCAGACTTCCCACGGGATGAAGTTGACGCCGGCCGCGATGCCAAGCGTGGGCCCGGGCTCGACCTCGTCCTGCGTGTCGTTCAACTGCGCGCCGTAGTCTTTGAACAGCGTGTCGCCGCCCGCAAAACGCAGCGTGCCGGACAGCCCGAAGTAGACCTCGAAGAAGTCGACGACGCGCCGGCTGACGTCGGTGTAGATCTTCCATTCATAGAGGCCCTGGCCGACGCCGTCGTTGGAGCCCCGCCGGACCGTGCCCGTGGGCATGCGCAGTTCGGTGCCGAGCACCCAGTCGGGGTACTCGGGGTGGCGTTCGTACGCGAGCGGGGCGCCGCGCAGCCCGAGGATCATGTCGCCGAAGCCGGCCCGGGTGGGGCCGTTGAACTTGCCGCCCGGCAGGTCGATGAGGTTGGTGTTGACGGCGGCGGCACCCGTGTAGACCGTGGAGTTGCTCTCGTCGACGCCGGAACCGAAGCGCAGTTGGTCTTGCCCGGCGATGACGAGCGGCAGCGCCGTGTAGAGTTCGAAGTCGTGGTAGAGCCCGATGCGGACGTCGATCCACATCGTGTGCCAGGTGCTCGTGAAGTCGAGTTCGTTGAAGCGCACGACGCGGGCGTCGGTGACCCCGGCCTGGGTGCAGGTGGAATTGCCCGCCTTGCATTCGAATTCGCGGGTGATGCGGGCGGTTTTGCGCTGCCACTCGTAGCGGAGAGCGAGCGCCGCGTCGAAGGGGTCGCCCTTGTCGAAGGCGTCGAGGATGTCGGTGCGCTCGAACGCTGTGCCCGGCAAGGCGACGAGCGCCACGAGCCCCCCGACGACCCAAGCCAAAAAAGAGCGTCCCCACGTCGTCCGCATCGCAAGCCTCCGGACTGAAACGAAACCGGGCGCCACCATAGCAGCGGCCCCGGACCCTGTCAAGGCGGCGAAATAACAAGGGGGTTTTCGCGCGCGGGCCCCCGGACGGGCCCCTCGGTCGGAGCGTCGGGGGGCAGCGTGACCCGTTCGACCCGGCAGTCGAGTCGACCGCGGGCGAGCAGCACTTCGGCCCCGTCGCCGACCGCGAACGCCGCGGCGTCGCGGATGGCATCGGGGCCGTCGGCGCGGCGCACGATGGCGTAGCCGCGCCGCAGATTCTCGGCGGGGCCGAGAACGTGCAGCGTGCGCCCGGCCGCGTCGAGCCGCACGTGGAGCCCGGCCACGACCTGGCGCAAGCCCCCGTGCAGGCGCGCGGCCACTGCTTCGAGCCGCGCCCGCTGGAGCGCCAGCCGCGCGGCCGGTTTTGCGGCGGCGAGCCGGCCCGTGAGTTGCGCGAGGCGTTCCCGCTCCCGCGCGTGGCGCAGTTCGAGGGCGGCCGGCA
>CAYRCM010000240.1:0-8478 GCA_964422715.1 uncultured Myxococcales bacterium | reverse complement strand
GCCGCTCAGTGGTCGGCCCAGGTCTGCAGCATGGCCATCTGGATCTTGCCGTTGAAGTAGAAGCGCGTGTCGACCGCGCCCTGCGGGTCGGCGCCGAGCGTCACCGGGCTCTGGTTCTGCGTGACGCCGGCCGTGAAGGGCCCGGCGGGCGTGCCGACCTCGGCGTTGTTGACCCAGAGGCGCACCGAGCCGTTGCCGTCGTAGGCCCCAATCAAGAGGTAGGAATCGGTGTCGTTGAAGTTGCTGGCCGCGTAGGTGGCGTATTGATACGCGCCGCTCACGTGCACGCCGAAACGCAGCACGGTGGCCCCGCCGACGGGCCGGTAGAGTTCGAAGGAGAAGGAGCCGGCGTCGGCCTTGTTCAAGAGCGCCATGGTCTCGCCTTCGATGAGGTCGAGGTCGTCGAAGTTGACGACGAGCGCGGCGAAATAGCCGCCCGTGGCGGTGTTGTCGGCGTCGTAGAACGAGAGTTTCTCGCTGAGCTCGGGGTGGAACCAGAACGACGTGCCGTAGCGGTCCTCGCCGGGGGGGTCGAAGAGCAGTGCCGGCGCGCCGGCCGCGTTGACCGCGATGCTCTGCGGCGTGGCGTCGGTCGTGTAGTACGGCACGCTCGTCGCCCCGGCGTCGGTGTCCCAGGGGTGGATGTAGAGCAGGCTTGTCGCGTCTTCGACCACCGTGCGGCACGAGGCGACCGGGTAGTCGGTGATGATGCCGTCGACGTCGTTGCGGAACACCGCGCAGTACACCTCGCCGTAGGTCACAGGCACGGTCCACACGAGCGTGCCGAGGCCGAGCGCGCGGGCGTAGGTGAGCGGGCTCCAGAGGTTCGGCGTCTGGTAGTTGAACTCGGTGGCGTCGAAGCCCGCGGTGCTGGCGGCCAGCACGAGGTTCTGGAAGGCCGCCGGGTCGCCCGCCTCGGTGGCGCCGAACAGCACGTGCAGCCGGACGTAGTGCTCGTGCAGCGGGAACTCGTGTAGGGCGAGAATGTCGCGCAACCCCGTGAGGTTCGTCTGGATGCCACGGAACGCGCGCAGCATCACGGGTCGGCCGTTTCGCGCGTAGCCGGCGTCGGTGAGCGTCTGCAGGAGCGTGCGCAGGTCGCCCTCGGTCGGCGCCGTTTCCTTGATTTCGATGAGCAGCAGTTGGTCGCCGGCGCCGAGCGCCGCGTCGACGAGCACATCGGCGAGCAGCGCCCCCTGGGCGTCGCCGTCGTCGTCGTGGTCGACGCGCCAGGCGCCGGCCTGCACCTTGATGTCGAGTTCGAGCAAGTCGGCGCCGGACGCCTGCGCCGCGTGCAGCCGGTCGAGCGTGCCCGTGAGATTCGCCGCCGGGCTGCCGAGGTTCGCGTCGTAGCAGTTGTGGCAGGCCACGGCCGCGCGGTGGTCTTGGGGGGACGTGGCGAGCGTGCGCGCGACGCCGTTCCAGTAGCCGGGCTGCACGTAGTATTCGACGACCGTCGTGAAGAAGCCGATTTCGGAGGAGAGCCCGTCGCTGAACCGGAACTGCAACTCGAACGTGTGCGGGCCCGCGGCGAGCGGCTCGGGGCTCTGCACCTGGGTCGCGCCCGCGGGGGCCGTGAGCCACGGCCCGCCGTCGACGCGGTAGTTGGTGGCGGTGACGTCGGCCTCGGGCAGCCACTGCCACCAGGGTTCGGCGTGGCCCGCACTTGCCTCGCCCCAGACGGTGGGCACGAGCGTCTGGTGGTCGCTCGGGTGGTCGGCCCAGGTCTGGAGCATGGCCATCTGGATCTTGCCGTTGAAGTGGAAGCGCGTGTCGACGGGCCCCTGCGGGTCGGCGCCCAGCGTCACGGGGCTGTCGTTTTGCGCGACGCCGGCGAGGTAGGGGCCCGCGGGGGTGCCGACCTCGGCGTTGTTGACGAAGAGCCGCACGGAGCCGTTGCCGTCGTAGGCGCCGACGAGCAGGTACGAATCGGTGTCGTTGAGGTTCGTCGCCGGGTAGGTGGCGTAGCGGTAGCCGCCGTCGACGAACACGCCAAACCGCAGCACCGCGTCGCCCGCGGCCGGGCGGAAGAGTTCGAAGGCGAACGAGGCGCTGTCGCTCTTGTTGAAGAACGCCATCGTCTCGTCGGGCTCGAGGGCCAGGTCGTCGAAGTTGGCGACGATGGCGACGAGGTAGCCCGCATCGGGGTCGTTGTCGGCGTCGTAGAACGAGAGTTTCTCGGCGAGCTCGGGGTGGAACCAGAGCGACGTGCCGTAGCGGTCTTCGCCGGGCTCGTCGGACCAGAGGTCGGGCGCGCCGGCGGCGTTGACGGCGATGTCGTAGGCCGTGGCGTCGGTCGTGTAGTAGGGCACCGTCGCGGCCTCGGGGTCGGCGTCGAAGGGGTGCAGGTAGAGGAGGCTCGTCTGGTCTTCGACCACCGCGCGACAGGACCCGACGGGGTAGTCGGTGATGAGGCCGTCGACGTCGTTGCGCAGCGTGGCGCAGTACACCTCGCCAAACGCGGTCGGGATGGTCCAGACGAGCGTGCCGAGGCCGAGCGAACGCGCGTAGTTGAGCGGGCTCCAGAGGCTCGGGGTCTGGAAGTTGAACTCGGTGGCGTGATAGCCGGCGTTGCTGGCCGCGAGCACGAGGCCCTGGAAGGCCGCCGGGCCGCTCGCCTCGGTGGCGCCGAACAGCACGTGCAGCCGGATGTAGTGCTCGTGCAGCGGGAATTCTTGCGCGGCGAGGATGGCGCCGAGCCCCGTCAGGTTCGCTTCGAGGCTCCGGAAGGCGCGCAGCAGCACGGGTCGGCCGTTCGTGGCGTAGCCGGCGTCGGCGAGCGCTTGGAGGAGCGCCCGCAGGTCGCCCTCGGTCGGTGCCGTTTCCTTGATTTCGATGAGCAGGAGTTGATCGCCGGCGAGCAGGTCCGGGTCGGCGAGCACGTCGGAGAGGAGCGCCCCCTGGGCATCGCCGTCGTCGTCGTGGTCGACGCGCCAGGCGCCGGCCTGCACCTTGAGGTCGAGTTCGAGGAGGTCGGCGCCGGCCGCCTGCGCCGCGTGCAGCCGGGCGAGCGTGCCCGCGAGGTTCGCCGCCGGGCTGCCGAGGTTCGCGTCGTAGCAGTTGTGGCAGGCCACCGCCGCGCGGTGGTCTTGCGGCGAGGTCGCGAGCGTGCGCGCGACGCCGTCCCAGTAGCCGGGCTGCGGGTAGGTTTCGATGAGCGTCGTGAAGGCGCCGAGCTGCGAGTAACTGCCGTCGCTGAACTGGAACTGCAATTCGAAGGTGTGCGGGCCTTCGGCGAGGGGCTCGGGGCTCTCGATCTGGGTCGCGCCCGCGGGGGCGAAGGCCCAGGCGCCGCCGTCGATGCGGAAGCGCGTCGCCGCGACGTCGGGGACGGCCTGCCAGAGCCACCAGGGCTGCGCGTGGCCGGCGCTCCATTCCCCCCAGACCGTGGGCACGACCGGCTGCACGCAGAGGCGGCCGTCGGGCGCGCCGGTGTCCTCGCAGACGGCGCCGGCGTCGCAGTCGGCGGCGGCAGCGCACGTCGTGGCGCAGGCGGGCGGCGTCTGGTCGGCCGCGCCGGAGCAGGTGACGGTCGGGTAGAGGCCGCATTCGGAGACGACGAGTGCGCTGTCGCAGGCCGAGTCGTCGTCGACCGTGAGGCTCTCGCAGTTTGACGCGGCGTTGCAGACGGCGTCGCTGCGCGTGCCCTGGCACGTGGCGGGCTCGTCGCAAAGGGCGGCGGCGGCGTACGTCTCGGGGCAGTCGGCGGCGGCGGCACAGCAGTCGCCCGCGGCGCAGCAGAAGCCGTTCTGGCAGTGGTCGCTCAGGCAGTCGTCGGGGACGGTGCAGTCGGCCCCGTCGGGCAGCGCCAGCGGACAGCGGCCGGCGCCGAGCGCCGCGAGGAAGATGGCCTGCGCGTCGCCCGCCGAGACGAGCCCGTCGCCGTTGCAGTCGGCGGCACAGGCTTCGGTGGGGCTCGGGCTGATGGAGCCGAGCGCGATGAGGAACGCGAGCTGCGCGTCGCCGGCCGAGACGACGGCGTCGGCGTTGACGTCGCCGGAGTGGAGGCACTCGCGGCTGCCCGGGGCGCCCACGGGGCCGGCGAGCGCCGCGGGGGCGGTGGCAAGGAGCGCGAGGAGCGCGAGCAGCAAGGATGGCGAACGGCGGCGGCTCATGCGGGGGAACCTTTCCTTGGGGGTGTTGCGACCCATGGCCATTGCGAAACGAGGCTAGCCCAAGGCGGGGCGGAGGGGAAGGGGCAGCGGCGATGCGTGGCCGAGCGCGGCGGGACGGGCGGCGCGGCGGCTACGGCACCCAACCCCAGGCGTCGGGGTAGAGCGCGCGCAGCGCCAGGATGTAGGCCCCGGGCCCGAAGCCGCCCATGGGGATGGCGCCCTGGTAGTCGCCGCCGGGGTCACCGTTTGCGCGCCAGCGGTCGTCTTCGCTGCCCGGGTCGTAGACGCCGTCGGAGAGCAACTCGCCGATGAGGTCGAAGTTGGCCGTGGCCTGGGCGGTGATCCAGTCGAGCAGCGTGCGCGCCTTGCCGAGTTGCCCCATGCGCGCGAGTGCCGCCACGGTGCGCAGATCGATGACGACCCATTCCTGGCGGTCGTACCACGTGGGGTCGTCGTTGCGGAAGTAGCCGGGGCTGTGGCTGCCGATGCGCAGGTGGCGGTCGAAAGCGGCGAGTGTGCCGAACGCCTCGCGGCTGCCGGGGTGCACGACGCCCAGGTTGATGGCTTCGACCACGGCCTGGTCGAGGTAGTAGACGGCGTAGGGCAGCTCCTCGAGGTTGCCGGCGAGCGCCGGCTGGCCGGTGGTCGGGGGCACGACGACGGCGTGCTGCACGATGCCCGCGCGGAGCGTGGCCGCGGCGGCGCGCAACTGGGCGGCCACGGCGTCGGGCGCGGGCTCGACGCCCAAGGCCGCGGCGCGCGCGGTGAGCGCCGCCAGCCGGTCGAGGCCGTTTTGTGCCAGGGTCGCCGAGTAGACGAAGCGTTTGCGCGTTTCGGGCTCGCTGCACTGGCCGTGCGGGCACCAGTGGCGCTCCCAGATGGACGAGTCGGGCAGCAACAGCCCGGTGTCGGGGTCGATGAGGTCGACGAGCACGTTCGCCACGCGGTCGCGCACGGTCGTCCAGTGCGCGGCGACGAACGCGTCGGCGCCCGCCTCGGCGTGGCCGACGTAGTCGGCAAAGGCCCAGAGGAAGAGCCCCCAGTTGTCCCATTCGATGTTGGGCCCGGCGGCGTTGCTGTCGGATTCTTCGCGGCCCTGGCCGTAGTAGCGGCAAATCGAAATGGCGTACTCGGCGGAGAGCGTGGCCCCGAGGCCCCAGACCCCGGCGGAGGCGTCGCGACTCTCGATGAAGCGCTCCTGGTAGTCGACCGGACTGCCGTCGTGCGCCACCTCGGCCTGGAGCATGAAGGCGAGCCCGGCCTCGGCCTCGGGGAGGTGCCCGGCGGCCGTGAGCCCCAGGATGGCGTAGCTCGCGTCGCGCACCCAGGCGATGTTCCAGCCGCCGGGCGGCAGGCTCGCGAGGATTTGCCCGGCGCAGCGGCCGGACGGGCAGCCCGTGGCCGGCGTTTCGCGCACCTGGGCCATGCGCAGCACGGCGAGCGACTGGCGGTACAGGCGCTGTTCGGTAGCGTTCGGGCCGACGACGGCGCGGCCCGCGGCGTGCCAGGCGTCCCAGGCGGCGCGCTCGGCCTGGAGCAGCGCTTCGGGGCCGCGGCCGGCGATGAAGGCGTCGAGCGTGGCCTCGATTTCGGCTTCGGCCGCGCTGGGCTCGTAGGCGAGCACGACGCCGACCCAGTGCGCGCTGCCGACCCCGAGCGGGCCGCCCGCGGTGAGCCGGTTTTCGAAGCCGACGGCGACATCGTCGGCGACGAGCGCCGTGGCGCTGCTGTCGAAGTGTGCACCGTCGGTTACGCGCTGCCAGGGGTTGTTCGGGCCGCCGGCCGCATCGAAGGTGTAGTCGCTCCCGGCCGCCACCAGATTGCGGTAGGCGAACACGTGGTCGTCCTGGCTTTCGATGACGACGGTGGCGGTGGTGCCGGGGCGCACGTCTTCGTCGGCGTAGGCGGCCGGGTCGGAGACCCCTTCTTCGAGGTCGCCGCCGGCGTGCACGTTGATGAGCGAGAAGAGGGCGGCGTCGTCGACCGGGGCGCTGCCCGCGACCGTGACCCGACAGAGGGCGACGAGCAGGCGCGCGTTCGGCGGGCTGCCGTCGGGGCCCGCAAACGGCACGAAGAAGTAGTGGTCGAAGACGAGGTCGGCCGTGCGCTGCACCGTGTGCACGATGCCCGTGCCGGGCAGGTATTCGGCGAGTTCGGGGGCCGGGCGGTTGAGCCAGGTGGTGGCGCTGCTGACCCCGTTCTTGCGGTAGCCGAAGTAGAGATCGAAGAGGTAGTCGCGGGTGCGGGTGGCCTCGTCCGGGCCGTACTGGCGATAGAGGTGGTCGTGGAAGGCCGTGAGCCGGTTCTGCTCGCGCGCGTCCGGCGCGAGCGTGTCGTTCGTGAGCGTGTAGACGGCGGCGGCGAGCCCGTTCGTGGTGGGCAGCATGCCGAACGAGCGGTGGCCCGCAAACGCCTCGTACGTCGAGACGTCGACGAGTGCCGCGCAGTCGGGGCTGCACCAGTCGCCGGGGGCCGTGTTGCCGTCGTCGCAGGCCTCGCCCGGGTCGACCTGGCCGTTGCCGCAGGCGGCGGGCGGCAGGTCGGTGTCGGGGCCGGCGTCGGCGTCGGCGTCGGCGTCGGGCGGGATGTCGCAGCAGTCGGGCTCGGGTCCGGTTTCGACCTCGACCTCGGCGTCGGCGTCGGGCAGCGCGGGGGCGTCGGCGTCGGCGTCGGCGTCGGCGTCGGGCGGGACGTCGCAGCAGTCGGGCTCGGGCCCGGTGTCGACCTCGGCGTCGGGGGGTGTCGGCGTGTCGGCGTCGGGCGGGACGATGCAGCAGTCGGGCGCAGGCGCGGTGTCGACCTCGGCGTCGGACGGGAGGTCGCCTGGAGCGAGCGGCGGGCCGCTGCCGCCGCAGCCGGTGAGCGCCGAGGCGAGCAGCAGAGCGAGGGCGAGGCACGCGACGGCAGGGCGCAGAGCATGGGGCTGATGGCGCATGGCTGCGGGCATCCTGGGGCTTGGCGGCGCGCGCGGAGGGCCGCGGCCGCGGCGGAAACGGGGCGTGCGCCGCCCGGCGCGCGCGTGCGCTCAGGCTACGGGCGCGGGCGCGGGCTGGCAAGCTGGGGCAGGGCGAGCGGGTCGGACCGGCGGGCGGACGGACACGGGCTCGTTGCGGTCAGGGCAGTTCGACGCGGTCGATGACCTCGTTCGCGAGGTCGCGCGCCTCGACGACGAGGCCGTCGCAGCGGGCGTCGACGTAGGTCATGTGGTGCACGTAGGCGCTGACCCAGGGTTGCGGCAGGTCGGGCTGCGGGGGGCATTCGTAGTCGAGCGCCCCACCGGCACCGCCCGAGGTGACGAGCAGCACGCCGTCCTGCTCGCCGCGCTCATAGCCGTGCATGTGCCCGCTGAAGATGGCGTCGACCCCGTGGGCGGCGGCGAACGGCAGGAGCGTCGTGCGCAGGATGTCTTCGCCGAAGTAGGCATCGCAGGGCGCCCAGCCTTGCGAGTAGGCCGGCTGATGCAGGAAGAGCAGGCGGTAGCGCGCCCCGCGGGCCTCGGGGCCCCGGAGCCGGGCCTCGAGCCACTCGATGAGGGGTCCATCCTGCCCGATGAGCGCGGGGAGCGTGATGGAGGCGAGTTCGAGCGCCGCGAACCAGACGATGCCCACCCGCGCGTCGTAGTAGACCTCCGGATGGGGCGCGGGCCCGGCCTCGGGCGCGACGAAGGCGTCGAAGAACGACGCATCCATGCCCTCATGGTTGCCGATGACCGGAAAGATGGGCACGCGCTGGCCCAACGCCCGCACCCCCTCGAAGAAGCCTTGCCACTGTTCGCCGCTCGGCGTGCTGACCGCGTCGCCGTTCGACACGGCGAACTGCACGCCGGCCTGCAGCGCGAAGCCGCCGAGGGTGTTGAGCGTCTCGGTGTTGGCGTGGCCGTCGGCGAACACGAGCAGGCGCACCGGCGCCGCGTCGGGCGGGGCGGCGCGAAACACGAGCGGGGCCGTGCGCCGTGCGCCGACGGAGGCTTCGTAGGTGACGTCGGCGCCCGGGGGCAGCGCGGTGAGTTCGACGACGAACTGGCCCGCGGCATCGGCCGCGGCGCAGACTTCGCGGCTGGGCCCGGCTCCGGTGCGGAAGGCGACGCAGCCCGGGGTGCCGGCGGCCACGTCGTCGCGCCAGACGATGACGGCGTTGCCGCCGAGCACGCGTTGCACGAGCGGCCCGCGCCCGAACGTCCGGTCGGCCGCGTCGGCGTGCGCCCGCGGTTCGAGGGGGCCCTCGCAGTGCGCGGGTCCGACGCCGCCATCGGGCGACGCCCCATCGGCGCGGAGCCCGTCGCCAGGGGCGAGGTCGGGCACCGCGGCGTCGGGGCGTTGGAGCTCGGCGGGCGCGTCGGCGGGCGCGGCGCCGTCGGGCCCGG
>CAYRCM010000239.1:0-8582 GCA_964422715.1 uncultured Myxococcales bacterium | reverse complement strand
AACGGCGTCGAGGCGCGCGACGGCGCGGGCCGGCCGGCGCTGGCGGCGCTTGGCGTGCTCGTACGCGACGTGCGCAGCGCGGCCGAGGGCGGGGCGCTGACCCCGCTCACCACGGCGCTGCTCGACCCACAACTCGCCGCCGCAGAAATCGCCGAACGCACGCTCGGCGACCTGCTGGCGACGTCGGACGGCGATGCGGCGGGCGAGGCCCTCGCGCGGAGCCTGCTCGCCCGGGAGGCCCCGCTCTGGCAGCCCCGCTGGGTCGCGCGCTCCGACGCCGAGCGCTATCGCGCCGAACGCCGCCGCGCCGCCCGCATCGCGGCGGAGTTGCACGCGCGCCTGGCCGCGAGCCCGGTGCCGCTCGGCCACCGGGAGCCCGGCGCGGGCTGGCGCTTCGTCGACTTCGCAGACCTGTTGGCCGGCAGCGACGCCGTGCCGCCCGCCGAACTGCGCGACCCCTGGGGCCGCCCGGTCGGCGAGGACTACGTCCGGCGGCTCGACCCGACCTTCCACTACGACACGCTCGCGCGGCGCGTCGCGGAGGCCCGCATGGTGGAACTCGCGAGCGTTGCCACGCGCTCGCTGCTGCCTCGCGCGCGCAAGGTCGTGCGCCAGGGACGGCTGACTCTGCCGCCCGACTGGCTCGAACGGCTGCGGCCGCGCGGCCGGACGCGCCCGCTCTGGCTGGCCGACCCGTGGGGCAACCCGTTCGTGCTCACGAGCTCCGACGCGGGAGCGAGCCACGACATCGTCTCGGCGGGACCGGACGGGACGCTCGATACGGCGGACGACCTGCGCCGCAAGGACGTGCTCTGGGAAGTGCTCGCGGCCGCCGCCGGACGGGGGCACAGCCGTTTGGGCCGCATGTCCGGGTACGGCTCCGGCTCCGGCGTGGCGGCGTTGGGGGCTCGCCGGATGTTGTCCCCGCGGATCGTGGTGGGCGCGGCGTCGGTGCAGGGCGGCGAGCGCGAGCCGCCGCGCGTGCGCCGGCGCTTTCTCGAAACGGCGTTCTTCGCGCCCGAGTGGCTCACCGACGCGAACGGGAAGGCCGAACTCACGTTCGACATGCCCGACGACCTCACGCGCTGGCAGGTGGCCGTCGACGCGCACGACGGCCTCGGCCGAGCCGGCCATGGCGAAACGGCGCTCGACACCTTCGCGGCGCTCAGCATCGACGTCCAGCCGCCCGCGCAACTCTCGGTCGGCGACGCGCTCGAAGCGCAGGCGGTCGTGACGAACCTCGGCGACGAACCCGCCACCGTCGAGGTCACCGTGCGCGGCGGCGAAACGCTCGCGGCGCACCGGCTCGGTACCGCGCAGACGACGGTGCCGCCGGGCGAGTCCCGGGCTGTGCCGTACGCCCTGCGCGCGCTCGGCCCGGGGCGCGGCACGGTCTTCGCCGAGGCGCGACGGGTCGCCCCGCCGACGGCGGCCGCGCCGGTCGTGCCGCGCGCCGAATCCCCCGGCGACGCCATCGAACGCGGCATCGACGTGCTGCCCGACGGCGCCGAGGCCGAGCTCGCACGCGGCGGGCTGCTCCGCGACACGGCGCTCGCCACCTTCGTGCTGCCGCCGGAGCGGCTGCCAGGCGCGGTGCGTTTCCTGCTGCGTGCCTATGGCGACGCGGGGGCACCCATCGTCGAGGGCCTCCAAGGCCTGCTCACCGAGCCGTACGGGTGCTTCGAGCAGACGAGTGCCACGACCTACCCGAACCTGCTCGTGCTGACCTACCTCGCGGGCCTGCCGCGGCCGCCGGCCAAGGCTGCGGCGCGCGCCCGCCGGCTCGTGCGCGAAGGCTACGAACGGCTGCTGCGCTTCGAGGTGCGCCGGGGCGGGTTCTCCTGGTTTGGCGACGAGCCCGCGAACCGGGTGCTGACGGCCTTCGGCCTCGAAGAACTGACCGACATGGCGCGGGTCGTGCGGGTCGACCCCGAACTCCTGCGGCGCACCGCCGCGTGGCTCGAGAACCAGCAGGCGCCCGACGGCTCCTGGGCGCCCGATGCCCACTTCCTGCACACCCAGGTCTGGGGCGGCGTCCAGCGCGAACGCGTGCTGGTCACGGCCTGGGTGGCGCACGCGCTCGCCGTGGCCGGCCGCAACGGGGCCGCCCTGCGCGAGGCACTCGGCTACCTTGGGAAGCACCGCGCGCGCCTCCTCGAAGACCCCTACACGGCGGCGCTCTACGCCGACACGGTGCTACGCCAGACGGCTGCCCGGCAGACGCCGCACCCGTTGGTGCAGGGGCTGCTCGGACGCGCAACGCACAGCGCCGAGGGGATGGTCTTCCGGCCCCAAGGTGTCACCCCGGTCGGTGGCCGCGGACCGACCGCCGAGGTCGAGACGACGGCGCTCTCGGCCCAGGTGCTCGTGCGCGGCGGGGCGGGGGCGGTCGTCGGCGACGCCCTCCGGTTCCTGCTGGCGCGGCGCACGCCCGACGGCGCCTGGGGCTCGACGCAAGCCACGGTGCAGGCCCTCAAGGCGCTGCTCGCGGCCGAGCCGGCCACGCCACGGGCGGCGCCGGGAGCGCCGGCCGGCTTCGCGCTCACGCTCAACGGCAAGGCGCTCGGCGCACACACGATGGACCCGACCGCGGGCTTCGCCGTGGCCGCCGTCGACCTCAACGCCGGCCTCGTGCCGGGCCCGAACGAACTGCGGCTCACGACGGCGGCGGGCAGCCGGCCGCTGCTCTACCACCTCTCAGGAACGTATTGGCTGCCCTGGGCCGAGCAGCCGGCGGCGGGCGACCTCGCCGTCTCGTACCGGCCCCCGAGCCGGTGGACGGTCGGCAAGCCCGAGGCCGTGACGCTCGGGCTGCTGAACCGCGGCGCCGAGGGGGTGGCCATGCCGGTCGTGGTCTTGCCGCTGCCGCCCGCGGTGCGCGTCGAGCCGCAAGCGCTCGACCGGCTCGTCGCCGAACAAGCGCTCGCGCGCTACGACGACCGGGGCAGCGAGCTGCACCTCTATCTCAAGGAATTGCCCGCCCGCAGCGCCTGGCAGGCCACGCTGACGCTCACGGCCGAACTGCCGGGTGAGGTCCGGCAACGGCCGGCGCTGCTCTACGAGTACTACGCCCCCGAGCACCGAGCGTTCAGCCGCCCCGAGCGCCTCACCTTCACACGGCCCGAGGCCGAGTCGGCCGACGAGGGCTGAGAGGCTCAGACATAGTTTCCGTTCTGCTGCGGCGAGCCCTGCCGGACGTCTGCGGCGTCACGGGACCCCCGAAACCCGGTGGCGTATCCCGCGATACGTCTCGGGTTTCGTGCCCCCCGCTCCTTGCAGCCATTCCGCCAGGGGTACGCCTCGCGACGAACGGCAATATTTTCGCAGGCTCCGACCCGCGCGTGCCGACGCGGTGGACGCGGGGCGGCTACCCGCGCACGGGTCCGTCCGGACGCAGCACGACGCGCTCGCCGGGGGCCACGCGACAGTCGAACGAGTGCTCGTAGGTCGCACCGGCCGGCAGTTCGGCGCGCCCGTCGCCTTCGACGACGAGCCGCAGGTCGACGCCGGCGGCAAGCCGCACGTCGCGGCCGAGCGAGACGCGGCCGGCACTCGCGGGGTCGGCGGCAAAGGCCCGGCTTTCGGGAGAGAAGCGCGGCGCACCATAGGGCTGCGCGACGTCGACGAGCAGGCTCGCCCCGGGCTCCAGAACGAGGCCGGGGGCAAAGGGCGGCGCAGCGCCGTCAACCCCGTAGCGCACGGCGAGACCGAGCCGCGAATCGGCGCCAAGCCGCCAGCCGGCCCCGACGCCGAGCGCACCCCAGGCCGCGGCCGCGCCGAGCGCCGGATGGATTTCAGCGGCAACCCGCGCGGTGCCGGCCGCGTCGCGGGCGACGGTGGCGCCAAGGGCCACGAGCGCACGGGCGGTGGCATCGAGCTGCGCCCGCACCGTGGTCTCGACGGAGTCGACGCCGAGCACCGACTTCGTCGGCAGGAAGTACTCGCGCCCCACCCCGTAGAGCCCGATGGCCTCGCGCGGAAACTGACGCGTGACATGCTGGTTCAGCATTTCGGCCGAGCTCGCGAGGACCGTGCGTGCCCCGGCCCGCACCTGCTTGTCGCGATACAGCGTGTAGTCGGGGCTCTGCGGCAGACGTGCGAGGTCGACGAGATTGACGTTGAGGTGCGCCCAGGCGAGCAGCGGCGTGCCGTCAACGGCCGTGGCGCACGCCAATTGCGGGTCGAGAACCGTGTATTCGATGACTTCGACCCGCCCGTTGCGCTTGAGCAGCACGGGCATGCCGACCTTCTCGGCCGGGGAGGCGCGCCGCGCGAGGGTCAGCGTCACGACGGCGCGCGAGCGCAGGTGGTAGCCCAGTCGCGCGGGGGCAAACGGGGTGGTGGCCGGGTTGTCGACGTTGTGCAGGACGAGGTGGCGCACGCCCTGTTCGAGCAGTCGGGCGACGAGCGGCGGCTCACCGGCGTTGCCGGGGCGCCGCAGGGCGGCGAAGACCCCGCCGTGGCCGTCACCCGTCCAGATGAGCCGGCCCGTCGGGTCGATGATGAGCCGACCCACCTCGTCGAGCCGCGGGTGGCGCGCCTGGCCGATGACCACGGCGCTTTCGCGCGGATAGCCCCGCAGCGGCGAGCGGTCGAGGGCGGCGCACGTGGCCTCGTGCGTCAGGTGGCTCGTCATGAAGACGTAGGGCGGCACCCGGCCGTGAGCCACCGCCGCGGCGAGCGCCTCGGCCAGAAACACCTCGATGAACGACAGGCCGAAGACGGGGGTGATGGGGTAGGCCCCTTTCGGCGCGCCGGCGGGCGGCACGCCGCGGCGCAGGCCCTCGTTTCCGGGGGGCAACGCCTTTTCGAAGTCGTCGACTTCCTTGGCGAAGCGGGTGGCCGCCCCCCCGGCGAACGCGAGGCCGCCAAACGCCCCGGCCGAGAGCGCGGCGGCGGCGAGCGCGAGGTCGGCGGGCGGCGGCGGCGCCACCCCATCGAACACGGCGACCGGCTCGACTTCGTCGGCCGTCACGGCTGCAAGCGGCGGCGCCTCACGGAGCGCGTGGTGCTGGCCGAGCGTGTCGAGGTCGATGGCCAGCAGTTCGCCGAGCAGGGCTTCGAGCACGGCTTCGTCGGCGGTCGGCAGGTAGTGGGCGAACGCGGCCTCGAGCCCGTACGCTTCGAGCCGCGTGGCGCGCGGCCGGTCGGCGTGGCGGAGTCGGGCGAGAAGCGTCTGGTAGAGGTTGGCGGCATGCATCGCGGCATCCTCCTGGGCACGGCGCAGAAGCGCATTGTGCCCGGTCTTGCGCCCGGCGTCGAGCCAGCCTGCTCACCAGAATCCGTCACGGCACCGAGGTCCGAGCGAGTGGAGGCGGGGTCGAGCGCGAGGAGGCAAGCCGATTTGGGCGCAGTCGTAGCAGCGCTCCGGCGAGCACCAAAGCGGCGCGGCCGACACAGCGATGGGCCCCGGATCCGCTCGCGAATCCCGGTGTGGGTGACGGATTCTGGCTCAACGGCGGAGGGCAGCAGGCGGCTGGCGTGGCCCCGCGGCGCACGCGCGCCCGGGGTCTTGACGGCTGCAAGCATCGGGCGCAGCCTACGCGCCCGGCGTGTGGCGCGTGGCCGGAGGTGGCTGCCGGCCGCACGCCGCGCCCGACGGGGCGCCGCACTGCGGGTGGGGCGTCCCCACGCTTTCGGAGGATTCGAGTCGATGGTGTCGTTCCTGCTGACGGTATTCCCGCTCATGGCGCAATTGCTGGCCACCATGCCCGCGGCCGGGGTCGACCCGCTCACGGGCCTGCCGGCCGACCCGACGCTCGCCGCGCGCAACATCGTCGGGGTGATGGTCGAAAACACCGTAGGGGCGCGGCCGCAATCGGGGCTCGACAGCGCTGGGGCCGTGGTCGAAAGTTGGGTCGAAGGCGGGGTCACGCGCTTCATGGTGCTCTTTTCGAGTCTCGACGCCCCCATCGTCGGCCCCGTGCGCAGCACGCGCCAACACTTCGCGAGCGTCATGCGCGGCTTCGACGGCTACCTCGGTCACGCCTGGGCGGCCTACGAGACGGGCTACGGCACCATCGAGAAGCTGCACGTGCGCAACCTCGACGGCGTGCGCCTCAAGGGCCACAAGTCGCCGTACTTCCGGGTCGAGGCCCGCAAGGCGCCGCACGACCTCTATACGACCGTGGCCGAATTGCGGCGCCTGGCCAAGGATTTCGGCTACGTCGACAAGCCTTGCCCGCCGCTCGCGCCGTTCAAGGCCGACCAGCCGGCGGCGAGCCCGGCGGTTCCGTGGTTCGGCCTCGACTTCAACGGCCGCACCTACTTTGCGCACTTCGAATACGACGCGGCCACCAACAGCTACCTCCGTTTCGTCGGCGGCGAGCCCCACAAGAGCGGCTCCGAGCGGGTCGCCAAACCCAACCGCAAGTTGTTCGGCGGCGCCCCGCACGACATGGCTACGGCCGTGCAGCTGCACCCGAAGAACGTCGTCGTGCTCGTCATGAAGACCAAGTACGTGCCCGACCACAAGGGCCCGACCCACTTCATGACGCCCAACATGGTGACCTGGGGCGAAGGCCCGGCCCGCGTGTTCCTCGACGGCAAGATGGTCGAGGGCCGCTGGACGCGCGCAACCGAGACCGACCCGCTCAGAGTGGTCGACGCGGCGGGCCAGCCCATCGCCCTCAACCGGGGCCAAACCTGGATCTGCCTCGTCGGCGGTCTCGACAACCTGGTCCTCGACCGCGCCAAGAGCCCCATCGCCAAGCCCTGACGCGCTCGTCCGCGTGTGCTTGCGGCGCTCTTCCGCATCTGCTAGAAGTCTCGGCGTGACAGATTGACCCCTTTCGCCGCCGCCTGCGCGTGTGCGCTGGAGCGGTCCAGAGGCAATCATGTTCCAGCGCAAGATGTTGGCGGCCAAGATCCATCGCGTCACGGTGACGGACGCAGATGTCAACTACGTGGGCAGCATCACCATCGACAAGACGCTGCTCGAAGCTTGCGGGATGATCCCGCTCGAAGAAGTCGACGTCTGGAATGTCACGAACGGCGAACGCTTCTCCACCTACGTCCTGCCGGGCGAGGCGGGCAGCGGCGTCGTGTGCGTCAACGGCTCGGCCGCGCGCCGCGTGGTGCGGGGCGACCTGCTGATCGTCGCGGCCTTCCACTACCTGTCGGGCGACGGCCTCGCACGCCACGAAGCGCGCGTCGTCGTGCCCGACGCCCACAATGCGGTCCGGGAACGGTTCGTCTACCGGGTCGACGCTGACAGCGGTCGGTTCGAATCCGTTCCCCTTTGAGGGTCCCATGGCCACCATTCTGCTCGGCGCGCTGGCCGCGCTGCTCTTCGGCGTCGTCGTCTACCTGCTCGTGCGCTCCGGCGAACTCCGCCGCGAGGTGACCAAAGCCCGCGACGAGGCCGCGGGCCTCGGCCGCGAGCTCAAGAAAAACCTGCGCCGCATCGAAGAAACCGAGAAGCAGAAGGCGCGCCCGGTCGGCGAGGCCGACGACGGCAAACGCAAAACCAAGGACCTGCGCGACCAGTTGCAGCGCGCGGGCGAAGAGATCAAGCGCCTGAAGAAGACCGTGGCCGAGCAGGCCGACGATCTGGCCGACGCCGAACGCGAAACGAATGCGCGCACGGGCGACATCGCCAAGGCCCAGGCCGAGCACGCCCGCGTGCGCGACCAGCTCGCGAGCGCGCGGGCCGAGGCCGAACGGCTCAAAGCGCAACTCGCGGCCGCCGCGGCGGCGCAGGCCGCCATCCGCGAGAAGCCGGCGAAGCCTGCCGAACGGCCGCCCGAGCCCGAGCCGGTGGCCACGCCCGCGCCCGCCGCCCCCGCGCCGGCGGTCGACGCCGAGCTGCTGCACGAAGTCGAGGCCCTGCGCGGCAAGACGACAGCGCTGCAAAAGAGGGTCGAACAGTACCAAGAGCGGCTTCTGCGTTCCGAACGCGACAACGTGCGCCTGCGCAAACTCGCCGACAACAGCGACCTCGCCTACCGCGTGACGCAGGGGCAACTCGAGCTCGAACGCGACAAGGTGTTTCTCCTGGCCAAAGGGCGGGTGCGCCGTCCCGACCGCCCCGAGGCCGCCAAAGCCGCGGAGTTGGGTGCGCTCGAGCAGTTGGCCGCCGAACTCCTCGCCGCGCGCGGCCAAAGCCTCGCAGCCGACGATGACGGTGAACCGCGGCGCGGCGGACGCGGACGCGGGCGCCGCGGCAAGCGGGGCGGGGCCGAGGCGCCGGCCGGGGCCACGAGCGACGAGGCCGCAGCCGAAGAGCGGTTCGACGACGACCCGACCGCCGAAGCGGCGCCGGCCGAGACCGTTGCCGAACCAGCCACCGCTCCGCAGCCGCAAGCCAAGGCCGTTCCGGAACAAGCCACCCCCGCGCAGCCGCAAGCCAAGGCCGTTCCGGAACCAGCCACCCCCGCGCAGCCGCTGGCGAAGGCCGTTCCGGAACCAGCCACCCCTCCGCAGCCGCTGGCGAAGGCCATTCCGGAACCAGCCACCCCTCCGCAGCCGCAAGCCAAGGTCATTCCGGAACCAGCCTCCCCTCCGCAGCCGCTGGCCAACGCCATTCCGGAACCAGCCACCCCCGCGCAGCCGCTGGCCAAGGCCATTCCGGAACCAGCCAC
>CAYRCM010000238.1:0-8592 GCA_964422715.1 uncultured Myxococcales bacterium | reverse complement strand
TGCCTTCTCCCCCGACGCGTCCTCGCGATTTTACTCAATGACTGAGTAAAAGCAATGCACTCATTGAGTACGGTGTGGGCGGCGGTGGTGGGGGCCGCCTGGGCCCCGAGCCGCTTCCCGTTGGAGCGCGGTGCCGGCCCGCGGACGGGGCCGTCGACCGGTAGGGGCGGGTTTGAAACCCGCCCCTACGACCTCCCGCGAAGAGATCGCGCCCCGCGCCCGCCGCCCCTTGATCCCCGCCCCCCCGCGGTGCTACGGTCGCCCGTGCCGCTGAACCCATGCCGTGCCCCGCCTCCGGGCGGCCCGGCCCCTGTCCTCACAATCCAGGGAAGTAGCCGCCGATGGACGACACTCCGCGCAACTGGCTGCTCAAGTGGGAGGTGACGAATTTCGCCGACCACATCTACCATACCGATCAACTGAGCATCATCCGCGGCGGCTCCGAGCTGGCCGAGCAGGCGGCCGAGGAAATCGCCGCGCTCGCTCGGAGGAGAGGCGCGACCCCCGTCTACGTCGCGGCCAGCCAGGCGCTGTTCGAGGTCAACGGGAAGACGCGGGCCGAGATCGGCGCCCTGGCCCGCGAACTCGAAGAATGCTCGGTCGCCTCGGCATTGCAGCTCACGAGCGCCGCGGGCTTCGCCCCGGCCCCCGGGCAGGGCGACGAGGACCTGAAGCACGCCATCTGGAAGTGCGAGCGGGCCATCGAGCTGCGCCGTGCCCGATTGCTCAATGTGCACCCGGGCGCTGGACGGGTGCCGCAGGGCCAAGAGGCTGACCTCGACGACTTCGACCACGTGCGGCTCGCGGATGCCGAGGTGCGCCCGAGTCCAAGCGACGAACCCCAGCCCGTGTCGGGGTTCAGCAAGACGCGCTACGAGCGTGGCCGCCAGCGCCAGCGCCGATTGGCAGAACTGCTGCGCAGGCACACGCCAGGGTTGGCGTCGGCTGTGCGCGACATCCATGGCAAGCCGGCCGACTTCCAGTCGCTTGCGGCCTGCGGGGCGCTCGGCAACCTCATCGGCCTCGTCCAGGCCGACGGCATGGGCTTCACCAAGATCCGCCAGTCCATGCGCTCGGTCGACGAACTACGGACGTTCTCGAAGAGACTGAAGGCGTTTCTCGAAGGGGTCGTGGCCTCGGCCATTGCGCCCGACCTCGACGATTGGGTGGCCGAGAAGTTCGACGCCCTGCCCATCCACATCCTGCTGTCGGCCGGCGACGAGTTCGTGCTGGTCTGCCGCGCCGAGCGGGCGCTCGCCATCGCCGCGGCCATCCACGACGCGGCCCAGAACCACCCGGTGACGCTTCCGGACGGCAAGGAGACCCCCCTTTCCTTCTCAGTCGGCGTCGTCGTCGCCCACAACGCGACACCCATCCGCATTCTCAAGCGGGCCGCGGGCGAACTCGAACACTCGGCCAAGGGCTTTGCCCGGCGACGCGAAAAGGATGCGGGAAAGCCCATCGGTGCCACCGCCTTCGCCGTGTTCAAGGGCGTCGCCGTCTCCGACCGCGGGGTCGAGGCGCTGCGCGAAGACCTGTTCACGCTGCGGCTCGGCGACGGCACGGTCGTGCGGCTCTGGCACGGCCCGTATGCGCCGGACCAACTGCGCCGGACCGTCGGGAGCGTGGCTCAGCTCGCTGGCGAGGCGAGCCATGGCCAGTTGCAGCGCTTCCTGCGCGACGTGCCGCGGGCCTGGCGCCACCATCCGCCGAGCGGCGTTGTCGATTTGCGGCGCAGCTATCTCGATGCCGTCGCAAAACTCCCCACACTCGCCCGAGCTAGCCAGGATTTCCTTGCATCGCTGGCCGACGGGCTCATCGACGAGCGCCCCGCGGATGACAACCGGCCCGTCGTCCTCCCGCTCGCCGACCTCGACGATCTGTTGACGCTCGCCCGCGGCGCCGCGCAGCGCCAAGAAGCCCCGCCTGCCGCGGCCGAGGACTATCCGGCCGGCGTCGCGGCCGGGGCAGGGGAGGTGAACCTGTGATTCGCCGCACCTTCACCTTCACGTTCGTCGGGCCGGTCGCCACGGCCGGCGAAATCCACCGCGACCTCGGGGTCGACCGCCCCATGGCGCGCAACGCGTTCGACCGCTTCGTGCTGCCGGCAACCCTCATCAAGGGGGCCATCCGGGAGGCGCTCGACCAGGTCGCGAGCCTGGCGCTGCCGGGCAACGCGCCGCCGCCGCGCCTCGGCGATTTGCTGTTCGGCGTTGACCGGCGGCCGGGTGCCCTCGTCTGGACCGACGCGGTCCTCGATGTGCCCGGGTCCACGCCGGCCGCCGCGACAACGCCGGCCCCGTCCGCCAGTCTCCCCCTGCTTCAGCCGGACGACCTGAAAATCGTGCCCGCGCCGGCCGGTCCCGCCGCCGACCTCCCGGTGCAGAGCCAGGTGGCCATCGACCGCCGCTTCGGCCGTGCCCGCGACGAGGCGCTGGCGTTTCGCGAGGGCCCGGGCTACGGCGAGACGACGACCTGGAGCGGCACGGTCGACATCCCCGAGGGCGGCATCGCCGGTCTCTCGGCCGCGGACGTCGAGACGCTGCTGCTGCTGGCCCTCCACTGGCTCGACGCCTTGGGCACCGACTCCGGCGTCGGCTGGGGCTGGATTGCAGAGTGCCGCTTCGCCGACAAGCCCCTTCCGGCCCCGCCCGCCGATCCCACGAAGCTCATTGCCCGTGCCCTCACCGCGGCCCAGGTAGCGGCCTCGGCCGTCGCACCCGCGTCGGCCCCGGCCGTGTCCGCCCCGGCCGTGCCCGTCCAGTGGCTCGAAGTCGCCGTCGTGCTGCATGGCCCGCTGCTCGTCGGCGACACCCCGCGGCCCGAAAACTTCCGCGCCGCGACCCCGTACATCCCCGGCGCGGCGCTCAAGCGCGCGCTCGCCGATGTGCTGCTCGCCGCGGCCGGTGCCCCGCGCAACGGCTGGGTCGAGGCGAAGCTGGCCGTCAAGGACCAGGATCTGGCGCCGTTCCTGGCCGTCTTCAACGACCTCCAGGTGCGCCACGCCTTGCCCGTGCCCATCGCGACGCTGCGCGCGGTCGCGGGCGGCGGGGCGGCGGCCATCCCGCGCCCGCTCGCGGTGCCACTCACCGCGCTCAAGACCAAGTCCCAGAACGGCGTGCGGCCCATGGGCGACGCCTTTGTGGCCGAGCTCAGAAACCAGCCCGTGTTTCACACGCCGCCGGACCGCCGCGACCCCGAGGAGCGGCTGCAACTGGCCCTCGAATGGCTCGACCGGCCCGCGTGGGCCTGTGCGAGCAACGTCGCCGACCCCCGCCGCATCGCCCGCACGCGCACGGCCATCGACCCCACCACCCGGCGCGCCGACGACCAGAAGTTGTTCACGTATCTCGCCCTCGACCCCGTGCTCGGGCCGCTCGTCGACCCAGAAGCGCCTCCAGCAAAGCCGAACGCCGCAGCGACAGCGCAAGCGGCCGTCACGGCCGAGCCCGCCACGGTGACGACGCTCGTGCGCCAGACCTTCGTCACCCGCATCGGCATCCCCCAGAACGCCGAGCCGAAGACCCTTGCGGCGCTGAAAACGGCCCTTGCGCGCGTCCGCACGCTCGGCAAGTCGACGACGAGCGGCTTCGGCGCGGTGCGCCTCTACGAACTGGCCGGCTCGCCCGCCGCGGCCGACCTCGTCCGCGAATTCGATGACCGGGTGAGAGACTGGAAGGCCGCCTTTGGCGGCGAGGCCGCCGCGGCCGGGCTCTTTCCGGTCGTGCTCAACACGGATGCCCTGCTCTTGCCGCCCTTCGATGCCGCCTTGACGCAGGGCGTCGACCTGCTCGGGCTCTACGAGGAGGCCTGGCAGGCCCTGGTCGCGGCTGCCGAAGGCCCGGCCGTGAGCCTGCACCCCGACTTCGGCGTCGTGGCGAGCCACGTGCTGCGCGGCGCCGTCGGCAGCGACCCCGCGCACGGCAGGCCGCTCGCGGTGCCGCCGGTCGTGCTCACGCGCGCGGGCTCGGCGTTCCTCCTGACCTGCGCTGCGGGCGACGAAGGCAAGCTGCGTAAGGCGCTCGAAACACTGAGCCGCACCGGCCTCGAACGGCTCGACCTCCTGAAGACCGTCGCCAAGTGCTGGGGCCGCGCCTGTCCGTACCGCACGACCAACGGCTACGGCGAAATCATCGTCTGCCACCCCCTTCACGCCGGGGAGAAAACCCGATGAACGTGGACAATCTGAAGAAGACCAAAAGCGACCGCCACCTGCCCGGCCCGGGCATCGTCAACAAGTACTGGCTTCGCGGCACGCTCAAGACGAAGTCGCCGCTGCACATCGGCACGGGCGAGCACGGCCAGAGTTGGAAGCAAGGCGCCAAGCCGGGCGGCAATTGCAACTACGTGCTGCTGTCGTCGAAGGCTGCGCTCCCGGGCCAGAAGCAGCGGGATGACGACGGCCGGCCCTGGGCCTACCCCGTGCTGCCCGGCTCGTCGCTGCGCGGGGTGTTGCGCAGTTGGCTCGAAGGCATCCTCTACCCCTACAACTCGCCCGGTGCCTACGACGTGGCGAGCCTGTCCGCCACCGACTTCGAGTTCGAGCAGGGCATCACGCGGGAGTACTTCGACCGGGAACTCCGCAGGATTCGTGCAGAGGCCGCCGCGGCCCCCCCGAGGGATGTCGTGGGTCGCGACAGACAGGTCGAGGCCAAACTGGAAGAGCGCTTGAAGGAGAAAGCCGACCTCGTCGGCTTCCTGTTCGGCTCGACGCTCGTGCGCGGGCGTGTGGCGTTTGGCAACGCGGTGGCGCAGCCGAAGGAGAAGGACGGCCCATTCGTCCGCGACGAGCTCTTCGCCATCCGCACGGGGGTCAGCATCGACCGCGACACGGGCGCCGCGGCCGACGACAAACTCTTCGACATCGAAGTCGTGCAGCCGCGCGTCGTCTTCCCGGTCGAACTGCGCTTCACGAACGTGCGCTACTGGGAAATCGGGCTCGTGCTGGCCGCCCTCGAAGTGTTCAATCACCCCACGTTCCCGCTGCAACTCGGGGCCCACACGCAGCAGGGTTTCGGCCGCATGGAATGGACGCTCAAGAGCGTGCGCCAACTCGGCCACGACGCGAAGACCGACAAGCCGGCACTCGCCGATTGGCTCGCCCACCTCAGCGCCGGCGCAGCGCCGACCGCTCCCGACCCGAGGCGCGACCTCGGCGCGCCGCAGGCCGCCGGCAGGAGGATTGCCGACCCGCTCGACATCGGCCGGCGCGGCATTCCGGGCGTCACGGACGCGGCCAGTTTCCGCGACCACTGCGTGACCGAACTGCAAAAGGTGCTCGCCTATGTTTGCGCTTGACCTCTGCCGGGCGCGGCTCGAATACGCGCTGAAAACCGTGTCGCCGCTGCACGTCGGGGCCGGCGGCCCGGGCCCGCAGCCGCTCTCGACCGGCAAGACCGAGGGCACGAAGGCGCGCGGCCCCGGCTACGCGTTACGTGTCCGCCGGCCCGGAGACATGGGCACGAGCGAGCCCATCAACCTGCCCGTACACACCTTCGATGCGGCCGGCCGCCAGTGCTTCTTCGTGCCGGGCTCGTCCATCCGCGGCGCCTTGCGCGCCGCGCTGCACGACCGGCTCGCGCGGGTGCTCGACGATCTGGCGCTGCAAAATCGCGTGCCGGTCGACCCCTACCGCCGCGAGGGCCAGACCAAGAGCGGCGCAGACGTCAACCCCGACCTCACGGCGGGCCACCTGCTCGTGCGCATGCTGTTCGGCACCGAGCAGCGCCGTGGGCAACTCGCGGTCGGCCCGGCCGAGTTCCCGAAAAACGCGCAGGTCGCGGCCGAGTCCGTCTACAGCGACCGAACCATCGACGATTTGTGCGAGCGCCAGGTGCCTCCCCCGACGCGCACCGATCGCCAGGGCCACGTTGCCCCGCCGGCGCGCAACGCCCGGTTGCGTCTCCTCACCCAGGTGAGGCTCGACCGCGCGACGCAGGCGTCGGGCGACGGGTTGCGCACGTTCGCGGCCCTCGCCGAAAACCAGGAACTCAGAGGCGCCTTCGAACTGCGCAACTTCGCCTTCTGGCAGTTGGGCCTCCTCGCCCTGGCGGAGCAGGCGGCCAACGCGGGCAGCCTGCGGCTCGGCGCGAAGACCGGGGTGGGCCTCGGGCAGGTCGAAATCCACTTCACGCGGCTCGACCTCACCTGGCACGCGCGCGTGGCCCCCGCGCCCACGGACGCGCTCTACGGCATCGGCGTCGCGGCGCAGAAGTTGGGGCTCATCGGCCCGAACGGTCTGCCCGTGCCGCCCGAATCGGACCGCGCGGCCCACACGCGTGGCCGGCGGCTGCTCGGCCAGGACGGCGACCCCGAAAAGGGCACGCCGCCCTCCGTGTCGCTCTGGCTCGTCGACCCCCAGGACCGCGCGGCCGGTGTCACGCTCGGCGAACTCACGCCGGTTGCCGCCGCGCCGCTGCCCGAGGCCGGCGGCCCGCTTGCAGCCTTTGCGCAGCGCGCGTACACGAGCGACCGGCCTGACGTCATCGCGCGGGTACTCCGTGCCGGTGCCGACCGCACGCTCGCCGCGTTCCAGCTCAGTTTCGCCGCGCCGTCCGCGGCCGAAGCCGTGGTGGCCGTCGAGAGTGCCGACTCCGCCGACCCAGACGATTCCGAGGAGTGAGCCGATGCCCCCCTACTCGACTTCGCGCCCTTCGGGCCGGCCGGCCGGCCGGCCCCAGCAGAACGATGGCCGACCGGGCACGGCGCAGGCGCCGCCGCCCTGCGACCTCTTCATGAACCCGTTCGACTTCGTGCCGTGGTTTCCAAACAGCCGGGGCGAGCACGCCGCCGAGACCCGAACGCGCGTCGAATGGGAAGCGCTCGTCGGCCAAGATCCGCTGTTCGACCGGTCGCTCAGCGGACGCATCGTCCTGCGGCTGAAGGCGCTGACACCGATCCATGTCGCAGGCGAACTCCATGTGGCTGACCCGACTCGGGTCGAAATTCGGAGGGGGAGCCGCTCGCGACAGCAGGACAAGCAACCGCAGCTCTCCAAGCGCCACGCCTACCGCCAGCCGCACCACGGGGATGACTGGCTGTGCATCCCCGCTGCCTCCCTCAAGGGCACCCTCCGAGCGTTTGTCGAGGCCGGCACAAACGGTTGGTTTTCGGCGCTGACAACGGACTACGTCGCGACAGGCAACCAGCGGCGGTCGCGCCCGATTCATCTCTTGAACGACGCCGTCCGCGATGAATGCGCTCTGCCTTCCGGCTACGGCGTTCCGGCCGAGTTCCCCGCCGAGCTGGATGCCGTGCCGCTCGATGCCGCGTCGTTTCTCTTCGGCGTCGTCCCCGCTGCTCGGACACGGGCGCCCAGCGCGGGGTGCCGGGAGCGTCGAAGCGAGGCCGACGCGCACCACGCCGCCCTGGCCGGCCGTGTCCGGTTCTCGGACGTGTTCTTCTCAGAAAAGTCGTGGCGCGTCTGGGAGAAGACGCTCGACGTGAAGGATCTCGCCCCGTTCGGCGCGGCCAATCCGCGGGGCAACAACTTCTGGTACTTCACCCCTGGCCGTTTCGAGCGCCGCACCCTGCCCGATGGCCGAAATCTGCTCGACCCGGTTGGCCGCTACCTGCGGGGGCGCAAGTTCTACTTCCACCAGCACCCCGGCAACGCGCGGCGCTGGTATTGGGAGACCGACCGTGCCAACTGGTGCGACCGCGAACACGGGCTGGTCGAGGTCGACACCGAGTGCATTGGCGCTGAAGCCGTCTCAGAACCGTTCGATGTTCATTTCAGCGACCTGCCGATCGAGGCCCTGCGGTTGCTGCTTCTCGCGTTCTGCCCGCGAGACCGCGTCCGACACAAACTCGGCGGCCTCAAGCCTCTCGGTTTCGGGTCGGTCGAATTTCAACTCGACGCGATCTACCTCGACAAACCCGGCCTCGCAGGACTGAGCCTCGATCGCGAGGCGCGCTGTAGCGATCTGGAGGCCGAGATCCATTCGGAGACGTTTGGGCGCTCTCTCGTCAAAGCCGGCATTCTGCGAGCCAGTGCCTGGCGCTGGCTGCGCCACATCCTGCACTGGCCCGCGGACATCGCGGCGTCGCACCGGCTCTTCGTGTACCCCCACTACCGGCAGAAAAAGAGCGGCGAGGCGTCGCTCGATGCGGTCGTACAGGGTTTTGCGCGACCGCTCGTGCTCAGCGAACTGCGGGGCAGTGCAGATCTGAGGGCGTTTTTCGACGACCATCCGGCCTGGGAGCAGAGCGGTTTCCGCGATCATGCAGAAGTGGGCAGAATCCTCGATCTGCTCTACAAGGATTCCGTCCACGGCAAACAGCCTGTCGATCTGGGGTGCTACCAGCGCAATGCGACGAATTACGCTGCCGTCTGCCAGGACGCGGGTCTCCGATTGGCCGACATCAACGCCGCGCGCGATGAATTGGAGGCCCGCTGACCCCCCCCAAAAAAACCGCTTGCCCCCGCCCCCCGCCCGCCGCTACGCTCGCTCCAGTCGCGGCCCCAGGCGCCGCGGCCTTCCCCAAAACCAAACTCGGGACGCGGCACGGTGCCGCTCCCCTCAGCGCGTAGACCCAAGGAGGCCCCTCATGGCGATTGCCACCGACCTGCAAGCGGGCAAGACTCTGCTC
>CAYRCM010000237.1:0-8697 GCA_964422715.1 uncultured Myxococcales bacterium | reverse complement strand
GCAGGTCCGGCACCCGTCGACTTGCGCTGGCAAGAGGAGTATCGTCCCCGCCGCCTTGGTTCTGGAGGCGTTCTCCACGACCAACGCGCACGCGACCCGCGTGCGGGCCCTCCCCGAGGAGCAGCGGGGACATCGAAGGAGGATTTGCGATGACGGCCACGCGTTGTATCAAGGTTTGCTCGCTGTTGGCATTGCTTGTTTTTTCGCTGGCGGGCCCGGCTTGTAAGAAGGATGCGCCGCCAAGCGAGCCGCCGAAGGGCCCCGAGCCCACGGGTGAGCCCGTGGCACAGCCTCAGCCACCGGCGGCGCCGAGCGACGTGGCCCCGGCGGCGACCGAACTCACGCCCGCCATCATCGTCGACAAGGCGATCGAAGCGGCCGGCGGCATCGATGCTCTTCGCGCCAAGCTGGCTCAAATGACGGTCACCACGACCGGCACGTACTTCGGCATGCCCTACACCATGACGACGTCGTGGCGGGCGCCCGATGCCATGCAGATGGCCATGCCCGGCATGACGATGAGCATGTCGGCATCGGCGTGCTGGAACAAGGCCAACGACGTGGTCTTCGACTGCATGGAACGCGACAATGCCAGCAACGCGGCCATGCTGTTCGCCGCCCACATGGCCAACCTGTACCCGCTGAAAGACGAGGGTGTCACCCTCGAAGCCGCCGAGGGCGCCGATGTCGAGGGCCGGCCGACCTTGGCCGTCAAAGCCACCACCGCGAAGGGCCCGGTTCCCGTCACCCTGTACTTCGACAAGGAAACCTACGGCCTCGCGAAAGTCGCCTACACGGGCAACCTGTTCGGCATCGACGGCGCCATCGAGACCATCGTCACCGAGCGCAAGGCCGTCGACGGCGTGCAGATCGCGGCGAAGTCCAAATTGCTCGTCAACGGCAAGGTCGTCATCGAGGAGGCGCTGACCGAGGCCAAACTCGGCACCGTCGACGCCACGGTATTCGATCGTCCGGCGCAGGCCGCCCTCGCGCAGCCCAAAGTCCGCCCCTGCCATGAGCACACCGTGGCCTTCTCGACGTACACGGGCGCCTACGACGGCCTCGGCGCGGCTGTTGGCGCGCTCATGGGCTGGGTCCAGAAGAACCGTCTGCACGTGGTGGGCATGCCCTACTTCGTGTTCCTGAAGGGCCCCGAGAGCGGTCCCGACGCCGCCCAGTACCAGACCGAGGTTCGCGTGGCCGTCGTGTCGCTCGACCCCATGCCGGCAGCCGCCGACGGCTTCGACACGAAGAAGGTCGAGACGAGCGACATCCTCGTACGCGTCGAGCAGGGCCCGTACGACAAGGTCGGCCCCGTGTACGGCGAACTCGTCACCTGGGCGAAAGAAAACGGCTACGAAATCGCCGGTCCGGGGGCCATGGCGACCTTCAACGACCCTGGCAAGGTGGCCGCCGACCAGCTCATCTCCGAGGTGTGGTTCCCGGTGAAGAAGACCGGCGCCCCCGAGGGCCAGCCCACCACGGGCGCCGAGCCGACTGCGGCGCCCGCCGCCGGCGACGAAGCCAAGGCCCAGCCGGCCGCCGACGAGAAGCCGGCTGCCGCGCCCGAGGCGCCGAAAGCCGAGTAACCTCCGAGCGACCGTGCCCCGTGGGCGCCGCCCCGGGGCACCGCCACCCCGCCCGCTTCGCCCGCTGCCCGCTCACCGCAGCCCGTCAACGTTTCACGCGTCAAGGGTCGGTCGGCCCGCGACCGTCGCCAGCCCCAGGGGGCGCGCCGAGCCGCATGAGCGCATCGGCCCGCGGGGCCCGCCCGCGTGGCGGCGCACCGAGAACGTGCCGCGAGCGAGCGGTCGGCCCGTGGCCGCACCCGCCCGCTGCCATCCCGGGCTCGAACGGGGGGATGCCGGAGATCCGAGAACTGGCGTCTAATGGTGGCGCTTCGAGGGATCGGGCAAGGAATTCCAGATGCGAATCGTGAGCACGAGCCCCGCGACGGCGAAGGGCAGCAGGAAGAGGGGCCAGCCGATCCAGTTGCTTGCCACCTTGGCGGCCGGGCCATCGGGTACGAGTTGTCCGACCACGAGCGCCTGCAAACCGCTGCCGAGGTAGACGAAGCCGTCGACGATGCCCACGACGATGCCCGTGTTCTTGGCGCCGCCGAAGTCGACGGTGGCCGTGCCCGACAGGATGCCGTGGATGCCGATGACGCTCATGAGGATGGCGAGCGCGCTGATGCCGCTCCACCACGGATCGGCCGAGAGCGAGAAGGTCAGCACGAGCGCCGCGGCCACCATGAGACCGTAGAGCACGCCGGCCATGGGGGCGCGCCGCGAGCCGAAGATCTTGTCGGACATCATGCCCGTGAGCTGCGCGCCGACGACCCCGGCGATGAGCAGCATCAGGCCCCAGTTGTCGGTGATGAAGAACGTGTCGCGGAAGCCGACTTCCTTCGCGAAGATGTTGTACCAGTGCATCGTGCCGTTGCGCAGCACCCCGCTGCAGAGTTCGACGAGGCAGACGATGAGCAGGACGGGGTGCGTCAGGATCTTGCGGACCGCCTTGAAAACGGGCAGGCGCTCGCCACCGGCCGAGAGCGTCTCTTCGCCGGTGGCGAAATCCTGGAAGCCCGCCTCGGCCGGCGTGTTGCGCAGGAACAGGAACAGGATGACCCAGAACAGCGCCAGGAACGTGGCCGGCACGAAGAAGACCATCCAGTTTTCGTTGACGCCGCTGCCCCCGAGCCCGAAGAGCGCCTGGAAGACCTGGCCGAAGAAACTGAGCGAGTCATGCGGGGTGGCGCGCGACGCGTCGACGACCGCTTGGCCCCAGTCGAACGCGAAGTAGGTGCCCGCGGCGATGAGCACGCCGAAAATGGTGGAGAACGTGCCGCGCTCGCGCACGTGGAACCAGGGCGCCTTGACGGTGACGATCGACACCGCGCCGTACGACTGGAAGTACATATTGATGGAGTAGAGCACGAGGAACGTGGGCGTCAGCGGCAATTGCCAGCCCAGCCGCACACTGCCGTACAGCACGAGCCCCATCAGGACGTTGGCCACAAGCGCGCCCGCAATGCCGATAAGGAAGCCGCGGCGGCCGCCCACGCGGTCGATCAGCGGGCCGTTGATGAGGAACGACACCCCGTAGACGACGGCGCCGACCCCGAAGATGAGGCCGAAATCGTCCTTGGGCATCTGTTCGGCCAGGGCATTCTTCGCCACGGTCAGGTTGTCGCGTCCCATGTACAGAAAGGCGTAGGCGAGGCCCATGGGCAGCCAGTTGGCCACGCGCCGGACGCGAAACCGCGCGGAATGCTGGGGTCGGTTGGCTATCAAGGGTCAATCTCCTGCGCCGCACGACGGCGTGCAAACCGGGCCGGACGCCCGGGCCGTTGGCCTGGACCGTGTTACCTCAGACGGGGGCCGCGCGCAACCGGCGCGGTGTCGCTCGTGGCCGGGCCGTGGCCTCGTGCCGCGAGGCGGCGGCGCGCAGCGTGGGGAAAAGACAGGCGCGCGACGCGGGGCCGCGCTGTCGGCGCCCGCTCCGGAACGGGCATCAGGAACCCGGGGCGAGGAAGTCGGGATTTTCGTAGTCGTGCGTGATCCAGAGCGTGGGCTCGGTGATGCGCGGGTCCTGGCAGGCGCGCACGCGCCCGGACGGCCAGTCGATGAAGGCCACGCACCAGAGGTCGCGCGGGCGCAACATGACGTTCTGCACTTCGAAGGCGAGGCGCGACAGGATGTAGACCCGCACCGTTGCGCGGGCCGGGCCGAAGTCGTTGTCGTCCCAGTAGTGCACGGCCACGCGGTAGGTGAGGCCTTCTTCGGGCACGCCGAGGTTGACGTTTTCGGGTCCGGCACCGTCGCGATCGTCGCGGTCGAGGCTGGGGTTGTCGGGTGCGTCGGTGCCCATGATGGCCCAGTCGGGCTCGATGTTGAACCAGAAGCAGTCGTAGAAGGTGTCGAAGTACGGGTCGGGCGCGCCGTCGCCGTCGACATCGGCCGTGTCGGGGTCGGAGGGGGCCAGCGGATGCAGGAAGTGCAGGTCGAGGTCGCTGCCCATGTAGCGGCCCGAGTCGGTTTCGTCGGCGTCGCCCGGCGTTTGCCAGGTGAGCTCGATGTGGATGGCCTCGTTCGGGATGACGACGACCTGGTAGTCGGCCACGTTGCAGGACGGCACGCCAGCGTCGTCCCAGACCGTCAGGTGAAAGACGTACGTGCCGGCGATGTTGGCCTCGAACGTGGGGTTGGCCACAGCGTCGGACGGCAGAAAGACGCTCTGGGAGCCATCGGGCTGCTGGACCGACCAACGCCAGCCGACGACGCTCTCGCGTCCGGCCTGGCCAAACGAGCGATCGCCGACGAGGTGCAGCACGGTTTGGGGCACGGCGTCTTCGCCTTCGAGGCACGCGATGACGGCCACCGGGCAGTTGCTGGCCACCCCGGTCGTGCGGACGAGCAATTCGGGCGTGCAGGCGTTGCTGTGCAACCGGAACGTGGCGAACTCGGGCACGGGCACCCGGTCGGGGTCGAGCGGGCTCGGCTCGGTGGGCGCGAACACGACGTCGACCATGCGGCGCGTGCCGGCCGGGATGATGAGCGGCGCGCCCGGCTGCGGTCCGCCACCCGGGATTTCGATGCGGAACTCGGTCGTGCCGTCGGTGAACTCGATGGCGCTGATGCTGACGTCGACCGTGCCGCAGTTGATGAGCGTGAGCGGCAACCGATGCTCGATGCCGACCGCCGATGTTGGAAAACTGACCACCGGCGGGCTCGCGACCAGGCAGGCGCCGGCCCAGCCCGCCGGACAGGGCGATTCGACGCATTCTTCGCCGTCGAAGTACGTGCCGGCCGGACAGGTAGGCGTGCCCGAGCCGCAGTCGTCGCCCGTGCAGTCGAGCGGCGCGGGCTGGTCGCCGGAGCCGCTCGTGTCGAGCACGTCAGGAGGCCGCGGAACGAGGTCGAACGCGTCGAGCGTGGTGTCGGAGACCGCATCGGCGTCGCCGGGGTCGCCGAAGACGCAACGGCCTTCGACACAGCGGCGACTGCCTCCGCAGTCGTCATCGGTCTGGCACGTGCCGCCCGAGTTGCCGGACCCAGAACTGCACGCCGCGAGCGTCAGTGCGAGGCCAAACCAGGCAAAGTGCAGCCCGGGTCGGGAAGGGTGCTGCATGACGTTCTCCTTGTGGCGACCTTGCCGTGCGACCGCAGGCCATCGGCCCGTCGAGAGGCCGCGCGCCCTGGCCGGAAGGCCGGCGCCCGCTGTCGGGTCGGCCTGGGCCACGATGCGTCGCGGCCGGGCCGGCGGGCGCCTGACCGCACAGCCGAGCCTTCAGCGTAGCGCGGCGAGGCCCGGCGTACAAGCGGCGGCCCGCGGCGCCTTGCCTCGCGGCGGGCATGAGACTATGTTCCGGAGCCAACGCACGCCTCAACAGGGCACGGAGCGGGCGGATGGATGCGTTCTGGCAGTATTTCGCGCTGTGGGGTCCGTTCGGGCTCGGAGCGCTGGCCGCAGGGCTTCTCGGGTACGGGCTCGTGGCCGGCTTGCTGCTGCGCGGTCCCGGCAATCGAACGATCGCGCGGCCCTTTCACATGTCGGCCTTCTTCATGGCCGTGTTGACCCTGATCGCCGCGCTCGTCGAGCCACACGTCGGCACGTGGCGTGGGCCCTTCACGTTCGTGGTGGCCACCCTGGCCGTCGTCTACGGCTTCGTGCTCGTGGCGTTGACGCGCCGTCGGCCGCTCGCCCGCGTGCACGCCGTGACCTTCGTCATCCTGCAGACATTCGTGATGGTACTGCCGCTCGCGGTGGGGTTGCTCGGCACGCTGCGCCACGAAGCCTGGCTGAGCGACACGGTTGCGCCGCAGTTGCCGGCGCCCGAACGCGCCGACGTGGCCGCCCGCTTCGCGCATTCTGTTTGGGTGCCTATCGAAGCGGGAGGCGTCGCGGCCCTTTTCCTGCTGGCGAGTTTCCTGCTCCTGCTCCATCGCCGCGCCCGCGAATTGCCGCGCCGCTCACCGTAGCCGGCCGTCACGCGACGCCGCGGTGGGCCGCGCGCGCCCGTCGTCGCACGGCCCAGGCCCAACCGACGAACCCGAACCAGAGCGCCAGCGCCCCGGGACCCGCGGCGCCCGCTGCCGCGCTGCACCCCGCCTTGTCGGAGCCCACCGCCTCGCCCTCGGCGACGAGCGTGAATTGGGCCTCGGCCACGGTGATGTCGGGGAAGAGCGGGTCGCGCTGCATGAGCTCGCCGCGCACGCGGAACGTGTAGTCGCCCGGTTCGTCGGGCTCGAAGAGCGCGAGCGCGTCGTCGGCGTAGTGGTATTCCCAGGGGGTCGACTCGGACACGGCCCCCTGCGCGCCCCGAATGGACGCCCGCGAGCCGTCGGGCGCCGCCACGAGCTGCCACACGTAGCGGATAGGCAGACTCTCTCGATTGGAGAAGAGCCGCAGCCGCACGCCCTGGCCCGTGGCCACGCGGTTCTGGGGGAACGCCGCAGCGCCGACCGCAAACGCGCCGGCGGGGTCGAGGCAGTCGTCCTGCGTGTTCCACTCGAAGCAGAGGTAGGGGTCGCAGTCGTTGCCGGCACCGTCGAGATCGCCGTCGCTCTGCGTGCGGTTCGGCGTGAGCGGGCAACTGTCGACGGCGTTGAGCACCCCGTCATTGTCGGCGTCGGCATCGCAACCGTCGCCGAGCCCATCGCCGTCGGCGTCGGCCTGGTCGGGGTTCGGCGCTGCGGCGCAGTTGTCGTAGGAGTCGGGGATCTCGTCGTCGTCGTGGTCGGCGTCGCACTGGTCGCCGTAGGTGTCGGGATCGCTGTTCAACTGGTCGGGATTGGCGACCAGCGGACAGTTGTCCTCGGCGTCGTCGTAGCCGTCGCCGTCATCGTCGCCGTCGCAGGCGTTGCCGAGCCGGTCGCCATCGGTGTCGGTTTGGGTCGGGTCGGGGATGAGCGGGCAAAGATCGCTTGCGTCGGCCACGGTGTCGCCGTCGCCGTCGTCGTCGCAGGCATCGCCCGCGAGGTCGCCGTCGGTGTCGCGCTGGTCGGCGTTCGGCACACTCGGGCAGTTGTCGCAGGCGTCGCCCACGGCGTCGCCGTCGCCGTCGACCTGGTCGATGTTGGGCCAATACGGACAGTTGTCTTCGGGGTCTTCCCAGCCGTCGCCGTCGACATCGTCGCCGTACTGGTAGGTGTCGCCCAGATCGGTGTTGTTGATGAGGATGCTGCCGCCGCCGCCCCCGCCGCCCCCGCCACCCGATTCCCGCGGCGTGCCGCAGGCACCGCTGTAGCATTCGCCGGGAACCGGCTGGGCGCGTGCCGCCGGCGTGCAGAAGACGAGTGCCAGCAGCGCTGCGCAGGCGACCGAACGGAGCAGGCGCGGACGCAGGGCACGGGACGAGGCTCGACGGGTCATGGCTGCACCTCCTCAGGGAACCCGCGGTCGGGCGGGCGCGATTCGGCGGGCGCGTCGTGCGCCTCCTGCCCTTCTTCGTGGGCGCCCGGGGGCGAAACGGGTGGTCGATTCGTGTCGGGGCTCGGGGCGCGCCCGAGCGCTTCGAGGCGCGCGCGGGCTTCGAAGGCGAACGCGCCGAGCGGGAACCGAGCGAGCAGATCCTGGAGGGCCCGGGCTTCGTCGGCCAGGCGGCCGAGCCGGCGCAGGCAGCGCGCCCGCCCCCACAGCGCTTCCTCGGCGAGCGCCGCCTGCGACCCGCCGACCCGCAGATACTCGTCGAAGGCGGCGAGCGCCGCGGCGGCATCGCCGAGTTGGTCGAGCAGCAGCTCGGCGCGGGCCATGCGGGCGAGTTGGGCCTCGGCCGGCGATGCCGCGCTCGCGATGGCGTCGCCGTAGGCCGCGGCGGCTCCCGCCCAGTCGGCGCGCTCGCGCAGCCGGCGCGCGCGAACTGCCGGGGCCTCGCGCGGGTCATCTGCCGGCGCCGGGGGTGTCGCGCCCGCTGTGTCGGCCGGGTTGGCGGCGCGCGCCACGGCCGCCGGCCGGGGGCGCGGGGCGACTGGAGTGTCCGGGCGGGCGGCGCCCGCCGGACGGGCCGGCACGAAATCGGACAGCGCTATGGGCGAGCCCAGAATGGCCTCCACCTCACGTTGCAGCGCGGCGTCGTCGGGTCCGGACAGCCGTGGCTCGGCCCGACCCGCGGGGCAGTGCAACGATTCGCCCGCGCGCACGAGCAGGCGCGCCGAATCGGCGGCGGCCCGAGCCGGCTGCACGGCGACGACGCCGTCGATCACGCGTACGAGCAGACCCGTTGGGTCGACCCGCACGGTGAAGGCCGTGCCGACGACCTCGACATCTCCCACCGGGGTTTCAACCCGGAAACGACCGCCGGGGTCGAGCCGGGGCACCCGCGCAAGCAGCTGTCCGGCCGTGAGTTGCAGGCTTACGGCGCCCGGCTCTGAGGCCAGGAGCCAGGCCGCCGTGGCCGGGGCGAAGTGCACGGTGGCCCGTCCGGGCAACTGCCATGCGGCACGCGTCGTGGCGGATGGCGTGAGGCGTTCGCCTGCGGCGACCAGGAGCGGTTCGGCCGGACCGGGCGGCGAGGGGCCAGGACCGGAGGGCGGCGTCGGGGCGAGGCGGCCCGCGGGTCCGGCGAGGAGCCCCCAGACGAGCAGCGCCACGGCGGCAACGACGAGCGCGGCCGCCGTCCCCGCAAAGGCCCAGGCCCGCCAGCCGAGCGCGATCGGGGCCCGAACCGGGGCGGCGGGGGCGGCTGGCTCGGCG
>CAYRCM010000236.1:0-8974 GCA_964422715.1 uncultured Myxococcales bacterium | reverse complement strand
GGCGCGGCGCGGCGGGCGGCTTCGCGCCCGGGGGCGGGGCCTGGGGCACGGTGGGCCAGGCGTCGGGCAGCCGCGGTTCGCGGCCCGGTGCCACCGGGCGCCCCGGCATCAAGAAGACGCGCAGGTCGCGCGCGGCCACCCAGCGCACGTAGTCGCTGAAGCGCACGCGCACCTCGGCGCCGAGGTAGCGCGTTTCGAGGACCACGCCGGTGCCGTGGCGGGCATGGTCGACCCACGCGCCGCGGATGAGCGCCGTGCCGTTGAATCTACGGGGTGGCAGCGCCATCGACCAGTTGCCTCGCCCAGTCGGGCCCGGGCGTGAACTGCGGCTCGCGCCGCAGCCGCTGGAAGCCGCGGATGACGCCCTGCACGTAGAGGCGGCGGTAGCCCACGTCGCCGAAGCGCTGTTCGTAGGCCGCCGCGGCCACGCCGCGAATGAGCGTGCGGGCGCGTTCGGCCGGCAATTCGACGCCGTAGGCGGCCTCGAAGACGTCGCGCAGCCGCTCGCCGATGGCCGTGAGCGCCTGCACGGGTTCGCCGCGCAGCGCTTCGAGCCGGATGCGTACCCCGCTCGGGTTGTACACGTCGAAGACGGGCGCGATGCGTTGCCGCAGGGCCTCGTAGACCGCCGTGGCGCCGTCGAACACGTGGTCGTCGGGGATGGCGTACACGATGAGCGTGTGGCGCAACGCGGCATGCCCGCATTCGTCGATGAGCTCGCGCAGGTTCGCGAGCATCATCTCGCGCTGCTTGGACGACAGGCTCGGCACCTGCTCGGCCTCGTCGAACAGCACGACGAGGCCCGCGTAGCCGAGGTTGCGCACGAAGCGCGTGAGCGCCCGGATGGCCGAAAGCGCTGCCGCCCGGTCGATGGGGCGCAGGATGCCGTAGGCGCGGAAGCGTTGCGGGTCGTGGCCTTCGGCCGTGAGATGCGTGACGGCGGCTTCGAAGGCGTCGGTGTCGCCCTGCAACAAGGCGCGAAAGGCGAGCCGCAGCGCGGCCTGGTAGCTCGTAGATTCGATGCCGGCCACACCGGCCTCGGCGGCGTCGGCGAGCGCCCGCTCGAAGGCGTCGGGGTCGCCTTCGTGCTCGGCGAGCGTCGTGTGGGCCTTGGCACACCAGAGGCGCAGCAGCGCCGCGATGCCGCGGTCGGCGCCGGCGAGCAGTTCCTCGGCGGCGACGGGCGGCATGAGATTGAGGGCCACGGCTCGGTAGACGCGGTCGAGTTTGTGAAACGGGCTCTCTTCGGCCGACAGCGACACATAGGCCACGACGAAGTCGCGCTGCCAGGCGCGTTCGCGCACGCTGTAGAGGAAATGGGTCTTGCCGCCGCCGTAGGCCCCGACGACCATCTTGAAGGCCGCGCCGCCGGTTTTCAGATAGCCCGCCAGGTACTCCTCGTCGAGCACGTCGAGGATGTCGTCGAGGCCCACCGAGAACAGTTGGAAGCCCCAGAGCGGCGGGGTGCCGTGGGCGCCGACGGTTTCGATGATGGTGCGCGCGAGCGGTGTCTCGGGCCTCGTCGTCATGCAGCCGTCTCTTCGCGGAAGAGCAGGCTCGCGTAGTGCGTGCCGTCGCCCCGCAGGTTGCGTGGAATCCAGAGGTGGTCGCTCGGGTGGCGCGTCTGCTCGCGGGTGGCCGCGACGAGCACGAGTTCGGCGTCGTCGGCGCGCGTCTGCCCCCCCAGCGTGAGCCGGAAGAGGTCGTACGAGAAGCGCACGCGGCCATAGGAGCGGAAGCGCTCGCGCACCGGGTCATTGAAGAACGCGCTGCCCTGCGACAGAAAGGCCACTTCGAGCATGACCCCGGCGATGGGGGCGGGCCAGCCGGCGGGCTGGCCGGCCTGGCGGCGGGCGCGCGTGTAGGCGTCGTAGAGCAGCGGCAGAAACACGGCGGGCGGGGTCAGTTGCTTGTCGAGTTCGGCTTGCAGCGCCACGACGGCGCCGGCCGCGGCCTCGGCGTCGGGGGCCACCCGCCGCAGCGTCTCGATGCCCGGTCCGTACTGCACGAGCGCTTCGGGTTTCTCGCCGTCGACCTTGAAGACCACGGTGAACAGCCCGGCGCGAAACGTCGGGAAATGCCCTTCGACCGGGATGCGCTGCGGCCCGAGCAGCCGTTCCATGGCGAGCGGCACGGCCCGCCGCGCGTGTTCGGCGTGCGTGGCCGCTTCGTTGCCGATCTCGCGCGCCAGCGTCTCGGCCCGGCCGAGCAGCGCCGGCAATTCGCCGAAGCCCGCGAGCCCGGCGTGCAACTCCGCGACGAGACTTGCCGCGACGAAGGCCTGCCGGTCGAGATCGGCGCGGGCCCGTTCGAGCCCCTTCAGCCCGGCCTCGACCGCTTGGAGTTGCTTCGCCATGCGCCGCAGCGCCTTGCCGACTTCGCTCACCCCTGCTTCGCTGGTCATGCCTGACTCCCTGCCCCGGCCGGCCCGGCCTAGCGGTTCTTCTTGCGCGCCTTTTTCGCGAGTTTGGCCTTGCGGCGTTGCTTTTCGCGATCGAACAGCCGCTGCACCTTCTTCTTTTTGGCGTCGGCGGGTCCGGCCCCCGGCATGCCGCCCGGCCCGGCCTTCATGTCGCCGAAGACCTGGCTCAGATCCATGCCGCGCAACTGCTTCATCTGGGCGAGCTGCTTGAAGCCCGGGATGTGCGCGAGCAGGCCCGGCTGGCGGCTGATCTTCGACATCATGTCCTTCATGGCGCCGAAGCGGTGCAGCAGGTCGGCCACTTCCTGCAACTTGCGCCCCGAGCCGGCCGCGATGCGCGCCGCGCGCCGTTCGTCGATGAGCTGCGGCCGCAGCCGCTCCTGGTTCGTCATCGACTGGATGATGGCCTCGACTTTCACGAGTTCGCGGTCGTCGAGGTTCATCCCTTCGGGGATGGCGTCGCCGAAAAACGGCATCTTTTCGAGCAGATCCTTGAGGGAGCCCATCTTGCGGATGGTGCGGATCTGGTCGAGGAAGTCGAGCAGGTTGAACTCGCCCTTCATGAGCCGCTCGGCTTCTTCTTCGGCCTTGCGCTCGTCGACGTGCTGCTCGAAGTCCTGCATGAGGCCGACGATGTCGCCCATGCCGAGGATGCGCGAGGCGAGCCCCTCGGGACGGAATTCCTCGAGGGCGTCGTTACCTTCGCCCATGCCGAGGAACTTGATGGGCTTGCCGGTGACCGCCTTCAGCGAGAGGGCCGCGCCGCCGCGCGCGTCGCCGTCGAGTTTGGTCAGCACGAAGCCGTCGAGCTGCAGCCGTTCGTTGAAGGCCGAGCCCGTGCGGACCGAGTCCTGACCGATCATGGCGTCGACGACGAGCAGGATGTTGTCGACCGCCGTGCGCACCGCGATCTGTTCGAGCTCCTGCATGAGCGGTTCGTCGATGGCGAGCCGACCGGCGGTGTCGAAAATGAGCGTGTCGCAGTGGGCTTCGCGGGCCGCCGGGATGGCGTGCTGGCAGAGTTCGGGGGGCGCCACCCCGGGCTCGTGGAACACCGGCAGGCCGAGCCGCTCGCCGAGCACCTGCAACTGCTGCACGGCCGCGGGGCGGTAGATGTCGGCCGCGACCAGCATGGGCCGGCGCTCTTTGCGCACGAGGTAGTTCGCCAGTTTGGCCGCCGTGGTCGTCTTGCCGGAGCCCTGCAAACCGACGAGCATGATTTTCGTGATGCCGACCGGCGCGTAGCGCAGCCCGACGTCGACGGGACCCATCAGCGCTTCGAGTTCTTCCTGGCAGACGCGCACGAAGTGATCGCCGGGCGTGACCTTCAGCGTTTCGCCCTTGTGCTTGACCTTCGTCTGCACGATCTCGCCGAGCGCCTTCTCTTTGACGCGCTCCAGAAAGGCTTTGACGACGTGGTATTGCACGTCGGCTTCGAGCAGCGAAACGCGGATGTCGCGCACGGCATCGTCGACGCTCTCCGGGGTGATTTCGCGAAAGCCCTTGAGCCGATTGCGTGCGTTGCGAAACCCTTTGCTGATGGCCTCGAGCATGGCTTCCTGCCTTTTGGGGTGACGACGACCACGGCAAGCGCCGGGCACCGCGCGGGACTGCCCGGGCGGGCATGGGGCCGCCGGTCATGCGGTCGGGGGCGGAGCGACGCGGGGAGGCACGCGTTCCGCCGGTCGACGTCAGCGGCTCAGACGGCGCGCCGAAGCGCGCGGCCCTTGCCGTGGTACCGAGTCGGTGGTACCAGACGCCAGGTCGCGGGCGCACTGTAGCGGCGGCCCGCCGGTGCGTCAACCGCCCTGCGCCGCCCGCCCGCCGGAGGCTGTCCATGAGCGGAGTCCAGGCATCCCTCGTTCGCCCCGAAACGCCCCCCGCCGAGCTGCCGGCCGGCTTGCGGCCCGCGCCGCAGCCCCTGCTCACGCGGCTCCTGGCCCCGGCGGGCCTGCCCCAGAATCGCCTGTTTCGCCACGGCGCCGCCGCCGTGCTGGCGCTGCCGGGCCGCTACAGCGTGACCTACCTCGCCGTGTCCGAGGGGGCCGCGGCCGCCTTCGACGTCGGCTCCATCGCCGATGTGCCGCGGGTGCAGGCGGCGCTCGTGGCGCTCGGCCTCGGCCCCGGTGCGTTGCGCTACGTCATCCCGTCGCATTTGCACTTCGACCACGCCATGGGCCTCGACCGGCTCGCGTGCGACACGGGTGCCGCCGTGCTCGTCGGGCGCGTCAGCCACGACCACGTCACCCTCGGCCGCCCGCTGCGCTTTCCGACCTGGCGCGACCTCCCGCGCGGCCTCGCCGTGTGGGCTTTGCAGGGTTTGCCCTTTCCGCCGCTCAGCGATTGGCGCGACGGTTGCGACTTCGGCATGCCGTGGGGGCACGACCGCTTCCGCGCGCCGCTCGCCCCGCCCTGCGACGACGGCCAGCCCGTGCCGGGCCTGCCCGGCTGGACCCTGCTCGCCACGCCCGGCCACGCCGACGACGGCGTCTGCCTCCACCACGCCGCCGCCGGCTGGCTGCTCGCCGGCGACTTCGTGCGCAACTACCTCGGCGGCGAATGGAATCCCTTCCGCTGCGATCTCCGCGCGTTCGACGACTCGCGGGCCCGGCTCCGCGCGCTGCCGCTGCGCGCCGTCTTCCCCGCCCACGGCCCGGTGCTGAGCGGCCCCGACCCGCTGGCCGGGCTGCGCGACGTGCCGCCCTACCTGCCCTGAACGGCGCCCCCCCGGCCGCGCCGCGCGATCCCCTCCGCTGACGCGTCGCGTCAGGCGAAGGTGCCGCGGTTTGACAGACGGTCGCACCCTTGGTATGAGCGGCGACTTGAGCATGCGCCGGCGTGCCTGCCCGACGCCCCGCGTTGTGCGGCCCGGAGCGCTCGAACGATTCCACAACCTGGCTGCGGTCGACGCCTCCATCGGGCAACGGCATCCGGCTTTGGGCCGGGCCCGAGCCCCGGGGCGCACGCGTTTCCGGGCGGCTGCTGCGGGCAGCGCCCCCGAGTCCGCCCGACGCGGTCGCGGCCCCAGAGGAAAGCGGCGTCCATGAGCAGCGAAACCGAACCCATCAAGAACCGCGGCTGGATCGTCACCCTCGCCGGCATCGGCATCAACCTGGCGCTGGGCGCGCTCTACGCCTGGAGCACCATCAAGGGCGCCATCCCGGCCTCCTGGGGCTGGGACGATGCCATGAAGCGCGACCCCTACGCGCTCGCCTGCCTGATGTTCGCCATCGGCATGATCCCCGCCGGCCGGTTGCAGGACCGCATCGGGCCGCGCTGGGTCGCCACCATCGGCGGCGTGCTCGTTGGCGCCGGGTTCCTCGTCTCCGGTCTTGCCGGCTCGAACTACCTCGGCTTCGTGCTCGGTTTTGGCGTGCTCACCGGGCTCGGCATCGGGTTCGGCTACGCCTCGGCCACGCCGCCGGCCGTGAAATGGTTCCCCGCGAAGCGCACGGGCCTCATCGCCGGCCTCGTCGTCGGCGGCTTCGGCCTCGCGTCGGTGTACGTGGCCCCGCTTGCCACCTTCCTGCTCGGCAACTTCGCCACCGACAACAACGGCGTGCGCGAAGCGGGCGTGTCCAACACCCTGTTCGTGCTCGGCGGCGTCTTCCTCGTCGCCATCGTGGCGCTCGCGCAACTGCTGCGCAACCCGCCGGCCGGCTACAAGCCCGCGCCGGTTGCCTCGCAGGCCGCCGCCGTCAAGAAGGCCGCCCCCGCCGCCGACGTCAGTTGGGCCAGCATGCTCAAGACCCCGCAATTCTGGATCCTTTGGATCATGTACATCTTCGCCGCCGGCGTCGGCCTCATGGTCATCTCCGACGCGCAGGGGCTCGGCAAGGTGGCGCTCGGCGAGGCCGCGTTCTGGGGCGTCGTGGTGCTCTCGCTCGGCAACGCCGGCGGCCGCGTGCTGGCCGGTGCCATGTCCGACCGCATCGGGCGTCAGAACACCATGCTCATCGTCTTCCTGCTCCAGGCCTGCGTCGTCGTCGGGCTGCTCTTCATCGGCAACTCGGCCGCCCTGCTGCTCGTCATCCTGGCGCTCGCCGGGGCCAACTACGGCGCCAACCTGGCGCTCTTCCCGTCGGTCACCAAAGACTACTTCGGCCTCAAGGGCTTCGGGCTCAACTACGGCATCATGTTCACGGCCTGGGGCATCGGCGGCCTCGTGCTGACCCGGCTCGCCGGCATGCTGAAAGAGAGCACCGGCTCGAACCAAATCGCGTTCTACATCGCGGCCGGCGTCCTCGTGATCGCGGCGCTGCTCACGTTCGTGAGCCGCGCGCTCGCGAAGAAAGCCCAGAGCGCCAACAACTAGCCCCGCTGCCCCCACCCACCCGTGCCACCGCTCCTCCCGGCCGTAGCCATCGGGCCGACCGCGGGCCACCGCCCCGTGGCGTGGCTGCGGGCCCGGCTCGAGCGAATCCGACTCGACGACCTGGCCTACTTCGTCCTGCTCGGCGGGCTGCTCGGGCTCGCCGTCTGGCCGCTCTACTCGGTGCGTCTCCTGCCGCTCCAGGACGCCTATTCGCACCAGGCCATCGCCCACATCCTGCACACCATCCTCGCCGAGCCGAACCACCCCTGGGGCGACGTCTTCTTCCTCGCGCCGCCGGTCATCCGGCCGAATTCGCTCTACTTCTGGCTCTGCCACGGGCTCGCCGGCCTCCTGACGGTCGAGGCGGCCACCCGGCTGCTGCTCGCCGCCTACGTCGTGGCCATGCCGCTCACGCTGGGCCGCCTGCTGCAAACGCTCGGGCAGAGCCGCTGGCTCGTGTTCGTCATCCTGCCGTTTGCGTACAACGCCCACGTGGCGCTCGGCTTCGTCGCGTATCTGCTGGCCACGCCGCTGCTGTTCGCCACCCTCGACCTCGGCATTCGCTTCCTCGGCCGCGGCGGCGCGTGGCGCGCGGTGGCCCTCGTGCTCGGCAGCGCCCTGACGCTGCTCGCGCACGCGCAGGTGTTCCTCGTGCTGCTGGCGGCGCTCGGGCTCGCGCTGCTGCTCGTGCCGAGCTCCTGGCGCCGCCGCGGGGTGCTCGCGCTCACCGCGTTGCCGGCCGCCCTCGGGGTGTTCGGGCCGTGGTTCCTGCGCCTCTTCGTCGACTCCGCCCCGACGGCCGCCGGCATCCAGTTCGGCACGGCCGATGCGGGCTTGGGCGCCATCTGGACGCCGCTCGGCTACTTCCTCGCGCGCTGGCCGTCGTACATCAACAACTACTTCCTGTCCGACCTCGACGAGATCCCGCTCGTCGTCTTCACGCTGCTCGTCCTGGCGCTGCGCGGCTTCTCCCGGCAGCCGGCCCCGCCCGCCGCCGACCACCCGCTCGCCGTGCTGCGCGTCCGGCCCATCGAGGCGTTCACGTTCCTCTTCCTCGCGCTCTCGTTTCTGCCGCCGTCCCATATCGCGAACCAGGCCGTCATCCGCGAACGCCACGTGCTCTTCGCGTTCCTGTTCCTGCTCGGCTGGCTCCCCTGGCCCCGCGAGGCCATCCGCCACTGGGCGCTCGTCGTCTTCGTCACGACGTTGAACGCCGCGTACTTCCTGGGGGTGCGGGGCGAATTCCAGGCCTTCGAGCGCGATCAGCAGCCGTTGCTGCACCTGGTGGCGCTGCTGCCGCCGGGCGCCACCGTGGCGCGCGTGCCCGACAACAACCTCGAAGGGCGCATGACCTACGGGGCGCTCTGGCATCTGCACGCCTACGTCGTGCCGGCCGCCGGTGCGCTCACGCGCCTTTCGTTCGCCGAGTATCCGGGCACGCCGCTGCAGTACCGCCCGGGGCGCGTGCCGCCTGCGCTCACGCGCACCGATTTCTGGAACGACCCGGCCGTCCGGGCCTACGACTTCCTGCTCGTGCGCACGGGGGCGGGGCTCATCGTGCCGCTCGGGCTCGCGCCGCGCTTCGTCGAGGTGGCGCACAACGCCCAGTGGGCGCTCGTCGCGGTCGGCTCCAACGAGCCGCGCGGTCCGTAGCCGGGTGGGTCGGCCGAGCCGCTCAGGGGACCTCGGGCGGCGGCGGGGCCGGCAGGTAGGCGCGCAGGATGGCGGCCAGCTGCGACCGCTCCGCGCGGGCTTCGGGGTCGTCGGGGCAGGCGTCGAGCAGTTGTCCGAGCAAGGCGTCGGCCCGGCGCAGCGCGGGCACGGCGAGGTCGCCGCCCGCCGCGGCGCGCGCGAGAAACACGAGCGCCAGGTTCCAGAGTGCATCGGGGGTGGCGGCGTCGAGTTGCAGCACCCGCTCGAAGGCCGCGGTGGCCTCGTCGAGCCGGCCGAGCCCGACCGCCGCCGCCCCGAGCTGCAGCCACGGCAACACGTCGTTGGGCGTGCGCCCGGCGGCCCGCTGCGCCTCGCCGCGCGCCGTCTCGAAGCGCAGCGTGACAAGCGCGAAGTGTGCGGCGAAGCGTCCGACCGCCGGGTCTTCGGGGCCAAGCGCCCCGGCCCAGCGAAAGGCGGCGCGCGCCCCCGCGTCGTCGCCGAGAGCCAGCCGGGCGCGCGCGAGCACGAGCCAGTCGCCGACGACCCGCTGCGCCTCGGGGACGAGGGCCGCGGCGTGGCGCGCC
>CAYRCM010000235.1:0-8988 GCA_964422715.1 uncultured Myxococcales bacterium | reverse complement strand
TCCGCCGCCGGCCGACTGCGGCGGCGCCGCCGTGGGCGACGCGGCCGGCACGCTTCCCGATGGCGCCCCGGCGGCCGACGCGCTGCCGGCCGGCGCCTGCGAGGCCGCCGAACTCTGCCCGGTCCGCCTCACGCTCCGCGCCCCGCCGCGCGTGCGCCCCGGCGCCCCGTTCCCGGTCGAGGTGCGCGCGGCCGGCGCCGACGGCCGGCCCACGTGGTTTTTCGCGACGACGGTTGCGCTCTCCTGGGGGCCCGAGGGCCCCGCGGCAGGCACGCTGGCTCTCCGCCGCGGCGCGGGATTCGCCCTCGTCTCGGCCCCCCCGACCCCGGGGGCGGCCGAGCTGCGCGCCACGGGCGCCGGCCTCACGGGCGTGGCGCCGCTCGCTATCGAGGCGGCCGACGGCGCCCGGGCCGTGGCAGGCCCGCTCGCGGGCGCCGACCTCGTGTGGGGCCCTGGCGCCGACGTCCGGCTCACGGCCGACGCCACCGTGCCCGCCGGGGCAACGCTCACCGTGGCCGCCGGCACGCGCGTCTTTGCCGCGGCGCGCGCGCACCTCCTCGTCGCCGGCGCGCTGCACGTCACGGGCAGCGCCGAGAGCCCCGTCTGGTTCGCCGCGGCCGACCCCGCGGCGCCGTGGGGCGGCCTCGTCGTGCAGGGCGAAGCCCAGATCGGCCACACCTTCTTCTCGGACGGCGGCGGCGACCCCGGGCGCGCCTTCGGCCATTCCGACAGCGAAGCCGTCGTCTTCGTGGCCGGTGGCCGGGCGCGGGTCGAGCATGCCGTGTTCGGCGGCCTGCGCGGCAAGGCCCTCGGCGGCGAACGCGCCCGGGTCCAGGTCTACGACACGCTCATCACGCGGGCCGACATGGGCGCCGAGTTCATCGAAAGCGAAGCGATCTTCGACGGTTGTCACTTCCTCGATATCCCGAGCGGCGACGATGAACCCCAGGACGACGACAACGACGCGCTCTACCTGCGCGAAGCCTTCGTCGACGCCGCCGGCACCCGGCTGCCGAGCCGCGTCCTTGCGAGCGTGTTCATGCACGGCAAGGACGACGCCATCGACCACAATGGCGCCGACGTTGCGATCGATGCCTGCATCATCGAAGATTTCGCCCACGAAGGCGTCGCCGGGTCCGCGGGCGGTCGCCTCACCGTCAGCAACACGCTGCTGCTCGACTGCGATCAGGGCATCGAGGCCGGCTACGGAGCGCCCGACGTCCACGTCGACCACTGCGTGCTCGTCGGCCACGGGGTGGGCCTGCGCGTCGGCGACTCCTACGATTGGGAGGTTTCCGGCCGGCTCACCGTCACGAACACCATCTCGGTGGGCAATGCCCGGGCCAACGCCTGGAACTACGTGAATCCGCTCGGCGGGCCACTCGCCGGGGCCCTCAGCGTCGCCCACTCGCTCGTCGCCGACCCCGCCTTCGACGGTCACGACGGCAACGTGCCCGGCCTGCCGCGCTTCGACGCGCGCTACCGCCTGCTCCCCGACTCGCCGGGACGCGGCGCGGCCGCCGACGGAGGCGACGTCGGCCTGCTGCCCGCGACCGAATCGCCGGCCCGCGCCCCGCAGCCCGCCGAGTAGCCCGGGTCGTTGCCGGGCAGTCGGCGCGACCGCTGCGGGCGCCGCGACCGGAATGCAGACGAGCAGACGGGCCGGCCCGGGAATGTTTCGCCGGGCCCCACCGGTTGACAGCCCGGCCGGGCCGTCCCTATATGGGGCGGCCGTTTCGAGCGAGGCACCGGTCCGGCGCCCGCGCGCCGGCCGAAAGAAGGATGCTCATGACGAAAGCGCGCCCTGCTCGGCCCCCAACCTGGCGCACACGCCTTCAGGCATGGCGCGCACGCCGCGCGCTGCTGGCGCGCGCCCGCCACGTCGCCAAGGAAGCCCGGCGCCTGCTCCGCCGCAAGAAGAGCCGGCTCACCCCCGACGTCGTGACGGCGCTCCACGCCGACCTCGAACGCCTGGTGGGCCGGCTCAAAGAACGGCCGCGCGACGTCGACGCCATCGAGACGGCCGCCCTGGCGCTCGATCGGGGGCTCGACCAGCACCTGAAGTGGGCGCGCAAGAGCGTCACGCGCGAGTACATCGAGGGCATCCTGTGGGCGGTCGGCGTGGCCTTGCTCATTCGCGCCTTCCTGTTCGAAGCCTTCGAAATTCCAACGGGTTCCATGGTTCCGACGCTCAAGGTCGACGACCACCTGTTCGTCAACAAGTACCTGTATGGCCTGCGCATCCCGTTCACGCACACGCGCTTCTTCGAGTGGCGTACGGCGCACCGCGGCGAAATCGTGGTGTTCGAGTACCCCGGCCCCGGGCCCGACCACGGCAAGGACTTCATCAAGCGGGTCATTGCCGTCCCCGGCGACCGCGTACGCATGCGCGACAACGTCGTCTACGTCAACGACCAGGCGCTGCCGACGCTGCGCTTCGTCGAAGGGCGGGCCGAGCTCGGCGGCAAACCCGTGCCGGGCCTGCTGCTGCCGCCCTGGTTTGGCGCGGTTCCGTGCGAAGACAACGGCACGCAATGTCGTTCCGATCCAAGGGGTTGCTGCCGCTGCGTGCTGCAATGGGAGCGCAACGGCGACTACGGCTACGTGACGCAGCACATCGACCCGTTTGGGCCGCCGTGCCCCTATCCGCACCGCAACCTGGCCGACTGGCCCCTCGAATACAAGGCTTGCCCCGATCCCCTCGACCACAGCTGCGAGTACTGGGGCCACCGCACGTCCCCCGACGAGCCCTGGACGGGCGACGTCACCATTCCGCCCCAATCCGTTTTTTGCATGGGCGACAACCGCGACCGCAGCCACGACGGGCGCTACTGGAAAACCGTACCCTTCGAGAACATCAAAGGAAAAGCCTGGATCATCTGGTGGGCCGACGACCTGCGGCGGCTGTTCTCGCTCGTGCATGGCGGCTGAGCGACCTTCGCGCCTCCACGGCGCGGCGACCTCTCGACTGCACATTCGTGCTTGACAAGGTCGCTCGCTTCGGGTAGAAGCCCGCGGCTGTGTTCTTTGGCGGGCCGCTAGCTCAGTCGGTAGAGCAGCAGACTTTTAATCTGTTGGTCACAGGTTCGATTCCTGTGCGGCTCATTGCCCGATGTCCCCATCGTCCAGTCCGGTCCAGGACGCTGGCCTTTCAAGCCAGTAACACGGGTTCAAATCCCGTTGGGGACGCTCCGAGCCAGTCGAGACGGATCGCGTGCGAAAGGCGGCGACGTCTGCCCGCGGCCTGCGAATCCGGTGCAAGCGGCCTCGACCGCTCTAGGCGCGCATTCGGCCCTGCCCCTCCAATACGGGAAAATATCAAGACAATACGATAGGTTGCGGTTCAGCGGAACTTCGGGCACCGGCGCACGGGCGCCCTGAGGCGCTTGCTGGCCACGCCGTTCCGGAGAGCCGCCAGGGCCATGCAGGGTTGCGCAGGGCGGCGACGGGGTCCTACACGTTGAGCGGGGCGGCGCGTTCGGCGTCGAGGTAGCGTGCGTCCTGCACGCGCAGCTCGGGGCTGAGCCCGATGAGGAGCGGGTTGCCGGTCGGTATCTCGAGGCGCGGGATGGCCTCGTCGCTCAGCCCGAAGAGGTGCTTCGCGAGCGCCCGCAAACTGTTGCCGTGCGCCGCGACGAGCACGTCGGCCCCGGCCCGTACGAACGGCGCGATCTCGCGCTTCCAGTAGGGCAGCGCGCGTTCGAGCGTCGACTTCAACGATTCGTGAGCCGGCAGCTGTTCGGGCTGCAACCCGGCATAGCGCGGGTCGAAACGCGGGTGCCGGCGGTCGTCGCTGGCGAGCGGCGGCGGCGCGATGTCGTAGCTGCGGCGCCAAATGCGCACCTGCTCGGCGCTGTGCCGCTCGGCCGTCTCGGCCTTGTTGAGGCCCTGCAGGGCGCCGTAGTGGCGCTCGTTGAGTTGCCACGCGGTCACTTGCGGCACGTACATCAGGTCCAGTTCGTCGAGCGCAATCCACAGCGTGCGGATGGCCCGCCGCAGCACGGACGTGTAGGCCCGGGCGAAAGTGAGCCCGGCCTCGCGCATGCGCCGGCCAGCGTCGTGGGCCTCGGCCTGCCCCTGCTCGGACAAGTCGACGTCGGTCCAGCCGGTGAAGCGATTTTCGAGGTTCCACGCGCTCTGGCCGTGGCGCAACAGCACGAGATTCGGCATGGGGTCCTTCCTTCCCACGGGCGCCCCGCGCGAGGCGGGCACGCCGCCCTCAGAGCACGGCGAGTGCCGCCGCGTAGTTCGGCTCCTGTGCAATTTCGGGAACCTGCTCGGTGTAGACCACGCGGTCGCGATCGTCGAGCACGAGCACAGCCCGCGAGCACAGCCCGGCGAGCGGCCCGTCGACGATTTCGAGCCCGTAGGCGCGCGCAAAATCGGAGCGTAGCGTCGAGAGGCTCTCGACGTTGGCGAGCCCCTCGGCGGCGCAGAACCGCGCGTGAGCGAACGGCAGGTCGGCCGAGATGTTCAGCACGACGACGCCAGGACGGCTGGCGGCCTGCACATTGAATTGGCGCACCGAGGCCGCGCACACGGGCGTGTCGATGCTCGGAAACACGTTGAGAACCTTGCGTTTGCCGGCGTAGTCGGCGAGGCCCACTTCCTTCAGGTCGGTACGCACGAGGCGAAACGAGGGGGCGGGCGTTCCCACGGCGGGCAGTTCAGCCGCGGTGTGGATGGGGTTGCCTTTGAGGGCGATGGTGGCCATTGCGTCACTCCGTTCAGTGGACGGCCGAGTTGCCGTCCGGTCGGGCGCCCGAGCGGGGCGCATTCGCGGCGTGAATATATCGAACGGGCAGCGCTTGAAAAGCCGGGGGCGGACGATCGCGGGCGGGCGGAACGCGGGCGCGGCCTCAGAGGGGCTTCACGCGGCCGGCGAGACCGGCCTCGGTGGCGACGAGCAGGCGGACGGCGTCCGCTTCGACGCGGTCGAGAAATGCGCCGACGACGACCCGGTACAGGCGGCCCCCGTGGGGGTCGGGCGCCGTCAGCACGTGCGCCACGGGCAGGTCGGCCGGGCGTCCGCCGAGTTGCACGAAGCCGTGCGCCTCCGGATACGCGCCGAGAGCGTCGAGCAGCCGCGCGGCAAGTCCATCGGCGTAGGCGCGGTCGGCAGTGCTGGCAACCTCGACCGTGAGCGGACGTGCCCGCACGGCCAGCGCCCGGCGCATCTGTTCGGGCGAGGCCGCGAGCGCGTGCGCCACGATGCGGAAAAGCGTCGGCCACTGGCCATCGCGCCAGGCTGGGCTCACATCCACGCAGCGCACGTCGTCGGCGTTCGCGTCTTCGCAGAGCTCGACGGCGCCAAACTCGACGGCCAGCGTCGTTCCGGCGGGCAGCAGGCGTTCGAGGCGCCGAACCCACAGCGCCGCGTCGCGCACCGTGGGCTCCCGCCAGTTATCCGGCAGGTTCGCGTCGCTGATGGTCACGCGCTCCGTCGCGACCGTGACGGCTTCGACGCAGGCCGCCGCGGGCCACGGCGCCGCCAGCGTGAGCAGAGCGGTTGCCAGTCCGAGGGCTACGGATCGTTGCGTGCGGGGTTGCATGGCGTCACCTCCATCCAGGCCGAGGTGTTGCAGGCTGTGTGCCAGCCGCGCGCCATGAGGACTTTTGCTTATGAATCAGGACGTTGACGCGCCGCAGCGGAGCGGGCCGCGGTTCCGCGGCAACACCCCGCCGGGCGAGCGTGTCCCCCACGACACGCGCGCTGCGGCGCCGCCCGCGACGGCCGCCGACAGCGCGTCGTGTTCAACCGCGCCAGAAGGCGGCGCGCCGCAGCGTGCGGCGCACGCCACCGATGGCATCGTCGAGGCTGTCGAGCAAGACGGCTTCGACGGCCACCTGGGCCTCCTTCCAGCCCTTGCGCGCCACTTCGCGGCCGACTTCGACGGCTCGGTCGAGATGTTCTTCGGGGGTTTTCGGCTCAGGGGCCGGGCCGAAACGGTGGTCGTGGACGATCTGCAGGAAATTGCCGATGGCGCGATAGATGGCCGGCTCGACGATGGGGTGGATGAGGCGCAGCGCGTGCTTTGCGAGCCCCATCGGGCGGTCGCGGTCTTCTTCACGACGGTACTGCTTGAAGTGGTCCTTGTTGTCGACGAACGCGATGCGCACGCGCGACTGGCCGGCCTCGTTTTCGCTGATGATGACGAGCACGTTCTCGGTGAGGTAGCCCCAGATGCCGAGCAGGAACAGGTCGCGCCCGGCGTCTTCGGGGCGCAGGTCGGGGATGAAGTCGGTGTCGAGGTAGAAACGCAGCACCAGCACGAAGAAGACGACCAGTTTCTCGCCGATTTCCGGGTAGCGGTCGAGCATGGCCCGACCTTCCTCGGTGCGCAGGTCTTCCAGGCTGAACTTGGCCCCGATCCGTTCACCCTCGCCGAGCCCATAGTCGGCGATCTGGGCGAAGCAGTACGACGTGGTGTCGAGCCGCTCGTACGTGCACAGCGTGCCGTCGGTATCGTAGACGCCGCCGCGCGCCACGTAGCGGGCGATCTCGGCGTAGAGCGCCTCGTAGAACGATTCACGCAGTTCGGGGGGCAGGTGGCCGAGCAGCCTGGCTTCGAGGCCGCTCGTGCGGAAGTGGTGTTCGAAGTGCACGTTGCGGCGCATGCGCACCGGGATGCCCGCGGTGAACAAAGCGAAATACATGGCAAAGCGGCCGACGAAACGCAGGAACGTGGGGCTCAAGACCCCGGCCACGGCTTCGAGTTCGTATTCCGGATAGGCGTGATGGTACGCAAGGGCCGCTTCGGCCAGCCGCGCCACGTGCGCGTCGTCGAGCACGAGGTCGACGTCGAGCGGCAGGGCGTCGTCGAGTGCTTCGGCGAAGCGGCGCACGGCGCGTTCGTTGCGGGCCCGAATGGCCGCCCGCCTGTCGGCCGGCACCCGCACGTCGACCGCGTAGACGTTGGTCTCGGGCAGCAGGTAGTTCTCGTGCCCGTGGCGCTGGAAGCAGTCGTAGATGAGGTCGCGGGCGCGGTCCCAATTGAAGCGCGGGTGGCGAGAGCCGAGCAGCCAACGCACGGTGTCGCGCACGCCCACGGTGATGGGGGCGTTGAAGAACTCCATGAGGCCGTCGACCATGGCGGCATCGAGTGGGTCTTCGCGCAGGCGCTGCTGGAAGTGTACGAGGTCGTCGAACCCCTTGATAGGACGCGTGAAGTATCGGTCGCGCGTCAGGATGTCGTACACGGTCAGTTTCTCGCCGGTGCCGTCGTTGAGCAGGAAGACGGCGTTCGGGTCGAAGCGCTCGGCCTGCTGGCAGTCGCTCGCAATGAAGTTGCGGATGGTCTCGGGCAGCAACGGCGCGAATTGGTCGCCGGGCGTACCAAACGCGAAGTAGGGGATCTCGCGGACCGCTTCGGTGGCGTCGAGGAGCGTCTTCTGCCACGTGGGGAGCAGGTTGTAGCCGATGGGCCCGAACGCCTCGCTGACGTACACGCGCGGGAACGGCGTCTCCTCGCGCTCGTGGAGTTTCATCGGGAATTCATCGACATGGCCGATCTTCATCAGGAAGCGCGCGGCAAGGTCGCCCGCGAACGCGCGGATCGCGGCGGCACGGGTCTCGACATCGACGCCCGCGGCGGCGGCAAAACGGCGCAGCACGCTTTCGAGGCGATCGGCATCGAAAGCCAGCACCTCCGTGTGCGCTCCGCCCTTGCTGCCGGGGCGAAAGCGCCGCGACGCTTCGTAGAGCCCCTGGAGGATGTCCTCGTTCGTCAGAGTCGGGGCAACCGTTCGGCTAGGCATCGGAAGAACCTCCGGTTCGGGCGGCGGGCCCGGACGGCGCAATGCCTTCGGGGAGCCGCACGCCGCTGTGCGCAGTGATGGCCAGGACCAACGCGTGGCCCGCGGCCGGCCGGCGGCGGGGATCGCAGACGCCCCCTTGGGGGTCGCGGCAACGCAGACCGCTCCACGTGAACTCGCACGGCGGGGGCGGCTTGTCGACGTCGTGGAGTTCAACGCCGAACGCGCCTTCGCCGCGCGCATGCGAAACGATGACGCGCGTCGGCGCAAAGGGCGCCGCCGAGACCCGCAAGGCCAGGACGTCGGCCCAGGGCACCGGGTGCGGCCGGCCGGCCTCGTCGCACAGCACGAGGCCGGCGTTGGTGACGAGCACCCGCCGCTCGCGGGCGAGCCGCAACCGCCGGCGCGACGACCATTCTCCGAGCGTTGCCGCAAGCAGCCACAGCACGAGCGACGGCACGAGGGCCAGCCAGAAGCCCGGACCCCGCAACGCCTCGAGCACGTCCATGCCGCGCCCCGCGGCCCACAGCGCCACGAGCAGGTCGCCCGCGATGATGGCCAGCGTGACGAGGGCCAGGCGCCGCCGCCTCAGCCCCCGCAGCACCAGCGGTTCGAGGCGCGGCAAGGCTTCGAGCGGCACGAACGTCCGTTCCCCGGGACGCGGGGGCGCCTTGGCGGCCGAATCGCCGGACCGACCGGAGCGGGCCGGCCCGCGCGGCGCGCCGCCTGGGACGCTTGGTTCGCCGGATCGCCCGGCGGTGCCTCGGGGCCCCTGGAAACGCAAGGGAATATCAGTCCTTGCTTGGCTTGCGCGGCGTTTGCGAGCCGCCCCGGACCGCGGGCTCGGCGGCAACCAGACAGGCGGAGGCTTCGGGCAGGTTGCCGTTCTGTTCGGTGCACCAGAGCGCCGCAGCACTCAACTCGCGCAGGCAGTAGTCGATGCAGGGCGAGGCGAGCGCCTCTTGGTGAACCTTGACGTTCTGGCGGACCGCCTCGGCGATCGCTTCCTCAAGATCTTTCGTAGAATCGTTGAGTTGTTCGTCGATGAGACGCTGACAAAGCTGCCGGCAGCCAGCCGGATCGGCGGGCCGCAGCAGCAGCGGCCGCGGCGCCACGGCGCGCGGCGGGCCCAACACGGTGGGGGCAGGTGGCGGCGGCGCGGCAACCGGCGCCGGTGGCGCGTCCGCTGCGGACGGCGGAGTCGCTGTGGCTGCCCCATTCGCCCCGGCAGCC
>CAYRCM010000234.1:0-9024 GCA_964422715.1 uncultured Myxococcales bacterium | reverse complement strand
ACGGGCTTGACCGCGGCGGGCGCGGGCCGGGCCGGAGCGCCGGGCTTGGCCGCCGCGGCCGTGGGCAGCGGCACGGCCCCGACCGGCTCGGTGGGGCGCACGACGGCGGGCATCGGCTGACCCATGGTGGCGTCGCTTTGCGCCGCAACGGGGCTCGCGACATCGGGACGGGCCGCGGCGACGTCGGCCGCACTCGGCGGCGGAATGGCGACGCCGGGCTCGGGGATGGGCGTGGGGTCGGGCCGCGTGGGCTCGATGGGCGTCGGTTCGAGGCTCGGGGCGCCGCCCGCAGGGTCCGCCTGGTGGAAGCCCGCTGTCGCGGCGCCCGGGCCCTCGACCCATTCGGGGTCGACGTCGCCCGGCGAGCGCCGGATGACGAGGTAGATGAGCAGTGTCGCACACGCCAGCAGCACGGCGAGGGTGATCCAGCGCCCGCCGCGCGCCGGCCCCGCTTCGAGCGGCGGAGCCACCCAGACGCGGCGCGGCGCGCCCGCCGGATGGCTGCCGGTGGTCGGCGTGGGGACGCGCTGCCCCTCGGGGTCGGTGAAGCCGCTCTGCCGGCCGGGCGTGGCGGCGCCGCCGCGGCGCGGCTCGACCTTGGCGACCGGCGCCGGAACGACCGGGGCCGGCGCCGTCTTGACGCTGGCCGCGCTGCCGTCGGGGGCCAGCAGTTCGAGGCGGCGTTCGACCTCGGCAGCCGTGGCAGGGCGCAGCACGGGGTTTTTCTGGAGCAATTCGGCGACGAGGCTGCGCAGCCCTTGCGGGATGGTACGCCCCGCGACGGACGTGGGCAGCGCCGGTGCCGTCTCGTTGATGTGCCGCAGCAGAATGGCGGAGCTGTCGTGGTCTTCGAAGGGCACGCGGCCTGTCAGCATCTCGTGCAGGATGACGCCGAGCGAGTAGAGGTCGGCGCGCCGATCGACGGGCAGCGCCTGGGCCTGTTCGGGCGAAAGGTAGCGCGGCGTGCCGACGACGACGCCCGGCCGGGTGAGGTCGCCCACGTCGTCGTCGGTGTCGACGAACTTCGCGATGCCGAAGTCGAGCACCTTCACCCAGTCGGTCATGCGGTGCACTTCGCAGAGGAAGATGTTGTCGGGCTTCAGGTCGCGGTGGATGACCCCCTTGTCGTGGGCTTCGTCGAGCGCCTGGCAGATCTGGCGCGCGATGGCACAGGCCCGGGCCGGGGCGAGCGGCCCGTCTTCGCGCAGCACGGTTTTCAGCGGCCGGCCGCGCAGGTATTCCATGGCGAAGTAGAGGTAGCCTTCGTCGGACTGGCCGAAGTCGTACACGCGGATGGTGTGCGGGTGTTCGAGTTGCGAGCAGGCGCGCACTTCGCGGTAGAAGCGCGCAATGGCGCGCAGGTTGGCCGTCAGATCGCGGCGCATGACCTTCAGCGCCACTTCGTTATGCACCGAGATGTGTTGGGCGCGGAACACCCAACCCATGCCCCCGCGTCCGAGCAGCGAAACAACCTGATATCGTTCGTGAAATACGTGGCCAACGAGATCGGGCTCGGCCGCATCGGCGACGAGATGGGCCTCGTTTACGAGCGGATATCCGTCGTGCGGACACCGCCGCTCTTCACCGCGGTACTGGCAGTTCGGACAGATATTCATGCCGAAGCCGCTTCCCCCTCGGGCCGCATCATAGGCGAGGCCGGTGCCGCGGGCAACGGCGCGGGGCGGTCGCGTCACATTGCCGGTGCGGCCGTCGGCCGCCGATGGGGCGGCGGGGCGTGAGCGATTGGGCCGTTTGCTGGGCGCCATGTCTCCCTCTCAGCGTGGCCGCGGGCCCGCGAGCGGCGCGAGCCGCACGACGACGGAGCGCACGCGGCGCGGCAATCGCACGAGCACTTCGACGACCGGGCCGGCGAGGGCCCCTTCGTTCGTGTCGGCGTCGCACCGTGCGACGAAGGCTTCGATGTCGCCCGCCTGCTGGAAGCGCGCGAGCACCGCCTGCGCCTGCCGCTCGAGCGATTTCCAGAGCGCCGGGCCGGGCGCGGGCCCGTCGCCCATGCCGCGACAGGCGTCTTCGAGCGCGGCCTCGATGCGCGCGCTGAGCCCCTCGGCCCCTTCCACGGGCGGCGGCTCCGTGGACGGCAGGACAGGCAGGGCCGCGGCCAGGTGCACGAGGCGGCGCAGGCCCCGGGCTTCGAGCACCCCGCAACCTGCGGCCACGAGCTCGCGGCGCAGTTCGGCGTCGCAGGGCGCGTCGATTTCGTGTACGCCGCGGAGCGCCGCGGTGCAACCGAGCGCGAGCGGGGCGACGAGGCACGTCGCCGGCAGCGATTCGAACGCGCGACAGCCGGGCGAAATGGTCCGCACGGGCGGGACGACGTAGCGCACGGCCCACGAAGCCTGCGCGGCGTCGCGGCGCTGCTGTGCGAGTTCGCGAAGCGGCACGCCGGCCGGGGTGTCGAGCCACAGGGTGACGTCGGAGCCGGCCGCGGACGCGCCGGCCAGGCGCCGCTCGGCCTCGAATGCCGAGACGACCGCGCCGGTGACCTCGGTTGCCTGGAGGCCCGGCACGACGATGAGCGCCACTTCGCCCCCCCGGACGAGCGTTTGGACCGCACCCGGCGCCTCGCGGGCGACGTCGCCCACGCCGTGAAAAACAACCCGGGGTACGCCGTTCATGAGCGCATGGCAAGCCGCGTGCCCGGCGGGGAACGTGCCGGGCCGGACGGCTTCGAGTTCACCGAGCACCCGTTGCACGTCGGCGAAGCGCGCGAAGCGCCGCACGCCGCGCGCGTCGCAGGGCGACGTGCCGACGATGCCGACGGCCAGCGGGGGGCCCACGAGCGGCATGGCTACATTCTTCCGTTGTCGCGGTACCACTGGAGGGCGTCGCGCAGCGTATCGCGCAAGGGCCGGTTCGCGAAGCCGAGTTCGCGCTGCGCCTTGGCATTGCTGATGAACGTGTTGGTCTGCAACGTGTGGATGGCGTAGGGCGTGAACCGCGGTTTGCGCCCCGTCAGGCGATACCACGCGGGTCCGAACACCGCCGTCGCGCGCGCCGCCCACACCGGCAGTACGAGGCGGGGCCGGCGACGGCCGGAGAGCTCTTCGAGCATCGCCATGAGCTCGGGCAGCGTCGCGCGATGGCCGGAGAGCAGGTAGCTTTCGCCGCGCTGCCCCTTCTCGGCTGCCAGCACGTGCCCGACGGCGACATCGCGCACATCGACGAAATCGTAGGCGCCCGGCACGTAGGCCGGCAGCTTGCCCTTCGCGAATGAGACGAAGACGTCGCCGAGCAGCGAACCCTTGAAGTCGTAGGGCCCGATGACGGCCGTGGGGTTGACCACGACGGCGTCGAGCCCGTCGCGCGCGGCCGCAAGCACTTCGAGCGTGGCCTCGGCCTTGGAACGGTCGTAGTCGCCGGCCGTCTGCTCGGGGTCGTACGGCCGGCTTTCGTCGACCGTCTGGCCGTGCGGCGGCGCCGGCACCGCGTGGATGGAACTCGTGTAGACCAGGCGCCGGATGCGCGCTTCGCGGCAGGCGGTGAGCACGTTGCGCGTACCGTCGACGTTCGTGTCGTGCAGCGGGCGGGCCATGCCCGGCATGATGGAGACGAGTGCCGCCACGTGAAACACGATGTCGGCGCCGGAGAACGCTCGGACGAGCGCCGGCACGTCGGCGAGCTCGCCGGCAACGCGCTCGACGTCGATGCCGTCGAGGGCCGGCGCGTTGTCGGGGGTACGCAGCACCGCGCGCACGCGGTAGCCGCGCGTGACGAGCTCGCGGACGAGCCCGGCGCCCACGTGTCCGCTGGCGCCCGTGAGGGCCACTTGGGTCATGGCGCAAGCACTCCTCGCCCCGCGCGCGGCGGGGCGCTGTGACGGCGCAGCGCGCGGCCGTCAGGGCAAGGCAAAGGGCAGCGCCGCGCGTACGCCTTCGAGCAGAACGGCGAGGCGCGCGGCGGGTTCGAGCCGCAACGCGGCGGGCGGCGGAGCCGGGTCGGGGCCCGGCTCGGCCGTGGCCCGTGCGAAATCGCCGCCGGGCACCGTGAGGCGCAGCGCCGGTGTTTCGTAGTACAGGTCGGCGCCCCGTTGCACAAGGCGATAGCGCACGCCTTCGGCGCGGGTCTCGATTAGCCAGGCCGCCCCATCGCGCGCGACGAAGCAGGCCTGCGGCAACAGGTCGGCCTCGTAGGCGGCCCGGTCGACGTGGAGCCGCGGCTTGTCGCGGTAGGGCGCGCCCGCCGTGGGGCAGAACGTGGTGCAGTTGCCGCACGCGTTGCAGAACTGCGCGAAGTGCACGATCTGATAGGGTTGTTCGACGCAGAACGGGTCGAATCCCGTCACGACGATGCGCGCGCCCTCGCGTTGCAGCCGCGGCAGGCGCCAAGTACGCGGGGCCACCGGGTACACGATGTTGGCGCGGTTCGGGCACACCGTGACGCACAGGCCGCAGAACTGGTCGCAGGAGAGACAGCGCGCGGCCTCGGCGCGTGCCTCGGCGAGCCCGTAGACGTCCTCGACCGGCTCGAGGTCGCGCCGTGTCTCGGCCGGCCGCTCGGGAGGCGCCGTGGCCCGGACGCGGCGGCCGCGGGCCGCGAGAGCGGCGTCGACATCGGGAACGACCGCTACCGGGCGCGCGGGGGCCTGAGCGGCGCGACCGTCCTTTTCGAGGATGCTGCGCGCGATGCGCAGACCGTCGGCGACGGCCGCGATGACCGTGGCCGGACCGCGCCGCACGTCGCCGCCGGCGTAGATGCCCGGGGCCGTGCTTTCGAGCGTGACGGGGTCGACGAGCACGCGGCCGCGGCGGTCGAACTTCGCGCCGGCAGCGTCGAGGAACGCGGCGTCGGCAGCCTGGCCCACGGCCACGATGATGGTGTCGGCCGGCCGGTCGTGCTCGGAGCCGGCGATGCGCACGGGGCGCGGGCGGCCGCTCTTGTCGACTTCGCCGAGTTGCACGTTCTCGCAGCGCAGTCCGATAACTCGTCCGTCGGCGTGCAGCACGGCGAGCGGCGCCACGCGCTCGACGAGCGTGATGCCTTCGTCCCGGAGCGCTTCGAGCTCGGCCACGTCGGCGGGCATCTCGGCCACCGAGCGACGGTAGAGCACCGCGACCTCGGTGTCGTGGCTGAGTCGCCAGGCCGTGCGCGCGGCGTCCATGGCCGCATTGCCGCCGCCGACGACGAGCACGCGCCGGCCGAGCGGCGGTGCCGTGCCGGCCCGCACCCTCTGGAGGAAGTCGAGGGCCGAGAAGACGCCGGCGGCGTCTTCGCCGGGGACGTCGAGCCGCTGGGCGGCCGGCGCGCCGACGGCGACGACGACGTGACGGAATTCGTCGGTGCCGGGCAGCGGGAACGGCACGTCGTGGCCGACGCGCGTGCCGAAGCGCAGCGTGACCCCGGCGGCCGAGAGCGCATCGAGGTCGCGGGCGAGTTCGCCGTTCGGCAACCGAAACAACGGAACGGCGGCGGCGGCCATGCCGCCCGGCGCGGCCGCGGCCTCGAACAGGGTCACCGCGTAGCCGGCGGTGGCGAGCGCGGCGGCCGCGGAGAGGCCCGCGGGACCGGCGCCGACGACGGCCACCGGCGTGCCGTGGGGCGCGGCGGGTGCGGGCGTTGCAGCCGCGCCCGCTCCGTAGGTGGCCGCGACGCGCTTGATGGCGCGAATGTGCAGGGACTCGTCGTAGTGGTTGCGCACGCACCGCGTGGTGCACGGATGGTCGCACACGCAGCCCGTCGTGAGCGGCAACGGATTCGTCTCGCGAATGAGGGCGAGCGCTTCGCTGAACGCGCCGGCTGCAACGAGCCGCAGGTAGCCGGGGATGTCCTGGCTGGCGGGGCAGCCCGCACGGCACGGCGCGTCCATGCAATCGAACCAGTCGAGCGGTTCGGGGCCCTTCAAGTCGGCCGGCTTCAGGCGCGCGCGGTAGCGCCGGTCGACGGGACAGGCAGCGGCGTAGCGCCGCAGGCCTGTGCCCACGGCCTGACGCAGCACCGTCGCCGGGTCGTCGCCCGCGGCGGCATTCGGGCCGCTGGCCGCGGCCCGCTGCAGCACGAACGCGTCGAGATCGGGGGCGGCGCCGGCGGCCATGGCGGCGCCGAGGGTTTCGAGGTACTGCGGCAGTCGCAGATAGCCTCCCGGCTTCAGCAGGTCGGTGCAGACGGTGACCGGGGCGAAGCCCGCCGCCAGCAGCTCGGGGAGGTTGAAGGCGTCGGCCCCGCCCGCAAAGGAAATGGGGATGGTGCCAGCGAACTCGGTGTGCAGCAGGGCCGCGAGTTGGACCGTCAGGGGGTGCAGCGCGCGTCCCGACAGATACATCTGCTTTTCGTGGGCCGGGAAGATGGGCCGGTGGTTCAGCACTTCGAGCGTGTTCGAGAGCTTCAGGCCGAACTGCACGCCGCGGGCCGCGGCAGCCGCCTGGAGGCGCCGAATCATGGCCACGGCGTCGGGGTACTTCGGGTCGTGGGCGAAGGCTTCGTCGGGCACCTGGACGCGCCGGAAGCCGAGCGCGTCGTTCAGCAGGGCGCGCAGCCGTTCGGGCCCGAGCAGCGTCGGGTTCAACTTGATGGTGGTGTGCAGGCCCTGCTCTTCGATGAGGTAGAGCCCGATTCTCTCGATTTCGGCGGGCGGGCAGCCGTGCATGGTCGACAGCGTGATGTTGTCGCTGAGCCGAGGCCCGATGGCGAGTTCGCGGACGCGCGGGTAGTGCGCGGCGACGGCTTCGATGACGCCCGGCAATTCGGCTCGGGCATCGCGCACGCGGGCGAGGAAGCGCTGCACGTTGGGCGCGAGGATGCCCTGCATGTTGTAGCCGACGCTCAGGTTGAACAGGAAGCGCGGCGGGGCGTCGGCCGTGCGCAGTCCGAAGCGATCTTCGAGGGCGTGCAGCAGCACCCAGGCGTTCAGGTACTCGCCGAACGATTGGTCGAGCGTGAGTTCCTGAGACCATTCGCAGTTGTAGGTTTCGTCGGCCGCGTCGATGCAGGGTTTCGAGACGTCGAGCGTGTCGAGCGTCTGCACCGTTTTGAGTTCGATGAAGCGCGCGCCGCAAAGCCAGGCAGACACGATGTTCTGGGCGAGCTGCGTGTGCGGCCCGGCCGCCACCCCGAGGGGCGTGTCGATGGTGCGCCCGAAGAGCGTCTTCGCGAACGGCGACTGCTTCGCCACCCAGAATTCGCGCTGCGGAATGCCGAAAACGCGGCCGTGCTCGGCGAGCTCGCCAAAGACCCAGCGGGCCAGCGCCGAGGCGGTGAGGGGCCGGAACAAGTCTGCCATGGTGCTCTCCTCGGCCCACGCGGCGCGCACGTCGGGGGCCCGGTTCGGCGCGAGAGTACACGATGTTGGCCGAAGGGCTGTCAAGTGGCCGGTGGCCCTGCCGGGATGCGGCCCATTTGCCTCGGGCGCGCTGCTGCGGTAGGGATGCAGGCATCGGCGTGTGTCCAGCGACCCCCCGGGGCCGGCCCGCGGGCCCCCGAATCGGGTGCGCGGGCGCTTCGTGCGACGGCCCGCGCGCAACGGAGAACGAGCATGGCCTACGATCTGACCCCGCTCAAAGCCCCGCGCGCCTCGGGAGCGCGGCTCAAGGCGCTCGCGGCGTTTGCCGAAAGCCCCGCCGCGGGCACCGCGCTCGTGCGCCAGCTGCTCGGGCAGGTCGGCGTGACCGCACTGCGCGAGGCCGCGGCCGACGACGCACCGTGGCTCACCCCGCCCGCGGGCGCAGCGACCGCCGCTGCTGCGCGCACCTGCGCGCCGCAGCCGCCGGCCAACTCGACGCTCGGCGCCGCGGTCCCGCCTCTGCCCGGGCCCCCGGCCGGCTTCGCCTTCGAGACCATCGCGGACTTCACGGCGGCCTTCGCCGCGGGTCGCACGACCCCGGCCGCGGTTGCCGAGCGCGTGCTCGCGGCGAGCGGCGCGCACGATGCCCACGACCCGCCGCTGCGCATCTTCATCGCGCAGGACGCGGCCGACGTACGCGCGCAGGCCGAAGCCGCCACGCGCCGGTGGCAGGCCGGAAGCCCCTGCGGGCCGCTCGACGGGGTGCCGGTCGCCATCAAGGACGAACTCGACCAGACGCCCTATCCGACGACGGTCGGCACGCGTTTCCTCGGCCGGGAGCCCGCGACGGCCGATGCCCAGGCCGTGGCGCGGCTGCGCGCGGCCGGCGCCGTGCTCATCGGCAAGACCAACATGCACGAGATCGGCATCGGGGTGACGGGCATCAACCCGCACCACGGGGCCGCACGCAATCCGTACGACCCTGCGCGCATCACCGGCGGCTCGTCGAGCGGCGTGGCGGCCGCCGTGGCCGCGGGACTGTGCCCCGTGGCGCTCGGTGCCGACGGCGGGGGCTCCATCCGCATCCCGGCCGCGCTCTGCGGCGTCGTGGGTCTGAAGCCCACGTTTGGCCGCGTCAGCGAACGTGGCGCGGCTCCGCTCTGCTGGAGTCTCGCGCACGTCGGGCCCATCGGCGCCACGGTCCGCGACGTGGCGCTCGCCTACGCGCTCATCGCCGGCCCCGACCCGAGCGAGCCGCAGACGCTCACGCAACCGGCGCCCGAACTCGACCGACTCGGTGACGGCGCACTCGGCGGCATCACGCTCGGCGTCTACCGGCCGTGGTTCGAAGACGCCAGCCCCGACATCGTGGCCGCCTGCCAGGCCGGCGTCGATGCGCTCGTCGCCGCGGGCGCCGCGGTGCGCGAGGTCGACCTGCCGGAGCTCGGGCTCCTGCGCATCGTGCACCTGGTCACCATCGTGTCGGAAATGGCCGCCGCCCACCTGCTGCACTACGCGCACGGCGGGCGGCGCGCCTACGGCGGCGACACAAGGCTCAACCTGCGGCTTGCGCGTGAGTTGCGGGCCACCGACTACGTGCACGCGCAGCGCCACCGGGTGCGGCTCACGGCCCATTTCGAGCGCGCGCTCCAGGCCGTCGACGTGCTCGTGACCCCGACCACGGGCTGCACCGCCGTGCCCATTCCGGCCGCCGCCTGCAAGACCGGCGAGTCGAACGTCGCGCTGACCGACCGCATCATGCGCTTCGCCCCGGCCGGCAACCTGACCGG
>CAYRCM010000233.1:0-9101 GCA_964422715.1 uncultured Myxococcales bacterium | reverse complement strand
CCGGACGCGCCCTCATCGGCCGTGGCCGACGTTGCCGGCGCGGCCCCGGGGGGCGACGCGGCTGGCGCCGACCTGCCGGCCGCAACGGTCGCCCCCGGCGCCCCGGCCGACGCCCTGCGGTTCACGTTCAGCCCCCCGACGCTCGATGTCTATCGCGACACCGAGGTGCACGTGCAGGTCACGAGCGTGCCGGCCGCCCTGCAGGCGCAGGCGCCGACCTTCGAGTGGCTCTTCGACGACGGCTCCCGGCCGCTCACGGGGCCCGCCGTGAGCCACCTCGTCCAGGGGGGCATGCGCGACGCCCGCGTCACCCTGCGCGTGCTCGTCGCCGACGCCGTGGTGGCCACGCAGACGGCCAGCATCCCGCTCGAACGACTGCCCGTCGTGCCGCTGCCGGGCAGCCCTGAGCCCGCCCCGGCCGACGACCTGCCGCCGCCGCCCACGCCCGACGAGACGTCGTTTCGGCTCGTCGTCATCTCCGATTCGAACGGCCCCTACGGCACCGAAACGCAGGGCGCCTCGGTCACGACGGCCGTGCGCAGCCTCATCGAACGCGCGCGGCCCGACCTCGTCGTCCACAACGGCGACATGGTGGCCGGTCAGCGGCGCGACTTCACCGACGAGCACATCGCCCGCATGTGGGCGGGCTACCACCGGGCCGTGACCGAGCCGCTGCGCCTCGTCGGCCTGCCGCTCGCGCCGGTGGCGGGCAACCACGACGCCGCCCCCGGGCTGCCCGACCGGCGCCATTTCGTGGCCGAGTGGCGGGCGCCGGAGCGCGTGCCGGCCGTCGACTTCGTCGATGGCAGCAACTACCCGCTGGCGTACAGTTTCGTGTTCCGCGGGGCGTTCTTCCTCGTCATGGACGGGGCCACGGGGCACATCTCGGAAGCCGACATCCGCTGGCTGCGCCGCCAACTGCGGCAGGCCAACATCTTCCCGTTGCGCTTCGTGTTCAGCCACCTGCCGCTGCACCGCTTCACCGAGCGCTCGTTCGGCGACCTGGCCGGCCCGAACGAAACCGGCGGCCGGCCCACGGCGGGGGAGGCCGACGGCGCGGGCCTCGAACTCGAAAAGAACTTCAGGCTGTACAACCTGTTCGTCGAGCAGAACGTCACCCTCCTCCTTTCGGGTCACTACGAGGTGTTCTACAAGGGCCGGTACGGCGCCCTGCGCGTCGTCTCCACCGGCAACCTGGCGGGCACCGGCCGCAGTCTCGCCGGCCACGACGCGAGCCAGCCCGCGAGCTACGTCGTGGTCGACGTCGCCGCCGGCACGCTCGCGCGCGTCTTCGGGGTCCGCGGGCCGGATTTCGCGCACGTCTTCGACGAACGCAGTCTGCCGGCCGCGGTCGAGGTCTACCGCTACGACCCCTTCTGACGTTCGGGCCCGAATTCCGCGGAGTTCGGCCGGGAACGGGCCCGCCGGCACCCGCGCTTGCGCGCCATACGATGAGCGGCTACACTCAGCCGCCGGTGTTTCCTGGGGCTCTGGCAACAGACCACCGCCTCGGGCCCGTCGACGGGGACCGGCTCCCGCGGGTCCTCGCGCAGGGGGCAAACGCATGCACAACAGGTCACTCGGCGTCGTGGCCGTGGGCACCGCGCTGGTTGCGCTGTCCGCCTTGCTCGCGGGGGCGCTCGCCGCCCCGCGGGGGGCCGGGCGCGACGCGAGCGAACTCTACCTCAAGGCGCTGCGGGCCTTTGCCGCGCGCGACTATCGCCAGGCCGCCACCGTCGCGGGGCAGGCCAACGCGCGCGAGGCCGACCCGCGCTACCGGCTGCTCCAGGCCCGCGCGCTGCTCGCCGCCGGCGACTGTCCGAAGGCCCGCCCGCTGCTCGACGCGCTGGCTCCCGACGCCTTTCCGCCGGGCCAGCAGAAGCTCGCCGCCGAGGCGTTGCAGCGGGCGCGCACGTTCTGCGCCGAAGAGGCCGCGCTCGCGGCCGTGCCCGCCGAGAAGAAGCCGGTCGCGGCGCTCGCCGCGCCCAACAAGGGCTCCACGCAGGGCATGGTGCGGCTCGCGGGCGGCAGCTTCCAGATGGGCAGCGAAGCCGGCGAGCCCGACGAGGCGCCGCCGCACCCGGTCACGGTCTCGCCCTTCTACATCGATGCCACCGAGGTCACGACCGAAGCCTTCGACCTCTGCGTTGCGGCCGGGGCCTGCGAGCGGGCCCACTTCCAGGACGGGGCGCGGCGCCGCTACTGCAACTACGGGCTGCCCGACCGCAAGACCCACCCCATGAACTGCGTCTCCTGGTTTGGCGCCGACCAGTACTGCCGCTGGATTGGCAAGCGCCTGCCGACCGAAGCCGAATGGGAATTCGCGGCGCGCGGCACGAGCGGCCGGCGCTTTCCCTGGGGCATCGAAGAGCCCGATTGCACCCGCGTCATCATGAAGAACGACGTCAACGACGGCTGCGGCGACGATCGCACGGCGGCCGTGGGCAGCCGCCCAACGGGCGCCACGCCCGAGGGGGTGCACGATCTCGCCGGCAACGTGTGGGAATGGTGCGCCGACTTCTACCAGGAAGACTACTACGCCCACGCGCCCGCCAAAAACCCGGCCGGGCCGGCGCGCGACGCCCTCAAGCCCGGCACCGGCGAAGACGGCGGGTCGACGGGTCTGCTGCGCGTCATGCGCGGGGGCTCGTGGCTGGCCGGCGACCGCCAGAGTCTGACGGCCTCGAACCGCGAAAACGATGTCGAACGCTACATCGGCAACGGGGTGGGGTTCCGCTGTGCCCGCAACGACTAACAACGCCTGGCTCCGTAGGTTCTCGACCGTTGCACTGCTCGGGCTCGGCCTGCTCGCGGGTGCTCCGCGGGCCGACGCCGAGAGTCCCGAGGAGACGCAGGCGGCCGAGCTGCTCTGCAACGTGGCCGAACGTCGGCTCGGCGAAGGGCGTTTCGACAAGGCCCTGGCCCTCGCCGAGCGCGCCCAGGCCATCGCGGCCACGGCGCGCGTGCTGACCCTCGTCGGGCTGAGCCAGCAGGCGCTCGGGCGCTGCGACGAGGCGCTCGCGGCCCTCGAAGCGGCCGGGCGTGCCGTCGGCGCCGGTCCGGCGCCCGCCGGGCTCGAACGGGCCTACCTCGAAACCGTGGCCTTGTGTCGGCGCGTCGAGGTCCGCCGCGGTTCCACGAACGGCATGATCAAACTGCCGACCGCGACCTTCACCATGGGCAGCAACGACGGCGAAGACGACGAGCAGCCGCCCCACAGCGTGACGGTGTCCACGTTCTGGCTCGACCGCCTCGAAGTGACCGCGGGGCAGTACCAGGCCTGCGTCGATGCCGGCGGCTGCCCGCGCGCCCACTTCCGCGTGTCCGGCGACATGCCGTACTGCAACTACGGCGAGCCCGGACGGCGCGACCACGCCATGAACTGTGTCGATTTCCACGGCGCCGAAGCCTATTGCCGTTTCGCCGGCAAGCGCCTGCCAACCGAGGCCGAATGGGAACGGGCGGCGCGCGGTGCGGCCGGGCGCACCTATCCCTGGGGCGAAGAAGCCCCCGATTGCACGCGCGTCGTCATGGAAAACGACGAGAACGACGGCTGCGGCGAAGACCACGTGTTTCCGGGCGCCAGTCGGCCGAAGGGGGCCACCCCCGAAGGCATCCAGGATCTCGCGGGCAACGTGTGGGAGTGGGTGTCCGACTACTACGACCCGCACTACTACGCCGCGAGCCCCGAACGCAACCCGGCCGGCCCGGCGAGCGGCCAGCGACGCGGCATGCGGGGCTCGTCCTGGCTGGCGTCCAATCCGAAGACGTTCCGCGGCGCCAACCGCGACTCCGATGCCCTGGACTACGTCGGCAACGGGGTCGGCTTCCGGTGCGCCATGGATGCGCAGGACGACGGGGCGCGTGACGGTTCGTTCTGGGGCCCCTGGAAGGGCGGGGCCCCGGCCGGTGCCGGCAAGAAGCCGTAGCCGGCCCACCCTGGCATTTTGCAGATTTTTTCGAGCGGCGAATGCCGCGCGATGTCCGGTCTCGTCCCGGCCTCGGCCGGGCGGATGGAGGGTAGAGCATGTCCGGACACAGCAAGTGGAGCACCATCAAACACAAGAAGGCCAAGGAAGACGCGAAGCGCGGCAAGGTCTTCACGAAGCTCATCAAGGAAATCACGGTAGCCGCGCGCATGGGAGGCGGGGACATCGACGGCAATCCGCGGTTGCGCGCGGCCGTCACGGCGGCCAAACAGGCCAACATGCCGATGCAGAACATCGACCGGGCCATCAAGAAAGGGTCGGGCGAACTCGAGGGGGTCTCGTACGAAGAGGTCACCTACGAAGGCTACGGGCCCGAGGGCGTCCCCGTGCTCGTCGACGCGCTCACCGACAACCGCAACCGCACGAGCATGGAAATCCGGCACCTGTTCAGCAAGCACTCCGGCAGCCTGGGCGCCCCGGGCAGCGTGGCCTGGCGCTTCGAACTGCGGGGCGTCATCGAAGTGCTGGGCGACGGGGTCGAAGAAGACCAACTCCTCGAAGCGGCCCTCGAAGCCGGTGCCGAAGACGTCAAGGCCGGCGGCGAAACCTTCGAGGTCTACACGGCCCCCGACGCGGTCGAAGACGTTCGCGCGGCCCTCGAAAAGGGCGGCTACAAGATCGAGTCCGCCGAAGCGGCCAAAGTCGCGAAAGGCGACCCCGTAAAACTCGAAGGCAAGTCGGCCGAGCGTATGTTGCGCCTCATGGACAGCCTCGAAGACAACGACGACGTGAAGAGCGTCTGGTCGAGCTTCGACGTCGACGACGACGTCATCGAGGCCATGTCGTGAGGCTCGGCTGCGCCCCGGAATTGCGCGCGTGACCCCCAGCATCCTCGGTATCGACCCCGGCTCACGGCATACCGGCTACGGCATCGTGGTGCCGCACGGCGCCGGCTTCCGGCACATCGAACACGGGGTCATCGCCGTGCCGGCCGACCGGCCGCTCGGCGAGCGCTTGCTCGTCGTATTCGAGGAGCTCGGGGCGGTCATTGCGCGCACGCGGCCCGCGGCCGCGGCCTGTGAGCGGGTGTTTCTTGGCAAGAACGCCCAGAGCGCCCTCATGCTCGGGCAGGCCCGGGCCGCGGCCGTGCTCGCGGCGGCCGTGGCCCAGGTGCCGCTGTTCGAGTACGCGCCGGCCGCGGTCAAGCAGGCCGTCATCGGCCGCGGGCGCGCCGAGAAGTCGCAAATGCAGATGATGATCAAGGTCCTGCTCGGGCTGCCCGAGCTGCCGCCGCCCGACGCCGCCGACGCCCTGGCCGTGGCGCTCTGCCATTGCCAGCACCAGGTCGAGCTCAGGATTCGCCCGTGATCGCGCTCATCGAAGGCACCGTCGTCGCCCGGTCGGCCACGGGCTGCGTCATCTTGACCGGCTGCGGGGTGGGCTACCAGCTGCTCACGTCGCTGCAGACGCTGGCCGGGCTGCCCGAGGCCGGCGGCCGCGTCCGGCTGCACGTCCACACCCACGTGCGCGAAGACGCCATCCAACTCTTTGGTTTCCTCAGCGAAGGCGAGCGGGCTGCCTTTCTCGAACTGCTGCGGGTGTCCAAGATCGGGCCGCGGCTGGCGCTCAACCTGCTGTCGGGGCTCGCCGTCGACGAGCTCGTGCGCGCCGTGCAGGCCGGAGACGTGCGGCGGCTCGCGCGCGTGCCCGGCATCGGCAAGAAAACCGCCGAGCGCATCGTGGTCGAACTGCGCGAAAGCCTCAAACTCTCCGGCGGAACGGCGGCGCTCACGGCGGCCCCCGCCGCGCCCGGCGATGCGTTTGGCGATGTCGAGTCGGCGCTCCTCAACATGGGCTTCAAGCCGAGTGCCGTCGACTCGGTGGTCCAAAAACTGCGGCACGACCAGCCCGCGGCGCCGCTCGACGAACTGTTGCGAACGGCGCTGAGCCTCATCCGTTGACCGGCCGCGCCCGAGGCACCGGCGGCCCCGCGGCGGGCTCCGCTGATGCCGCGCGCCGGCGCGCGACGCCCGGGAGGGAACTCCGGTGAGCGAACGCACCATCGACCCGATCACGCGCGACGACGACGCGGAGTTCGACCCCGCACTGCGGCCCTCGTCCTTCGCCGAGTACGTCGGCCAGGACAAGATCAAAGACAACCTGCGCGTCTTCGTGCAGGCCGCGCGCCAGCGCCACGAGGCGCTCGACCACCTGCTGTTCTGCGGCCCGCCGGGGCTCGGCAAGACCACGCTGGCCCACATCATCGCCCGCGAACTGGGCGTCAACCTGCGCATCACCTCCGGCCCGGCCATCGAGCGCAAGGGCGACCTCGCCGGCATGCTGACGCAACTCGAAGAGCGCGAAGTGCTCTTCATCGACGAGATTCACCGCCTGAACCCCATCGTCGAAGAGAACCTCTACCCGGCGATGGAAGACTTCCGCTTCGAGATCGTGATTGGCGAAGGGCCGCATTCCCGCACGGTGTCGCTCGACCTCAAGCGTTTCACGCTGATCGGGGCCACGACGCGCACGGGCCTGCTGACCTCGCCGCTGCGCGACCGTTTCGGCTACACGGCGCGGCTCGGCTTCTACACGCCGGGGGAGCTCACCGCCATCGTGCGGCGCTCGGCCCGCATCCTGCGCATCGCCGTCGACGAGGCGGGCGCCGCCGAAGTGGCCCGACGTGCGCGCGGCACCCCGCGCGTGGCCAATCGGCTGCTGCGCCGCGTGCGCGACTTCGCGCAGGTGGCCGGCCGCGGCGTCATCGACGAGGCCATCGCGCGCACCGCCCTCGAACGCCTCGAAGTCGACACGGCCGGTCTCGACGCCATGGACATCGCGTACCTGCAAGCCCTCATCGTCAAGTTCTCGGGGCGCCCCGTGGGGCTCGAAACACTCTCGGCGGCCTTGTCCGAACCCCGCGATACCCTCGAAGACGTCGTCGAGCCGTATCTTTTGCAGCAGGGCTTCATCCAGCGCACGCCGCGCGGCCGCATCGCCACACCGCATGCCTATCGCCACCTCGCGCTCGATCCCGAGCCGGCGGGTCCGGGCCTGCCGCGTCAGGACACCTTGTTGTAGGCAGGGGCATCTGCCGCGCCCGCGCGGCCGAAGGGCTCAGAGGGTGTGAAAATATCGCAGTTCGTCGCCGCAGCAGAACGGAGATTTTCTCACACCCTCTCAGCGCGGCAGGGGTTCGCGCCGGGCGCGCAGCCGCAGCCCCGGCTGGACACGGTAGTACTGGCGCTGGTGCGTGCGTTCGGTGTCGCCAACGAGCGCGAAGGCGTGCAGCAGCCGTTCGGTGGCGCGCGGCGCCTGCCAGTCCTCGTCGCGCCAGTCGACCTTCAGCGCCACCACTCCGCACACGTCGGGCACGTAGAGCGCCTCGAAGGGCAGCCCCGCCTGGAACCAGTCGAAGGCCGCGACGAACGTGACGATGGGCGGTGGCAGCGCCAGGCACGCGCGCCGGAACGTTAGGAAATCACGGCCAATGCCCTGCACGACCAGACTCGTGCCGTCGGGCAGGGGATGATGGGCGGCGTCGTCGCCTTGCGCGTAGACCGGCACGGACAGGACCGCCCCCGCCGCGCGGGCGAGCGGCTCGGATTCGCCATCGAGGCTCACGACGCGGTTGACCCGCAGCGCGCTGTGGTCGAGGACGCCCTGCAGGCGGGCCAGCTGCACGGCGGCGTCCTGCAGGCCGAGCCGGAAGCGGCGCCGACTGCCGACCTCGATGCCGTCGTCGTCGGCGGCCCCGAGGTAGCCGGCCCCGACGCCGCCCAGAAACTCGAGTTTGGGGTCGAGCGGGCCTTCGAACAGCCCTTCGAGCGGCACGGGAAAGGGCGCTCCGCCCATGGAGAAGGTGTCGCGGCCCTTCAACAACTCGGTGAGTGCGCGGTCGGCGTGGCGCGCGAGGAAGCGCTGGAACACCTTGTCGCGTCCGCTCTGGCGGCAGAGGGCTTCGTAGAGTTCCCAGCCGTCGGGGTCGTCGCGCGCGTCGAGCACGTACTGCCGGGCGGCCTCGGTGGCCTCGTCGATGAGGCCGTCGGATTGCAGCGACCAGGCGATTTCGTAGCGCGCGCTCGGGGGGCCGCCGAGCGCGAGGCAGCGTTCGAACAGCGCGCGCGCCTCGGGGTGGCGGCCCTGTTCGATGCGGCAGAACCCGAGGTGGAAGAGCACGGCCGGGTCTTCGCGCAGGCTCGACGCGCGTTCGAGCGCCTGACTGCCGCCCGCGACATCGCCGCTCTGCACGAGCGCGTAGCCGAGATGGTACCAGGCGGCGGCGTGGTCGGGCTTCTGGCGCACGACCTCGGAGAGCAGTTGGATGGCGTCGCCGTGGGCCGTGCCCTCTTCGAGTTCTTCGACCGCGGTTCGGAAGAGTTCGTCGGGGTCGGATGCCAAACCGTGACCTCCCGCCGTTCAGCCGGCCGAAACATACCACGCGGGCCGGCCCGCGGAGAAATCATTCGTTGCGCAGGGTCGGGGCCTCGCCGGCGCGCATGAGCGTCAGGAAGCGGTCGGCGTCGGACGCGTAGCGCCGCACGAGGGCGTCGCGCAGCCCGGCGCGCGGGGTGCCGCTTCGCAGGAGGGCCTCGGCGGCCTGAACGTGCTGCGTGAGCACGTGTTCGATGGCCATGGCCGAGCCCCAGCCCTGTTGCAGGGCGCCGTCGAAGAAGAAGCCGGGCGTGCCGCGCGCGCCGAGCGTCGCGCAGAGCGCGCTCTCGGCGTCGACCTGCCGGGCGAGGGCCGGGTCGTTGCGGTCGCGGGCGAAGCGGTCGAGATCGAGCCCGAGCGTGCGCGCGAGGTCGTCGAGATCGGCGTCGTCAAGCCGCTGTCCCTCGGCAAACAGGCGATCGTGGAACGGCCAGAAGCGGCCCTGGCGGTGCGCGGCCAGCGCGGCGATGGCCGCGGGCTTGGCGCGGCGGTGCATGGCGAGCGCGTTCATCTTGACCGTGAAGCGCACGCGATCCTTGAATTTCTCGATGACGGGGGCCATTTCGCGGGCCGCGCGGCCACACACCGGGCACTGGAAATCGGTGCAGATGATCGCCTCGGCGAGCGGCTCGGCCGGTCCGAGGCTCGGCGCCGGGCTGAGCGCCGTGAGGTCCGGCTCGGGGGCCGGGGCGGCGGGGGGCCGGGCCTCGGTCGGCGGCGCGGCCGCCGCGGCGGGAG
>CAYRCM010000232.1:0-9128 GCA_964422715.1 uncultured Myxococcales bacterium | reverse complement strand
CGTGCGCAGCCGCGCGAGCCGCGGCAGGGCACCGCCGCCCATGGGGCCGGCCGGCAGCCCGGCCGGGGCTGCCGCCGTAAGCCGGGCGCGCGGCCAGGAACGCGCGCCCTCGTAGCGATCGCGGCGCATCTCGGCGCGTGGGGTGACGGCCCGATAGAGGCGGGCCTCACGGGCCGGTGTCAGCTCCTGCAGATAGCGGCCCTGCACGCGCAGCTCGAGTCGGCCCGACGGCAGCAGCCGGACCTGGAAGCGCCGGCGGCTGCGTTCGGCGAGGGGCGGGTCGCCGCAGAGCACGGCGAGCCGCTCGACCTTGTAGAAGATGTGCTCGACGAACGGCACCGCGGCGAGCACATCGATGACGAGGTTCCAGTCGACCGGCGGATCGTGGTGGCCGGCCGCGGCGGGGTCGCCGACCAGGCAACCGTATTCGGTAATGGCGCCGCTCCGCGTGTCGAGCAGGCGCACGGCGCTACCGGCCGGCGCCGCGGCGGGCAGGAGCCGCACGCGCGCCCGGGCCGAGACGAGCCCCGCCTCGACGCGCGCCTGGCGCGCGGACTCGCCACCCGCGTCGGCGCCGCACGCCTCGGCCGGCGCCGGGTAGGCGCCTTCGAGGTTGCGCAGCAGTCGGCCGCGCAGCCGCTCGTGGAACTCGGCCGGCGACAGTCGGGTCCGTTCTCCCGGGGCCGACACGGGCTCGAAGCCGGGGGGCGGCGGGCGAAACGACGAATCGCAGTGCAACATGACGGGCCTCACAGCGCGCGGCGCTAGTCTAGGGCCTCCGGATGCGGGCCACAAGGCGGGCGGCGGTCGCATGCAGGGCGGCGGCGCCCGCCCCGCGGGCGCGATGGCGCGCGAGCTGCTGCCCGGGCGCGCTTTCTGCTAAGATGCGCCTTCCGGCGGCCCGCGAGAGAGCGTCACGCAGTCGGCGCGCGGGGGTGCGGTCCGCGGGGGCAGGCATGACGGCGAAGCGAATCCTCATCGTCGACGACGTGCCCGAAATCACGAGGTTGCTCGAATACAACCTCGCGAAGCAGGGCTACGCCGTCGAAACGGCGTCCACCGGCGCGGCCGCGCTCGACCGCATCCGCGCGGGCTTCAACGGGCTCGTGCTTCTCGACCTGCGCCTGCCCGACTGCGACGGCCTCGATCTTTTCAACGACATCCGCGATCTCACCGACCGCGTGCCGGTCATTATCATCACGGCGCACGGCACCATCGACCTGGCCATCCGGGCCATCAAACTCGGCGCCTTCGACTTCATCACGAAGACCGACAACATCGTCGAGCGCCTGTTCGTGGCCACCAAGAACGCGTTCGCAGCCATCGAACTGGGCGACAAAGTGGCGCGCCTGTCGCAGGAAATCGGCGGACGCTACAACTTCGAGCAGATCGTCACCCAAGCCCAGGAAATGAAAAAACTGTTCCGCATGGTCGAGCACGCCATCGACTCGCGCGTCACCATGCTCATCGAAGGCGAGAGCGGCACGGGCAAGGAACTGCTGGCGCGCGCCGTGCACTACCAGGGGCCACGCAAGCACGAGCCGTTCGTCGCCATCAACTGCGCGGGCATCCCCGACACGCTGCTCGAAAGCGAATTGTTCGGCTACGAGAAGGGTGCGTTCACAGGGGCCGTGACGCGGCGCGCCGGCAAGTTCGAACTCGCCGACCGGGGCACCATCTTCCTCGACGAAATCGGCGAGATGTCACGCAACTTGCAGTCCAAGATGCTGCGCGTGCTGCAGGAACGCGAATTCGAACGGCTCGGCGGGTCCGAGAAGATCAAGGTCGACGTGCGCATCCTGTCGGCAACCAACCGCAACCTGATTGAAGAGGCCAAGGTCGGCAACTTCCGCGAAGACCTCTACTACCGGCTCAGCGTGTTCACCGTGCGGCTGCCGTCGCTGCGCGAGCGGCGCGGCGACGTGCCGCTGCTGGTGAGTTACTTCCGCAAGAAATTCGCGCAGGAAGAAAACAAGCGCGTCACCGGTATCACCCCCGAGGCGCTGCGCCTGCTCGAAGACTACTCGTTTCCGGGCAACGTCCGCGAACTCGAAAACATCATCAGCCACGCGGTGGTCGTCACCAACAACGAGATCATCCAGGTCGAAGACTTGCCCGGCGCCTTCCTCAAGGAGCGCAAGGCGCGCAGCGGCGATTCCACGCTCCCTGCGACGCTGCACCAGGGCCTCGAACACTGGGTTCGCGCGCCCGAACAGATCCCCGAACTCGAACAGGTCGAGACGGCGCTCCTGCGCCGCGCCATCGACGTCTGCGGCGGCAATCTCGTCGAAGCGGCGCGGCGGCTCGGCATCGGCCGCGCCACCATCTACCGACGCATGGAGCGTCTGGGGCTCACGCGCGCATCATGAACGCACCGCGATTTCCGTCCGTGTTCGTGTTGGGCGCCGGCCGCGTCGGCCGCAGTCTGGCCGTCGAGCTCGGTGGCGCCGGGGTGCCGCTCGCCGGCATCTGGAGCCGCACCGAAGAACACGCGCGCGAAGCGGCGGCCCTCACGCGCTGCGAGGCGCGCTTCGGCGCTTGGCCCGACACGAGCGCCGCCGAAGTCGTCCTGTTCTGCCTGCCGGCCGCTGCGACCGTGACGGCGGCCGAGGGACTCGCGGCCGCGGGTCCGGCCGCCCCGCGCCAGATCTGGCTGCACGCGGCCCCCACGCTGCCCGGCGACGTGCTGCGGCGCGGGCCGGGTTTACCGCTGGCCGTGGGCTCCGTCTTCCCGTTCATCGGCTTCGGCGTTCGCCCCCGCGTGCCGGCGCCGAACTACGCGTGGCTCGTCGAAGGCGAGCCGGCCGCCGTCAACCTCGCCACCCGGATCGGGCGCGCCATGGGGCACGAGGTCCTGGCGATCCCGGCCCCGTTCAAGCCGGTGCTGCACACGTCGCTCACCTTCGTCACGGGGTTCATGGCGGCCTTGCTCGACGCCGCCGCCGACCTCTTCGTCCGCACGGGCATGCCGTACTCCGAAGCCACCGACATCCTGGAGCCGGTCCTCCAGGCCACGTGCGAAGCGTTTCTCGACCACGGCGCCGCAAGCATCTCCGGCCCCGTGGCGCGCGGCGAGGCCGATTGCGTGGCGCGACACCTCGAAACGCTGCACCAGGTGGCCCCCGACATGATGCCCCTCTATCGCTGGATGGCGCGCTACCAGGTCGCGCTCACCATGGCGAGCGGCCAGAGCCGGCCCGAACACCAGGTGCTCGTGCGGTTGCTGCTCGATCGCGACGAAAGCCCGGCCGACGCCGCCGGCGACCCCGACGACGCCGACGAGCCGCGCGCCGACGGTGGCGCTGCCGACCTTGCCGAGTAGCTAAGAAGCAGCCGGCCCGTACAGGCCGTGGTCGCGAACGTAGGCGACAACCGCCTCGGGCACGAGGCCCGCGACCGATTCGCCGTGCGCAATGCGCGCGCGCACGACGTGGCTTGCCACGGCCGGCAGTTCGGGTCCGCAGAACACCCCGGCGGGCGGCACAACCCCCGCGCGCCCCGCCGTCCAGAAGGGCAGCATCGCCCGCAACGCTTCAAAATCTTTCCATTGGTCTCGATCGGCCCAGAGGTCGCTGCCGACGAGCAGGGAGAACGCGTGTTGCGGGTAGCGCGCCTGGAGGTGGCGGACCGTGTCGATGGTGCGGTTGACGGGGCCGAGGTGGCGCTCGACCGGGCAGACGCGCACGCGCCGCCCGAAGCACGAGAAGGCGAGCCGGCACATGGCGAGGCGCGCCGGGAAGGGGGAGAGCGGCTTGCCAAAAGCGTGGTAGGCCACGGGCAGCACCCACACCCGGTCGATGGGGCAGGCCGTGAGCGCCCACGCCGCGGCCAGCACGTGGGCCACGTGGGGCGGGTCGAAGCTGCCGCCGTAGAGGGCGATGCGCCGCGCCTCGGGCATGGGAGAGTCGTCGCCGGCGAGCCGCGGGGGGCTACTTGCCGGCGAAGTTCTGGGCCGCGAAGTCCCAGTTGACGAGGTGGTCGAGGTACACGTCGACGTACTTCGGCCGCAGATTGCGGTAGTCGATGTAGTAGGCGTGTTCCCAGACGTCGATGGTGAGGAGCGCCTTCTGGCCCGCGCGCAGCGGCAAATCGGCGTTGCCGGTCTTCGTGACGCGCAGTTTGCCGGCGTCGAGAACGAGCCAGGCCCAGCCGGAGCCGAACTGCGTGATGGCGGCGTTCGTGAATTCTTCGCGGAATTTTGCGTAGGAGCCGAAGTCGCGTTCGATGGCCGCGAGCAAGGCGCCACCGAGCGGGGCGCCGCCGGGCTGGATGGAATGCCAGTAGAAGGTGTGGTTCCAGACCTGCGCGGCATTGTTGAAGATGCCGCCCTCGCTCTTGAGGATGATGTCTTCGAGCGACTGGCTTTCGAGCGGGGTGCCGGCAATCAGCTTGTTGAGGTTCGTGACGTAGGCCTGATGGTGTTTGCCGTGGTGGAATTCGAGCGTCTCGGCACTGAGATAGGGCTGCAGAGCCGCCTTGTCGAAGGGCAGCGGGGGCAACGTGAAGGCCATGGGATACTGTCCTTTCCGGGTCCGCGCGCGGGACGCCATTTCTTACGATGCGCCGCGATACTAGAGGAGTCGGCCCTGGGGATCAAGCCGCGACGCTGGCGCGGCAGTCCCCAGGCCGCCGTGGGGTCCCACGGCCCCACGCCGAAGCGCGCTCGACACGACCGCCGGTGAGCGGTAGAGTGCGCCCGGACGCGCCGCGGCTCGCGGCCTTGCGGCACGCCCAGCCAACACCCGCACCAGCGCATGGGGAGACGACGCATGAGACCCATCCTGTTCGCTGCCATCCTCGTTTCGCTGGGCGCTCCGGCGCTCACCGCGGCCGCGCCGCGGCCCGTGCCGGTGGTCGTCGATGCCCGGGTGCTCGAACACCACTTCGACCTGCTGCTGCGCCGCGCCGAGGCCATCCAGAGCGCGTCGGCCACGCACCGTCCGCCGCACCAGCGGCGCGAGTTCATGCTGCAGCAGGCGACGGAAATCGAGGGCATCGTGCGCCAGCTCAAAGTGCTGTTGCGCAACGCCCCGGCTGCCCTGCCCCCGCCTCCCGTGGCGCCGCCCCCGCCGCCCCAGCCCGAGGCGCCGCCCGTCGTCAGCGAGGCAGCCTTCGCCGCCCTGCAGACGAGCCTCGCCGACGAGCCGAGCGGCGACGTGAAGATGCGTCAGTTGCAGCTCGCGCTGCGCGACCGCGCCGTCACCTGCGACCAGGTGCGTGCCATCCTCGACAGCTTCGCGTTCAGCAGCGAGAAGATCGCGGCCCTGAAATTCCTGGCGGGCCGCATCGCCGACCGCACCAACAGCTACCGCATCCTCGATGCGTTCGTGCACTCATCGGACAAGACGGCGGCGGCCGACATCCTCGAAGGCCGCTAAGCCACGGGAGAAATGCGATGCGAGACGTGGTTCTGGTCAGCGCGGTGCGCACCGCCATCGGCGACTACGGTGGCATGTTCAAGGACGTTTCGGCCTGCGACCTCGGCATCGTGGCGGTCCGCGCGGCGTTGCAGAAGGCCGGCATCGGGCCCGACGAGCCCGAAGACGTGATCGTCGGCAACTGCATGATGCGGCCCGACGAAATCAACATCGCCCGGGTCATCTCGCTGCGCGCCGGCATCCCCGAAACGGTGCCCGCGGTCACCATCCAGCGCCAATGCGCGTCCAGCATGCAGGCGCTCGTGTTCGCAGCGCAGAAGATCTGGTGCGGCGAGGCCGAATGCGTCCTCGTGGCGGGCGTCGAGGCCATGTCCAACGTGCCCTACGTGCTCTACGACATGCGCTGGGGCAAGCGTATGCGCCACGCGCAGGTCATCGACGGCTTGTGGCAGGGGCTCGAAGATCCCATCCACCACATCATGATGGGCATCACGGCCGAGAACCTGGCCGAGAAGTACGGCATCACCCGCGCCGAGCAGGACGAACTCGCGCTCACGAGCCACCAGCGCGCCGCGGCGGCCCAAAAGAGCGGGCGTTTCGAAGGCGAAATCGTGCCCGTCGAGCTGCCGCAGCGTGGCAAGCCGCCCAAGGTTTGCGTCGTCGATGAACACCCGCGCGCCGACCTCACGCTGGCCGACCTCTCCAAGGCGAAACCGGCCTTCAAGGATGGCGGCACCGTCACGGCGGGCAACGCGTCGGCCATCAACGATGCGGCCGCCGCGGCCGTCCTCATGTCCGGCGAACGGGCCGCGGCGCTCGGTCTCAAGCCCCTCGCGCGCATCGTCAGCCACGCCGTGGCCGGCGTCGACCCGCTCCTCATGGGCTGGGGCCCCGTGCCGGCCAGCGAGAAGGCGCTGCAGCGCGCCGGCCTCGCGCTCTCCGACATCGGGCTCGTCGAACTCAACGAGGCCTTCGCCGCCCAGTACATCGCCTGCGAACGCGGGCTCGGCCTCGACCGCGCCATCACGAACGTCAACGGCTCCGGCATCGGTCTCGGCCACCCCGTCGGCGCCACCGGGCTCCGCATCGTCGGGGCGCTCGCCCACGAGATGCAGCGGCGCAGCGTTCGCTACGGGCTCGCCACGCTGTGCGTCGGCGGCGGCATGGGCAAGGCGGTCATCCTCGAACGCCTGTAGTGCCCGTCCATCGAGGTCCAGCAGTCCCCACCCCACGAGCCGCGAATCCGCCCGAGGCCCGCGCCCCGATGCGCAGCCCCGCCGTGGGGGCTTGCCCGGGGTTGCGACTAGACGCTACGATGGCGGCTCACCGCGCTCCACCCAGGGGAGCGCCCGGGAGCCTCCGCATGGGCCGCATGTTCATTCTCAATGCCGACGCCATCGTGACCATGGCGCCCGACGGCGCCGTGTTGCGCAACGCCAGCCTGCTCATCGACGGGCCGTTCATCCGCGCCGTTGGCGGCGATTTCGACGACGAGTCGCTCACCGTCGACAACATCATCGACGCGCGCGGCTGCGTCATCACGCCCGGCTTCGTCAACACCCACCATCACCTGACGCAGACACTGACGCGCGCCGTGCCGCGCGTGCAGGATGCCAAACTCTTCGACTGGCTCGTCGATCTCTACGAAATCTGGCGCGAAATCACGCCCGAGGCGGTCGACGTCGGCGTGCGCGTCGGGCTCGCCGAGCTGCTGCTCACGGGCTGCACCACCGTCGCCGACCACATGTACCTGTTCCCGGCGAAGGGGCCGGCGGACTTGCTCGACATCAGCATCCGCGCGGCCGCCGACCTGGGCGTGCGCTTCCATCCGACGCGCGGCAGCATGAGCCGAGGACGCTCGAAGGGCGGGCTGCCCCCCGACGACGTGGTGCAGAGCGAAGACGCCATTCTGCGCGACTGCGAACGCGTCGCGGCGCGCTATCACGACCCGGCGCCGGGCTCGATGTGCCGCGTGGCGCTGGCCCCCTGCTCGCCGTTCTCGGTCACGAGCGAGCTCATGCGCGAATCGGCCGTGCTCGCGCGGCGGCTCGGACTGCGCCTGCACACGCACCTCGCCGAGACGCTCGACGAGCAGCACTTCTGCATCGAGCTGCACAGCAAGCGGCCGCTCGACTACATGGAAAGCCTCGGCTGGCTCGGCCCCGACGTGTGGTTCGCGCACGGCGTCCACTTCAACGACGCCGAGTTGCAGCGGCTCGCGGCCACGCGCACCGGCATCGCCCATTGTCCCACGTCGAACATGCGCCTCGGCTCGGGCGTGGCGCGGGTTCCGGCCATGGTCGAAGCCGGCGTGCCCGTGGGCCTGGCCGTCGACGGCAGCGCGTCCAACGACGCCTCCAATTTCCTGCGCGAAGTGCAGAACTGCCTGCTCGTACACCGCATCGGCACGGGCGTCGACGCCATGCCGGTCTCCCGCGCCCTGCGCCTCGCCACGGTCGGTGGCGCCGAGGTGCTCGGACGCGACGACATCGGCGTCATCGCCCCGGGCAAAGTCGCCGACCTGGCCATCTGGCGGCTCGACGACATCGGCTACGCCGGGGCGGCCCTCGACCCCGTGGCCGCGCTGCTGTTCTGCGGCACGCGCAGTCGCACGGCGTACACCGTCGTCAATGGCGAAGTGGTCGTGCGCGACGGGCGGCTGCTGCACGTCGACGAAGCCGATCTCATCCAGCGGGCCAATCGCGTGGCCCGCGACATGGCCGCGCGCGCCGCGGCGCGCACCGGTTTGCGATTCGACCTGCCCCGGCGCGCCGAACGACTGGCCCCGCAGGAACCGAAGTGAGCACCGTCGACCTGCATTTCCTCGGCCCGGTGCGCCGCCCGGCCGGACTGGCCACGAAAGCGACGGTGCCGCTGCCCGAGCCGCCCACGCTCGCAGGGCTCGTTGCCGCGCTCGGCTTCACGGCCGAAGACGAAGCCCGGCTCCACTTCATGGTCGACGGCCGCCGCGTGGTGCGCGACCACCCGCTCAGCGCGGGCCAACGCGTGACCATATTTCTGCCGCTCGGGGGCGGCTGACAGGGAGGGGGCATGCCCTCGTTGTCCGATGTTGTCCGGCCCGCGCGGGTCGATGAGGCGCTCGCGCTGCTTGCCGAGTCCGCAGGCCAGGCCCTGCCGCTCGGGGGCGGCACCAGCCTGGCCCTTGCGCGGCCTGCGCGCATCAGGCGCCTCGTCGACCTGAGCGCGCTCGGGCTCGACGGCATCGCCGAGCAGTCCGGCGTGCTGGCCCTCGGCGCCACGGTCCGTATGCAGGCTCTGGCCGGCGCTCCGTTGCAAGGCCCGGCCGGGCAGCTGCTGCGAGCGGCGGCGGCGAGCGTCGGCTCCCGGCTCATTCGCAACGCGGTGACGCTCGCGGGCAACGTCGTCCAGGTCTTCCCCTGGTCCGACCTGCCGGTGGCATTGCTCGTACTCGACGCCGAGGCTCTCGTCGCCGCCCACGGGCAGGCGCCGCGCGCCGTGCCCATCGCAACCTTCCTGGCCGAGCACCCCCGCAAGGCGCTCGCGCCGCACGAACTCGTCACGGGCTTCCGGGTCGCGGCCCTCGGCGCCGACACGGCCGCCGACTACGGCAAGTTCCGCTTCACCGAGACCGACTATGCGCTTGCGAGCGTCGCCGTGCGGCTGCAACGCGACCCGACCGGGCGCTGCGGCGACGTGCGCATCGCGATCGGCGGCGTACGCCCGCTGCCCGAGCGCGCGGCCGCGGCCGAGGCGCGGCTGCGGGGCGCG
>CAYRCM010000231.1:0-9152 GCA_964422715.1 uncultured Myxococcales bacterium | reverse complement strand
GGGGTGGGGGGGGGGGGGGCGGGGGGGGGGGGGGGCCGGGCCGGGGGGGGGCGGCGGGGCGGGGGGGGGGGGGGGGGGGGGGGCGGGGGGGGGGGCCGCCGGCGGGGTGGGCGCGGCCGCCTCCGGACGCCGGTCGGGGCCGGCCGCCGCATCCCCCGCAGCCGCGACGTGGGTCGTGGCGTAGGGCACGCTGCGGCTGCCGAGCGCCCAGCCGGCGAGGAAACTGAGACCCGCCAGCACAACGCTCAAAACGATGAACTCGCGCTTTTCGACCATGGTCGACAGTCTCCTACGCCCCCGTCAACGGGGGGCCACGGGCCGGAATTCGCTCGTGCCGAAGCGCTCGACGTATTCGCGCCACACCCCTTCGCATTGCGCATCGTGGCGGCACTGCGGACAACCCGCGAATTTTACGCGCATTTCTCGCCGCGCGGCAAACCAGTCGCGGGTGGGTTCGGCGAGCTGCTTGTGTTCGCTCTCCTCGACGGCGGAAGGCCCGGCCTGGTCGACGATGTGTTCGGCGAAGTCCGGGAGGAGGCAAGCGGGCACCGCCTCGACCATGATGCGCGCTTCGCGGCCGTGGGCGCGCAGCGCCGCGATGAGCGGCGGCACCGCGTCGGCGTAGCGGGGCACAACCTCGTCGAAGTGCAGGCGCGCGAAGCCGAGGGCGTGCGGGAAGGCGAAGTTCATGGCGGGCACGCCGAGCCGGACGAGCAGCGCCGCGATGGCGGGCAACTCGGCCACGTTGAGCCGCGAGAGCACCGTCTTGCCGACGACGCGCTGGCCGAGCGCCACGAGGTTCGCGATGCCGGCCGTCGTCTCGGCGAAACTGCCCGGCACCTGCGTGATGCGGTCATGGGTGGCCGCCGTCCCGCCGTGGAGCGCCACGACGAAGACGGCCTCGAACGGGGCCAGCCGTTCGGCGAGTTGGCGGTAGGCGAGCAGGCGCCCGTTGGTCTGGACATGGATGCGCAGACCCATCGCGCGTGCCGCCGCCATGAGGCGCGGCAGGTCGCGTCGAATGGTCGGCTCGCCGCCCGTGAATACGACGTGGGTGAACCCCCGTTGGCGACTGTCGCGCATTTCGCGCACGAACTCGGCGCTGCCGCGGTCTTCGCGGCCCAGTTTGCGGAGCGCGGCGTCGCGCTGGTCGGCGATGACGCAGTGCAGGCAGCGGTTGTTGCAGCGGTAGCCCAACTTGATGTCGGCCTTGCGCACGCCGGGCAGCGGCGCAGCGAGGGCCGCGCCCGCCGCCTCGGTCGCAGGCGCGGGGCAGGGGGGGCAATCGGGGCGCGGGCTTGCCATCAGCGGTTCAGCGGAACGACGTGCGTCGCAAACGTGCGGGCCACGATCTCTTCGGGGATGCCGAGTTCGGTCGCGAGATCGGGCGGCAGCAGGAAATACGTGAGCTGCACGGTGAGGTAGCGTTCGTCGCCCGTTGCGGCCGTGAACAGGGCGCGATAGGTCTGTTCGACCGTCTCACCCGGGGCGATGCGCGTGTCGTCGCCCTCGGCGAAGGGCACGAACGAGCGCACGGAGCGCCCGAACCAGCGCGTCTCGGACGAGAGGAACTGCCCGTTTTCGTCGGCGATCCCCACCGTGAGGCGGATGCGGTGGAACGGGCTGCCGGACGGGACAAAATGCCCGGCGCCGCGGTTCGTGACCGTGACGCGGGCCTGAACGGTGTCGCCGTCGCCAAACGTCGGCTGGTTGAGCCGCACATCGACGAACAGGGCCCGGTCGAGTTGCGGGTCGCTGTGCGCGCCCACGATCTTGTGGTTGCTCTGGCGCAGCAGCTGGCCGTCGGCCCCGATGGCGGGGCGGGGTTCGAGATGACAGTCCTGGCAGCTCATGCCGCGCTTGCCCTGGGGACTCTCGGCCCACTCGCGATAGGTGTTGTAGATGGCCTTGCCGGGTTCGCTGCTCTGGTGGCATTCGGCGCAGAACTGGGCGCTTTCGAGCGCCGTCTGCGTGCGCACGGGATGCGCCTCGCGGGCCGCCTTGGACGGCTGCTTGCGGGGCGTCAGCACGAAGCCGTCGCGGACATGGCAGGCGGCGCAGCCGACCCCTTCGTCGCCGAGCAGCGGTTCGTAGTCGGGGTTGGCGCTGCCGTCGGGCAGCTGCGGCCGGGCCTGGCTGAGCGGCAGGTGGCAGGGCAGGCACGCCGCCGGCCGGCCGAGCTGACGCCACGTTTCCTGGTATTCGGGGTCGACGTAGGCCGCCGAGTGCATGGACTGGCGCCACTGCCGCACGAGCCCCTCGTGACACACCACGCAGCCGCGCGCCGAGACGCTGCCGAGTTGCCCGGGGGCCTTCAACGGTGGCAGCACGGCGGCTCCGGGGGCTGCCGTGGGCGCTGCCGGCTCGGCCCCCCCGGCGAGCGGACCGAGGCAGAAAAGAGCTGCAGCGAAGCAACCGCCGAGTGCCGCGGTACGACCGAGACTGGCCATGGGTTTGCCTCCCCTACCCCCCGCAAGGCCGCACGGTAGCCGCTCCCGCGGCTCGGTGTCAACTTCGCGCCGGGGCCCCGAATCCGCTGGCCGACCGGGAAAACCGACGACTGGAGGACGTGCCCGCGGTGTGGCCCGGGGGCGAGCCGGGTGCTATGATGGCGCCCGGTCCGCGGTGCTTTTGACAGGGAGACCGCACATGCGGCGCTGGATGGGACTGCTGCGGGTACTCGCGTTCGTGTTCGTGCTCGTGCCCGCCACGCTGGTTTGCCTCGCGTACTTCGCCCTGAACCACGGCTCGCTCGGCCGCGAGGTCGTTCGCCACCTGCTGAGCGACCTGCCGCCCGGCGCGCTCACGTTCGGCCGAATCGAGGTCGAGCCCTGGCCGGGCGAAGTCCGGCTCTACGACGTCGTCGTGCGGGGCCGCGACGGTGGCGAACGGCTGCGTGCCGCCTACGTGGCCGCCGACGTCGCCGAGCGCGACGGCAGCGGGCCCCTGTTCTTGCTTGCGGGCGCCACGGCCGTCGACTTCGAACTGACGCTCGACTGGGACGGCGACGGCCGGCTCGGGCTCGTCGAGGCCTTCAAGCGGCCCGGCCGGCCGCCGCGACCGCCCACCCCGCCGAGCGAACCGTCCCGCTTCGTGCTGGCCATCGACGACATTCGGCTGCTGCGGGGCCGCGTGCACCTGCGTTGGCCGCGTTTCGGGCTCGACTTCGCCGGCGTCGACGCCCACGGCCGGCTGCAGGTGGGCCCCGCGGGCGCGCTCGAAATCGACGCCGACGCGCGCGGGGTCACGGCGGCAATCTTCGCCCGCGGGCTCGAAAAGGTCCTGCCCGCCGACCTGCGCACGCGCTTCGCCCCGCCGGCCGGCACCGAACTCGGACCCGGAGGCGTCTGGCTCGGCTGGACGACCACCCGCATCGACCAGTTTCGTTGGCGTGGCGATGGGTTCAACGCCGCGTCCGTGGCCCTCGACATCGCTGGCGAGACGTTGCGCGTGCGGCCCACCATGGCCTTCCCGAGCGGGCCCATTGCCTTCGACTACGCGGCCGAAGGGGCGCTCGCTCCGGCGCTGCTCGCCAACCTCACGGGCGGCGCCCCGGGCGCGCCCGTCACCTTCGAGGCCCGCGCGAGCGGCGACGGCAAGCACTTCACCCTGGAATTGCCGCGGCTGGCCGCCCCGCGCCTGCCGCTCGCGGCCGGCGTGCTCCAGGGGTTCGTCGCCCGCGACGTGCGCCTCAGGACCGGCCTCGAAGTGGCACGGTTCGAACTCGGTGCGCTCGAACTCGGCGACTGGCAGGGGGTCGGCGGCAGCCGCCTCGCGAACCTGCGTGCCGCGGGCCGGGCGCAACTCGCGAGCCGCGTGGTCAGCCCGTGGGCCGTGCCGGCGGAACTCGTGCGCGGGCCCAAGTCCGCCTGGCGCTGGCTGCGAAAACTGCCTGCCGCGCGCCTCGCCGTGACGCTCGGCGGCGTCACGGCCGACGACGTGCGGTTGCCGCCGTTTGCGGCCCGCGCGCTGCGTCTCGACGGGGCCGAAGGCACGCTCGAAGGCTACAACGGCACGCTGCGCATCCCCGGGCTCGTGGCCGCCGAAGCCGAGGCGGCCGGCTACACGTGGCGCAAGCCGCGGCTGACCACCGAACTGGCCATTCAGTTGCCCGATGCGCGGCTCGTGGCGTTCGATCTCGAAGCCGAGGGCGAGCGCTGGCACGCCACCGGCCAGGGCCGCATGACGCTCACGCTGCCCCCGCGTCTGCCGTTCACCGTCGACCTCACGGGCGAACTGGCCGACGCGGCCCGGGTCGGGCTGTGGCTGCACGCGACGAGCGGGCTGCCGGCCGACGTCGCGCAGAAGTTCGTGGGCCCGCTCACGGTGCGCGCGCAATTCGCCGGTCCCGAACTGCGTTCGCCGAGTTCCACGCGGCTCGCCGCAGGCAGCGTGCAGGTCGGCCCGCCGGGCCGCGCCACGGTCTTCAGCGCGGTCGGGCCGGCCGAGGCGGCGGCGCCCGCCGCCGGTTCCGTCTGGCGCCACGATGCGCGCCGGGCCGAACTCGAAGGCCCCGCGGGACTCTGGCGCTACGGACGTTCCAGGGCGCCGGGCCGATGACCGAGCCCGTCCACGACAGGCCGGGCGGCGGCGTCGTACGCGCCCTCGGGCGCGGGGTGGCGCGGGTCGTCCAACTCGTCCTCACGATCGTCTTTCTGCTCGCGCACATTCTCTCGGTCGTGGCGTTCCGGCTCGCGCTGTTCGTTCTGACCCTCTACTTCCTCATCTACTTCTTTCTGAACAGCGGCTTTGCGCGGGTGCTGATCGAGCAGGTGGCCGATCGTTTCCTGCCGGGGCGCATCGAATTCGGCGCCATCGAGTGGGGCCCGGCCCCGTGGCGGGCCCGCGTCGTCGACGCCCACTTCATCACCGAGCGCGGCGAGAGCGTCATCCGGGCGGGCGAGGTCACGGCCGAAGTCGATTTCGCCGTGCTGTTCGACTACATCGTGCATGGCCTCATCCGCAAAGAGAAATCGGTCACCCTGCGTTTCGCCGAGGCCTTCGTGCGCAACTACGAAGTCAACATCGACTTCCGGCTTGGCGGGCGGCCCACCATCGCCGACGTCTTCCGGCCACGCCATCCGCCCCCGGGGCCCCCGAAGCCGCCGCGCACGAAGCCGCTGTTCATCGAGGTCGACCACATCCTCACGCGCGACGGGGTGGTCAACCTGCACTTCCGCGACGGCAACGCGCAGCTGCGCGGGGTTTCTGCAAGCGCCGGGCGCGTGCGCGTCGCCGGCACGAGCCCCCTCCAGACCACGGTCGAGGTCGCGCACGTGGCCATGCCGCGCGGTTTCGCCGTCTTGCGGCCCGGGCTGCTGAACGCGGCCCACGCCCTGCCGGTCGACGTGTCCGCCACCGACCTCCAGGCCTCGGGGTTCGCCTATCGCGGGCGCAACGTCTTCGTCGAGCGGCTGCGCGGGTTCCTCTCCGGGCTGCACCTCGACGGCGGCGTGGCGGTTCTGCTCGAGGGCGAACGCCGCCTGCTCGCCCACGCGGCGCTCACCGGGAGCACCGCCGATCGGCTCATCGCCGGCCTCGTGCCGGTGCCGCTCAGCGGCGCGTTCCGGCTGCGGGCGCTGGCCGGGGGCCCACTCTCGAGCCCGACCGTCGCGCTCGACCTCCTGGCCCCGACCCTGCGGCTTGCCGCGGCCGACCTCAACAGCGTGCGCCTCGCGGGCGAACTGCGGCCGCGCCCGGCCGACGGCCGCTCCTTCGACGTCCGGGTTTCGCAGTTCGCGGCCGACGCCTGCGCCGGCCACCTCGACTTGCGGGAGGCCCGATACGCCCCGCGCGACAACCGTTTCGTCTGTCCGTTCTGTGACGCGAACGGCAGCGATCCCGCCGGCGCAAACCACGTGTTTGCCGGAAAACTCGCGTTGCAGAACCTCGACTTGCAGCGCGTCGCGACCGAGCTCGGGAGCCTCTTCAGACTGCCGGTGCCGGCCGAGCTGGCGCGCACGGTGAGCGGCCGACTCGACGTGCAGGGGGCGCTCTTCGGGGAGGCTCCCGCGCTACCCACGCTGCGCGCCCAGGTGCAGGCCGATCTGCAAGCCACCCGCGACACGGCCGGCCACCCGGCGCTTGCGGGCGCCTACGATCTCGCCGGGACGCTCGACGTCACGGCCCCCCAGGGTCGGGCGCCGACGTTGCGCCTGACCGGCGTCGAGGCGCGCGCCGGCCGCGACACGCTCAACGTCGAAGGCAGCGTCGATCTGGCCGAACGCACGCTCGACGTGCAGCTCGACGCCGCCCTGCCCGACGTGGCGCCGCTCGCAGCCGCGCTCGGAGCCCCGGGGATTGGCGGCGGCCTCGATGTGCGCGACACCCTGATATCCGGCAGCCTCGCCAACCCCGAGGCCCAGGGCCGGCTCATCGCCACCGGCCCTCGCGTGGCGGGCCTGCGCGCCGACGACGCGCGGCTGCGCTTCCGGCTGAGCGACGGTCGCCTTTCGGTCCAGGGGCTGCGCCTCAGGGCGCCTTGGGCGCAGGCCTCGCTCGACGGCCAGCTGCGTCTCTGGCAGGGCTCGCTGCTCGTGCGGCCGAAGACCTACCCGTTTCGCCTCGACAACGTGCGCGTCGACGACCTCGACGTGGGGCACCTGTTTCCGCGGGCCGCCATCGGGGGCCGGGCGGCGCTCCACGACTGCGCCGTGCAGGGCGACCTCGCCGACCTGCGCCGTTCGTTCGTCGGATCCGGGGCGCTGCGGCTCTGGGGGCTGCGGCTCGGCGGCGAAGTGCTCGACCGCGTCGTCACCCGCGTCGAGGCCAACGCGCGGCAACTGCGGCTCAGCGAGCTGCGCATCACGAGCCCGAGCGGGCTCGACGTGAGCGGCTCGGGCACGCTCGACCGCAAGACCGGGGCGCTCTCGGGCAGCCTGAAACTCGTGCCGCTCACGTTGACCAGCCTGTGGCGCATGATCGGCAAGCCGCTGCCCGTAACGGGCTCGCTCGGGCTCGAAGTGAAACTCGGCGGCACCCTCGCCGAGCCCGAACTCGACGCCCGCATCCCCATCCAGAAACTGTGGGTGCGCCTTTCCGCCGAGGGCGTGCGTCCGTCGCGCAACCTGAAACTCGGCGACGCCGTGCTGCGGCTCACGCGGGCCGCCGGAGGGCCGCTCAAGATCGGCGCCGAGCCGTTCTTCAAGGGCCTCGCCATCGGGCCGTCGTCGGCGCTGCAGCTGCGGGGGCTCGCGCCCGAGCGGCTCGATCTGTTCGTCGACATCCTCGACCTCGACCTGCGGGCGCAGATCGCGGCCGTGCGCGACCTGCTGAGCGAAGTCGTGCTCAACGGCCGGCTCGTCGTCGCCTACGACTTCCGTCCGAGCGATGCCGTGCCCTGGGACGTCGCGCTGCACCTGCCGCGCGCCGGCCTGCGGCTCGCCACGAGCGACAGCAACCTGCGCTACACGAGCCCCGACCCGGCCATCCTGCGCTGGACCCCCGAGGGCCTGGCGGTGCAGGGGTTGCGACTGCGTGGCGGCGTGGGCGACGACCTCGCCGTCTGCGGGCTCGTGTCGCCCGAGGGTGCCGCCGACCTCTTCGTGGCCGGCAGCCTCGGCGCCGACCTGCTGCGGGCGTACAAGCGCTCGTTCGCCGTGCTCGAAGGGCGCGTGACGGTGGCCGAAAGCCCCGAGCTGCTGACCCCCGCGGCCGCGAGTTGCCTCGGCAAAGCGCTCGACAACGGTCGCGGCGCGCTGCACGTCGCCGGGCCGCTCGCGCGACCGCTCGTGCGCGGCCGGCTCGTCTTCGACGGCGTGCAGGTGCTGCCGCGAGGCCTTGGTCAGGAATTCCGCCTGGCGTCGGGCAGCGAAATCCGGCTGACCGGCGAGCCCGGCCCGAACCCGGTGCAGCGCGTCGTCATTCCGCAGGAGTCCGGCATTCGCGGCGAACTGGAAGACGGCGTCTTCTCGCTGTGGGGCACGATCGACCTGCAGAACTGGCTGCCCATGAAGGGCACGCTGCACCTCGCCGGCACCGACCTCAACTACGCCGCATCACAGCAGTACAGCGTCACCTGTGCGCCCAACCTGCGCTACGAATTCGACCGCCTCGCCGACCCCGACAACCGCTGGCACCGGCTCTCAGGCGAAGTCATGGTGCAGGAAGGCGCCTACTACCGCAGTTTCGACACGCTGACGCGGGCGCTCGGCGGTGTGCTCGGGCGCGAGCAGGCTGCGCCCACGCTGTCGCTCACCGAGGCCGTGCCGGCGCTCGCGAATCTCGAGTTCGACGTGTCCATCGTGGGCCGCAACTTCGAGGTGCGCAGCAAGTTTCCGGCCGGCCGGGCCGATATGGAACTGGCCTTCAACCTCCAACTCGACGGCACGCTCGCCCGGCCGCTGCTCTGGGACCGCGTCGACATCCTGCCCGGCAGCGTGGTCACGTACAACGTCTTCAAGCGCGACTTCGAAGTGCAGGGCACCGTCGACTTCCGCGGCGACCCGAGCCAGCCGCATCTGGGCGTGCAGGCGCGCACCGACATCAGCTACTTCGAGGCCGAAAGCCCGGGTCGCGTGGCCGAAAGCGGCAGCGAGGCGCTGCCCGAACAACTCGAACGCAACGCCACCATTACGCTGTTCATCGAGGGCGTCTATCCGAACCTCGACATCAAGCCGACGAGCGACGACAGCCGCTTCACCGAGGCCGATCTGTGGTCGCTCATCGTCACGGGCCAGCCGTCCGACCCCACCCGGCGGCTCACGAACCAGTCGAGCTTCTCGCTGCTGACCGACGACCTGGCCGACATCGTGCGCAAGACCATGCTCTCGGCGTTCGTCGACACCGTCAGCATCGGCTTCACGCAGGCCGGCGGCATCGACACCGCGGTCATGAAGCGGCTCGGGCGGCTCGCCGTGCTGCGTGCCCGCGTGGTCCAGCAGGGCGGCACCACCACCGCGTACCAGACCGGTTTCGAGTTCAAGTTGTCCGATCGCCTGTCGCTCGAAGGCAACCTGCGGGTCTACGAAGACCCCGGCACCGCGGCCCCCACCCGGCGCTACGAAACCAAACTGCGCTACCGCATTCCGGTGGAGTGAGGCTCCGTGACGCGCGTATGGGTCATGCTGGGGGTGCTGTTCTGCGGGCTCGGCCTGCGCGCCGCGACCCCGCCGCCGCCCGCGCCCCCGAGCGCCGCGCCGGCCGGCCCGCCG
>CAYRCM010000230.1:0-9190 GCA_964422715.1 uncultured Myxococcales bacterium | reverse complement strand
GGCGCGCCGCCGCCGGCGTCGCCGCTCAGGTCGCCGCCGCCCGCGTCGGGCGGCGGGGTCACGGGCTGCGGAACGGCCGGCAGCGGCTCGGCGACGGGGCGCACGCGGGCGACATCGGTGAGCCCGGTCGCGGCCAGGCATTCGGCGCGCCCGGCCGCGTCGACCCGGAAGAGTGCGTCCTCGTGGGCAAACGGGGCCAGCACCGGGTCTTCGGCGTTCTTCGCAATCCAGAACACCGCCCCGTCGGGCGCCGCGGCAACGCCGCCCGAGCGCAGTTCGGCAAGGCCGGTGTAGCCCCCGGCATCCGACAGCAGCTGCGGGGTGAAGTCCACGCCATAGATGCGCGCCGGCGGGATCCCGGCATAGATCGAGGCCACGGCATAGGACTCGCCGGACACGACGGCGAGCGCCCACGGGCTCGGGTACTCGGCGAGCAGGACCGGCGTGCCGTCGGGTGCAAAGCGCAGCACCTGCCCGGCCTCGTTGGCCGTCACGGCGATGCTGCCGTCGGCGAGCAGCACCACGTCGCCGGGCATGCGCAGCAAGTCGGAGGCAAAGAGCGTCTCGACGCTGCCGGTGGCCGGGTCGATGCGCACGAGGCGGTTGGCGGCCATGTCGGCGACGACGACGGTGCCGTCGGCCGCGATGTCGAGCCCGCTCGGGTTGCCAACGTCAGGGTAGACCTGGAAGGCCCGCAGCCGCCCGTTCTGCACGGGGAAGAGCACCACCGCCTGGAGGTCGCCGTCCGAGACGGCCACGAGTTCGTCGGTCGCGGCGACGGCGAGCGGCCTCTCGAGCGGTGTGCCCTCGTAGATGCGCACGCCGCCGCCGTCGGGCAGGACCTTGCCGATGAGCGGCGGGTTCTCGGACACGACGACGAGGTCGCCGCCATGCAGCCCCCGATCGAGCGGGACGACCTCGCCGAGCAGGTGGCCGGGCGAGTCGCTCGGGTCGACGCCGGCGAGCACGAAGAGCCGCCGCGTGGCGCCGACGAGCAGGTCCTCGGCGCCGGCGAAGAAGTCGGAGACGTCCGGGTCGGCGCCGGGCAGCGTCAGGGCCCCGGGTGCCCCGAGGCGCGGGTACGGGTGCGGCGCAAAGGCCGCGTCGAGATGGGTCAGCGAACGCGCGGCGAGGCCGCTCGTCAACGCCGCGAGCACCCAGAGACCGCCCTCTCCGTCGGGCTCCGTGTCGAGCACGGTCGCGATGGGCATGACCGTGCCCGTGCCCTGGTAGAGCGCCTCGTCGGTGGCGACGCGGTGGAGCGTGCCGTCCGCCTGCCGCGCGATGAGCACGGCCGCGGTCGGGTCGTCGCCGGGGCAGTCCCAGCGCGTTTCGAGCCAGAAGTAGAGGAGATCGCGGACGGCGTCGAAGGCGAGCGAGGTGACCCGGTTCGTGCAGGAGCATTCGGGCGTGCACCAGCCGTCGGCCTCGAGCCCGGCGGCCTCGCGGTCGGCGGTGGCGTCGTAGGCGACGCTCGCCTCGCCGGTTGCCGCGACGCGCAGCAGGTGCCCCGTCGTGCAGCCGATGAACACGTCGCCGGCGCCGTCCTCGGCCACCGCCAGGGGCTCGGCGGTGGGGCCGGCGAGCGCGCGGATGGCGTCGAGCGTCCGTACCTCGGACGCGCTCCCGTCGGGTGCGACGCGCACGACCGTGTTGAGCCCCGGGCCGTTTTCGAGCACCCCGTAGACCGACCCGTCGCGGCCTGGCGCCATGCGTCCGGCGAGCCCCGGTGGGCCCTGCGCCGCGCCCGGACGGTCGAAGTCCGTGAAAGCGTAGAGGGCCGGCTCGTCCTGCGCGCGCACGAGGACCTCGCCGTCTCGCGTGACGAGGCCGAAGGGGTGCAGGTAGGGCGGGTTGCCGATCGACTCGCGAAACGCCGAGCCGGGGTAGCGAAACGAGAAGCTGCGGGCCTCGGGCTCGGCGGCGAACGCGCGGTCGTCGCCCGGGACGAGCGGGGCCGTGCCGTCGAGGAGTTCGGCGCCGTCCGGCATGCCGCCGCCGTCGCTGTCGGGGTTTTGCGGGTCGGTGCCGGCCGCGGCCTCGGCGCGGCCCGGGAGCCCATCGCCGTCGACATCGAGGAGGCCCGCGTCGAGGGTCACGTAGAATGCGGCGTGCCAGATGGAGCCGAAGCGCCCCTCGGCCAGCGCGGTCAGGCAACCCACTTGGGGACCATAGGTAGGCAGGTCGTCGCCGCCGAAGGCGCGGGCAAAGGCCGCGAGTTCGCGCGCCGCCGCGACGAGTTGCACCGCCCCGGGCCGCTCGGGCGAGAGCGCATAGAGCCCCTGGCCGAAGCCGAGGAGCAGCCCCGAGCGCTCGTCCCACTGGAGCCCGGTCGTGATGCGGCTCGCCGGCGAGAGCGCGCGGTAGCTTTCGAGCGCCGGGTGGTTGTCGACGCTGACGGCCTTCGCCTCGCGCTCGGTCAGTTCGGTGAGCGTGCCGTCGGCGTTGCGGCGCACGATCGTCGTCCAGGACACGGGCTCGGTGGGGGTCGGGATGGTGGCCGCAACGCGGAAGAACGTGCGGCCCTGGTCGTCGGCGGCGAGCAGACAGCCCCAGGCGACGGTGGCCGTCGGCACGTCGAGCGCCGCGAGCAGCCCGGCCTCGTCGAGGGCCAGCGTCACGCGCTGGCCTTCGGGCGCGCTGAGCTCGACCCGCAGCAGCGCATTGCCGCCGGGGCTGTTCGCAACACCGAGCCAGAGCACGTTGTCGGGCCCCGGCGCCATGCCGCAGGCGTTCACGTACGTCCAGCCGAGCGGCGCGCGCAGTTCGTCTGCCGTGGCCACGGTGTCGAGGGCGAACGTCCCCCACGGCGCAAACGACACGACGGGCCCGCCATCGGGCCAGCGTTCGAGCCCGGCGAAGACGCGGTCGAGCCTGCGGCCGTTCGTGAGGGCTGCGACCCGCGTGACCCCCGGTGCCACGGCCTGAAATTCGGCAAGCGTCAGCAGCGTCGACGTGAACCCGGGCCCGGCATAGCGCACGAGGGTACCGTCGGGCCGCGCGGCCACGAGGTCGAGCCCCGCCGAGGCGCACGCGATGGCCTGGATGTCGGTCTCGTCCGGCCCCGAGAGCGCCGTCCAGGTGAGGGGCGCCGGCCCGGCGAAGATCTGCCCGAACGCCACCTGCGGCAGGGTGAAGAGCCAGCCCGCCGCGCACAGGATGCGCAGGACCCCCGACATGGCCACCTCCCGGACGCTCGGGCGCGGACGGCCGCGTGCCGGCGTCGAAACGGCTTCGCGCAAGGAGAAAGAGCACCCTCAGATTGGCACGGGCGGCGGGGCGGTGCAACGGGGGCGCGGCGCGCTTCCGGGGAGATGCGAATGCCGCCAAGGCCGGTCGGTGCCTGCCTCAGTCGGCACGGCGTGGCGCGAAAAATGGTCGCCGACCTTTTCAGACGGCACCGCGTGGCGCGAAAAAAGGTCGCCGACCTTTTCGGACGGCACCGCGTGGCGTGAAAAATGGTCGCCGACCTTTTCAGACGGCACCGCGTGGCGTGAAAAATGGTCGCCGACCTTTTCAGACGGCACCGCGTGGCGTGAAAAATGGTCGCCGACCTTTTCAGGCGGCACGGCGTGGCGTGAAAAAAGGTCGCCGACCTTTTCGGACGGCACGCGAGCCCCGCACAGGGACCTGCTTCTGCGCCGCTAACCACCGGAAATCCCGGTTTCGTGACAAAACCATGACACGCAACTGGCATACTGCGTAGTGCCGGTGCGCCATGCGCGCGCCGGACCCTGCCGCCCGGACCCCGCCGCGCCGTCCTTGCGGTGCGCGCGCCCGTCCTGACGCCGCCGGCCAAAACCGGAGAGGAGCCCGCGCTCATGACCGAGCCAACCAAGACCGTGTTGTTGAGCAGTGTGTGCAAGCCGTTCGGCGCCGCCTACGGCGACGGCTTCGGCGTCTCGGCCGAAGGCACCCACCAGATCATGTGGGCCCAGGGCGCCTTTCGCACACGGGCCACGACCACCCAATGGGGCATCGACTTCATCGCCGCGAACCTCGCGGCCCCGACGACCACGTTGCACTACCCGACGATGGCGCAGTTCATCGCCGAGGTCAAAAAGGGCTACGACTACGTGGGCATCGCGTTCGTGTCGGCCACCCTGCACAAACTGAAGCCGATGCTGCGCGCCGTGCGCACCTACGCCCCGAAGAGCCGCATCGTGCTCGGCGGCTACGGCACGGCGCTCGGCGCCGAGCTCGAACCGCTAGCCGACCACATCTGTCGCGGCGAAGGGGTGGCCTTCATGCGCGCGCTGCTCGGTGAGCCCGTCGCGGCCCCCATCGTGCAGCCCGACATCACGCAGCGCTCGACGTTTCTCTCGATCCCCCTGCCCGGCGAGACGGGCTACATCTTCGCCGGGCTCGGCTGCCCGAACGGCTGCGATTTCTGCGCGACGTCGCACCAGTACGACCGCAAGCACATCCGTTTCCTGCCGGATGGCCGCGCGATTCTCGGCGCCATCCACGATCTGCGCGCCCGCCACCCGGGCATGGACCAGTTCTGGATCACCGACGAGGACTTTCTGCTCGACCCGGTGCGCGGCCGCTCGTTTCTCGAAGCCGTGCGGCAGTCCGACCTGCCGCCGCTCTCGCTCAGCGTGTTCAGCAGCGTGCGGGCACTTTCGCAGTACGCACCGAGCGAACTCGTCGAGATGGGCATCGACTGGGTCTGGGTGGGCTACGAGGGCGCGCGCGCGGGCTACAGCAAGATGGAAGGCCAGTCGTACCGCGAACTGTTCGGCGAGCTGCAGCGGCACGGCATCAGCGTGCTCGCGTCGATGATTATCGGCTTCGACTACCAGACCCCCGCCGTCATCGCGGCCGAATACGAAGAACTGTTGAGCCTGCGGCCGTCCATGTCGCAGTTTCTCATCTACGGCCCGCCACCGGCCACCCCGTTTCGCCGGCGCATGGAAGCCGAAGGCCGCCTCGACCCGGTCGCCGTTGCCGACCGCACGCTGCACGACGGCTTCACGCTCGTCTTTCGCCACCCGCATATGAGCGCGGCCGAACTCTCGGCCATCCAGCGGCGGCTCTACCGCGAGGAATTCAGCCGGCTCGGGCCTTCGGTGTTCCGCATCGTCGAAAACCTGCTCGCGGGCTACCTGACGTTGCGCGACCATCCGGCGCCGCGGGTGCGCGCCAAGGCCGAGCGCTACGCGAGGGACGTCAAGGCCGCCCTGCCGCTCGTGGCCGGCAGCCGCGGGCACGTGGGGCAGACGAGCGCCGCCTGGCTGAAAACCTTGCAGGCGCGTATCGAACACGCGCTCGGCCCGATGAACGCCAAGCAACGCCTGACGGCCCTGGCGGTGCCGGCCCTCATCCGTCTCACCGAGTTCAAACTGCGCCACGACATCGCCCAGCAGCCGACGTTCACGCGGCGCACGTTCCGGCTGCGGCCGGGCCTCAAGCCGTTCGGCGCTTTCGCCCCGCGCCCCGCGTAGGTCCGCCCCCGCCGCCGGCGCCTGCCGCAAAAGGCCGCTACCGCCCGGGCAGGCCGTCGACGCAACCCTCGTAGACCCCGAGCGCCACGCCGAAGATGGCCTGGGCGTCGGCCGCGCTGATGGGGCAGCGGCCGTCGCAGTCGGCGGCACAACGCTCCTCTGCCGTCGGCGTGACGAGACCGAGGACCACGAGCAGCGCCACCTGGGCATCGGTGGCCGTGACGCGGCCATCGCCGTTGACGTCGCCGCTGCGTGGGCACTCGGCCCGGAGCGACGGGTCGAGACGCGCCACGAACGCGTCGTTGCCGCCGGTGAAGCCGGGCATGAAGGCGTCGCCGGAGACGGGCAGGTCGGGCGAGTTGGTCATGCCCGTGAGGTAGAGGTTGCCGCAGGCGTCGAGGGCGGCGCTTTCGGCGACGTCGCCGCGCGTGCCGCCGTAGTAGGTGGCGCCAAGCAGGCTGCCGAGCGCGCGGTCGAGACGGGCGACGACGATGTCGCGCCCTCCGGCGCGGGCCGGCTGATAGCCCGCGGCCACGCTCGGGAAATCATCGGCAGCGTAGCCGCCCGCGAACACGACCTCGGCGCCGTCGACGCCCACGTAGACCGCACTTTCCTCGTTGAAGGCGTCGGAAACGTTGCCGCCGAGGAGCGTGCTCGCTTCGAGGACGGTGAGGCCGGCGTCGAGCCGCGCCAGGAATGCGTCGCGCGTGCCGCCGAGGGCGGTTTTCAGCGCGCCCGGGGTCGTCGGGAATTCGGCCGACGTCGTCGTGCCCGTCACGTACAGGGCGGCCGGGTCCGCGTCGGCCAATGCCACGGCGCCGTCGTCGCCCTGGCCGCCGAGAAACGTACCGGCGAGTCGGGTGGTCAAGTCGGCGTCGAGGCGCACGACGAACGCATCGGCGCCGCCGGCGTGCGCGAACTGCACCCCGTCCGGGCCCACGGGGAAGTCAGGCGAGCGCGTTTGCCCGGCGACGAGCACGGTGCCGTCCGGCAGCAGGCTCAGGGCATGCGCTTCGTCGCTGGCACCGCCTTCGAGCAGCGTCGAGGCTTCGAGAACGCGCAGGTCGGGGCTGAGACGCACGACGAAAGCGGCGTCGTACGAGTCGAACGTCTCGTCGAAGGCGCCGGGGGTGGTCGGGAATTTCTCGTTGGCGCCGCCCATGACGACCGGCCGGCCGTCGGCCGTCAGTTCAAGGCCGTTCACCCAGGACGGGCCTTCGCTGCAGAGATAGGTGCTCGCGACGAGCCGCGTCAGGCTGCCGTCGAATTTCGTGACGAAGCCGCAGATGTCGCCCTGGCTCAGCCAGGCGGGCTGAAAGCTTTCCGGGGTGGTCGGGAAGTCGCGCGACCGCGTGTAGCCCGCGACGTAGACCTCGCCGGTCGGGTCGACGGCAAGCCCCAAGCCTTCCTCGTCGCCGTTCGGCGTGCCGCCCGCCCCGAGGTAGGTCGAGGCGAGCAGCTCCGAGAGGTTCTCGTCGAAGACCGACACGAACACGTCGGCCCGGCCGCCGAGCAGGCTCTGGTAGGCGCCCTGCGTCGTTGGAAATTGGGCCGATTCCGTGAACCCGGCGACGTACACGTAGCCCTTGGAACTCACCCGGGCGACGTGGGCGCGGTCGGGAGCCTGCACGTTCGGGCCGGCGAGATACGTGCCGGCGAGCAGCGGGTCGATCAGGAGCGGCACGGCCGGGTCGTAGGGGCCGAGCAGGAACCCGTACGTGTCGCGGTCGTCGAGCCGGTAGGCCACGGGGACCGGGATGGCCCCGGCCCGCGGGTGCCACTGGAAGGCCTGCGGCGGCGAGAATGCCACGGGCCCGGCGGCCGTGAACACGAGCAGTTCGCCGCCGGGGCCGATGTCGAGCCCGGTGCCGCCCGCAACCTGCACGCGGATCTCGTCCGGCGCGCCGCCCGGCCGGACGAGGAAGCGCTTCTCGACCCCGCCCGGCCGGGCGGCGAGCGTCAGCGTCACGCCCGGGTACACCTCGCCGAGCGTCAGGTCGCCATAGGCCGGCAGGCGGCCCGTGGTGCCCGCCGCGGTGCGGCCCGAAAACTCGCTCACGCGCGTCGGGGCCGGGGTGCCGCCGAGCGGCGCCGTCGGCCGCGCGGCGACGAGCGTCTCGACGAGGGCCACGCGCAACGGCGGGTCTGCCGGGTCGGCGTCGGCCGGCGCGAGCGCATAGGTGACGCTGCCGGCCGTGGTGACGAAGACCGGGCCCGTCGGCGTGCGGGCCACGAAGGCCACGCGCGGGTCCTGCTGGCCCACGTTGGCCACGAACGGCGCGGTCGGGGCGGCGACGCGGTCGGCGCCGGGGCGGTGCACGGCGGCCTGGGCGGCGGCGGCTGTCCACCCCGCGGCCGAGGCCGCAAGGCTGAAGGCGAGGAGCACCGCCACGCGGAGTTGGCCGGTCCCGGGCACTGCTGCCACCGTCGTGCACCCCCTGGTCATGGCTCTCTCCTCGGTTGTGGGACCGGCGCGGGGCGCGCCCGGTGGGCTGACCAGGCTCTCTGCCGTCCGCGCGGCGCCGGTTTTGACGCCCTTCATCATAGCAGCGCGGAGGGCTCGGTGTCGGGGCTCGCGGGTCCCCCAAGGGCGCGTCGGCCCTCGCGCCCGCGGGCCCCTTCGTCCGGCCCCACCTGGACGCGGCGCCGGCCTTTCGCCATGATGGCCGCATACGGCTGCCGCGCGTTTCCGTGTGGGTCCGTTTCGACCGGCCCGTCACGCCTCGCGGGCGTGGCCACGGTGCCCGGCGGCCCCCAGACTGCGGAGGACTTGCCCATGCGCACCCGTCTCGTTTGCGGTTCGGTTCTGGCCGGGCTCCTCGTGCTCGGCGCGATCGGCGCCCTCGGCCGCCCGGCGCTCGCCGACCCCGGCGACTACCTGCTCGCCGCCTACGAACTCGATGGCGACTACAGCGACACGCTCGGCGGCCCGGATCTGTCCGGGACCGTGGGCACGTTCGTGCCGGGCGGCTTTCGCTTCGAGGCGAACGGCGGTCCGCTGCTCGTGCACCCCGACCTCGACCCCGGCACGTGGTCCATCGAAATGCTCGTGCTGCTCGATGCCGAGTTTGCCGCCTCGTGGGCCAAGCTCATCGACTTTTCGGCGCTCGTCCTGGACCAGGGGCTGTACTGGTACGTGGGCTACCTGCAGTTCTATCCGTACGACCCGGGTCCCGACCCGTTCCCGCTCGGGTCCGCCGTGCACGTCGTGCTGACCCGCGACGGGGCCACGGGCGAGGTCGTCGGCTATCGGGGCGGGGTTGCCCAGTTTGCCTTTGCCGACACCCTCCCGCTCGCGGTCTTCACGAGCGCCGTCGAGGGCACGCGCGTCGACCTGCTGCGCGACGATGCGGCCACCGGCTACCGCGAAGCCGATTCGGGGGAGCTCTACTTCGTGCGGTTCTATGACGCGGCGCTCACCCCCGCCGACGTGGCCGAGCTGGCCGGGCTCGCGCCCGGCGACAGCGATGCCGACGGCATCCCGGATGCCAGCGACAACTGTCCAAGTGTCGCCAACCCCGACCAGGCCGATGCCGACGTCGACGGCACGGGCGACCTCTGCGACGGCTGCCCGGACGACCCCGCCAAGGTGGCCCCGGGGGTCTGCGGCTGCGGGGTCCCTGACGTCGACGGCGACGAGGACGGCATCATGGACTGCCTCGAAGTCTGCGTGCGGGACGGCGACGTCTCGGGCGAAGGCGAACTCAGCGCCGGCGACGCGCAGAGTGCCTTCCTCATCGCGC
>CAYRCM010000229.1:0-9219 GCA_964422715.1 uncultured Myxococcales bacterium | reverse complement strand
TGTGCTGGGGGGGCGGGGCGGGCGGCCGCGGCGCTACTCGGCTGCCGGTTCGGCCGGCGCGGCCGGTTCGGCCGGCGCGGCCGGTGCGGTCGGTTCCGCGCCACCAGCCCGCGGCCCCGCGGGGCCGACCGGAGACGAGGAGCGGATGGTGTCGAGGGCGGCGCGGATGCGCGGGTCGCTCACGAGTTCGGGGTGCTCGGCGAAAACGTTCATCATGCGCGTCATGACGTTTTCGAGTTTGACGACCAGGTTGCGACTGACCGCGCGCAGGTCTTCGGGCGAAAGCCGCGATTTCATCTCTTCGAGGTTGGCGCGCAGCTCGGCGAGCCGTTGCCCGTTGGTGCGGATGTAGCTCTCGACGGCTTCGGCGGCCTTCGTCGGATCGGCGGCACTGCGTTCGAGCACGTCGGCCAACCGCTCGATGTATTTGCCCATTTCGTCGACCGTCTGCGATTGCAGCATGGCCTGGCCCGCGGCACTCGGTTGCGGCAACGGCTCGGCGGGCGGTTCCTCGGGGGCCGGCGCCGGGGCTGGCTCGGCGGACGGGATGGGCTCGCCCGGTTCGGGCTCCGGTTCGCTCACGTCTTCGGATTCTTCGGGGTTCGGGGGCGCCGCCGGCGCCTCTTTCTTGCCGCAACCGCGGCAGTCGGCGAACGCGAGCGCACAGGCCACAACGGAGACGACGAAAACGAAACGCATGGGTTTCCTCCCCGGCCGTTCAACGCAGGCGAACTTAGCACAAGCGCGCCCGCGCGGCATCAGATCTGTTTGACCACGTCCTCGGCCACGTAGCCCTCGCGCCCGTTGCCGAGTTGCACGCGCACGAAGCCGTCGTCGGGTGCGCCGAGCAGCCGCACTTCGAGTCCCTCGGGCAGCGCCACGGCCGGGGCGTCGGGGCTGCGCCCCGAGCGCAAGGTGGCGTCGGGGCGCACGACCACGCCGAGCACGAGGTCGACGGATGTGTAGGCATTGCCCACCGTCAGGACGCCGAAGATGGCCGCCACGATGCCGAGGGCCACGGCGAGCGGGCGCAGGACGCGGCGCCGCAGGTCGCTCCGAAACAGGCGGCGCACGAGCAGCAGCGCCACGAACCCGAGGTAGCTGCCGAGCAGCAGCACCGCCAACGTATCGGCGCGCAGAAGATGGAAGATGGTGTAGAAAACGCCGTGCGTCTCGTCGTAGAGCAACTGGCCGGCCTTGCGCGCTTCCTGGCTGCGCGTGCGCAGCAGTTCGCGGGCCTTGCTGAGGTTGGCCTCGGCCGCGGCCTGCGTGTCGGGACTCGGGGCGGCGGCGAGGGCGCGCCGGTAGTAGAGCACGGCGGCGCCCAGGCGCTGCTGCTTCAGGTAGGCGTTGCCGAGATTGAAGTAGAGCTCGGGGTTGTCGAGCCGATAGCGCGCGACCAGGTCTTCGTAGAGGCGGGCGGCTTCGGCGTAGTCGCCCTTCCAGTAGCGGCCGTTGGCTTCCTGGAATTGCTGTTGGAGGGTGGCGGCACCGGCCGAGAGCGGCACGGCGGCCAGGCAGAGCGCCGCAACGATGAACCCCCGGCAAAGACGCGCGAGGCAGGGCATCATGGCCGTTCTCCCGCGGGCCGGGCCGGGCCCGGCAGCCGGTTGAGGTCCTGGAGCAGACGGCGCGTGCGGCCCGCGGACTGGCGCGCCTCGTCGTCGCGCACGCTCGTCGGCGCGAAGCGACCGAAGTCGTACTGGTCGATTTCCTGCAACACGGCCTCGGCGAGCGTATCGGAGGCACCGAGCGCGTGCAGCGCACCGCGCAACTCGCTGCGGGTCTGGCCGGTGAGCGTGAGCCCGAAGCGGTCGTCGAAGAACCGCGTGAGCGTCTGTTGCAGCCCGGCGTAGAGCGTCTGGGCGCTGGGCGCCCCATGGGCGAGCCGGGCCTCGAGTTGCTTCAGGCTGTGCAGGGCCGCGGCGAGCGCCCGGCGGGCGCGCAGGGCGTCGCGGTTACGCAAGCGCCGGCGCCGCACGAAGGCCCCGAGTTCGACACCGAGCAGCAGCAACGCCGGCAGGCCGAGCGCGGCGTAGAAGAGCGGTTCGGCGAGGAGCGCGCGCGGGCGGTGTGACTGCAGGTCGCTTTCGCCTCGGATGTCGCGCAGTTCGAGGTCGAGGGGCGCGCCGCCCGGGCGCAGGACGGGCTGCGGCTCGACCGCCGGCTTGACCGTGATGGTGAGCGGTTCGGTGCGCACGACCTGGAACGCCGCCTCGGCGGGGTCGAAGTAGGCGAACTCGATGGGCGGAATGGCCAGCGACCCGGGCTTCGTCGGGGTGAGCACGTACTGGAAGACGCGGGTGCCTTCGATGCCGGCGGCGGTCTTGGCGATCTGGTCGGCGTCCTGCGCCGGCAGCACATCGACCTCGGCGTCGGCGATGGCCGGCAGCCGCGGCGGCTTGACCGCCTCGACGCTGCCCCGCCCCGTGACCTTGAGCGTGAGCACGATGCGCTCGCCCGCGGCCACGCTGCGCGGCTGGGCGTCGACCGTCAGCGCGAACGTGCCGAGATTGCCGTCCTGGAACGCCTCGGGGCGCCCGGCACTCGGGACCGGCAGCACCTCCAGGTCGAAGGGCTGGCTGCGCACGGGATAGCGCTGGGTGCGCGGGAAATTGCCCACGATGGCCTCGGCCACGGCCTGGCCTACGCGCACGTTGCCAGGTTGCAGCGGCGTCACGAGGCGCCGGTCGAGTTCGACGACGTGGAACTGGCGCTCGCCGACGCGTTCGCGCCGCGGTCGCCGATCGCCGCCGCCGGAGAGGTCTTCGACCGAGAAGCCCGGCAGTTCGGGCGCCGCGCGCAGCCCGTAGTCGTGCACCCGCACGTCGCCGCGCACGTAGAGGAGCAGCCGCAGAACGATGGGTTGGCCGACGTAGACGGTGCGATGCGACAGTTGGGGGTAGAGAAACAGCGGCTCGCCGGCCCGCGCTTCGAGGTTCGTCGCCTCGGCCTGCGAGATGGGCGGCTGTTCGACGCCCACGACCTTGATGACGAGCGGCTTGGACGTCGCCACGACACGACCGCGCGCCAGCAGTTGGGCCGGCCCAATCGTGAGCTCGCCGGCTTTGTGCGGCGTGAGCGCCCATTCGTAGACCGTGCTGCGCTGCGCGCGCGCACCGATGATGGAGATCTGCGACGACTGCCCCTGCGACACGACGTCGAAATCGGGCACGGGCGGCGGCACGAGCTCGTCGAAGTCGCCCTCGGCCGTGACCGTGAGGCGCAGCTCCTCATCCAGGGTGAGGCTCGTGCGGTCGGCCTCGACGCGCACCTGCTGCGCGCGCCCGAGACTCGGGGCAAGAAGCAGCAGCAGGGCTGCGCCGGCGAGGCATAGCAGGATTTTCGGGACTATACGCGGCGTCGACACCGAAACGTCCTCCAGGCGCACACGCGGCCGGCTTCCCGCTCTACACGATTCGGCGCCCGCTGGCCAGGCGGGGGCCGCCCCCGAAGCCGCCCGCTACCAGTCGAACTCCGGTTCGGTGAGCTGCGGCGGCAAGGCCCGCTTGACCTGTTCGGCCTGCAAATTTCGTGGGTTGCGGTCTTGGCGCGCCATGTCGTCTTCGAGCGGGTTCTTCTGTTCCTCGGGCGGCTGCTGCGGCTCGTCCTGCTCTTCCGGCGGCTTCGGCTCGTTCTCTTTGCCGGAGTCGCCGCCGCCGCCCTGGTTTTGCGGCGCATTCACGCGCAGCACGTAGAAATTTTGGCCCCCGGCGACGACGGCGCGCACGTGCAACTGCCGCGTCTCGGCCTCCTTGCCGCCCTTGAGGGCCACCGATTCGCCGCCCGCCTTCGGTCCCGAACGGTCGCTCACCTGGGCCGGCTCGGCGAGGGCCGGCTTGTAGGCTTCGAGGAGCAGATCGCCGCGCTCGTGGTCGAACGCGATGGTGGCCGCGAGCGCCTCGTCGGGCTGGAGTTCGAGGGCGAGCCAGTCGTCGTCGCCCGGACAGATGCGCAGCAGCTGCGGTTTGTCGCGCTCAACAGCCTTGGCCGCGTCGCGGGTTTGGTTTTCTTCGAGCGGGTCGTTGCCCTCGGGGCACGGCGGCACGACCTGAAGCGTCAGGCTGTAGGCGGCCTCGGCGTCGATCGAACCGCCCACGTGCACGAGGTAGCGCCCCGCCGGCGGTTCGAGCAGCACGGCCATGGCGGTCTGGGGCGCGGCATCGGCCCCGCTCGGTGTCGCGGGCTGCGCGGCGGCGGATTCGGCGCCTTCGAGCGCCGCGGCCGAGTGGGCGACGACGAGGCCCGTCGCATCCTGGATCTCGAGCCTCGGCGCGCCTTGCTCGGCCCGGGATTCCATGAGGGCCACGAGGCTGTAGCCGGGTTCGAGTTCGACCGCGAAGAAGTCGCCGTCGCCGGGACAGAGGCGCAGACTCTGCAACGCCTCGGCCATGTCGGGTGTCACGGCGCGGGCCGTCTCGGGCGTGTCGTTGTCCTCGAAGGGGTCTTCGAGCGTGCTGCAGTCGGCAAGCCGGCGCAGCGACAGCGTGTAGGGCGTGTCCATACCGCTCAGGTTGTCGACCCGCAGCAGCACGGTTTCGGCCTGGCCCACCGCCCGGTAGTCGAATTCACTGAGCGGCGTCGTGGCGCTCGGCGGTGGACGGCGGCGCAGCGCGCCCTGCGCGTCGTAGAGCGACACGCCGATTTGCGTTCCGGGCTCGGCGCCCTCGGCCGTCTTCACGCGGGCCGAGAGCCGGTCGCCGGGGCCGAGTTCGACCGCGAAGTAGTCGATGTCTTCGGCGCAGAGTTGGAGCGCCTCCTCGCCGCGTTCGGCCCCATCGGCCGGACCGGGCGCGCCCGCCGCCGGGGCCTGCGGCGGCATGCCCCCCGGGCCGGGGGGAGCGCCGGGAGCGGCCGCATCGCCGCCCGGCGCGGCAAACGGGAAGGGTTTCGCCTGGTCGGGCTGGTCGTTCGGCTCGAAGCGGTCGTTCTTGGCGTAGCAGGGCGGGTCGACGCGCAGCAGCGCAAACTCGAGGTTGCGCAGGATGTCGCGGTTGCCGGGCGCCTCGACGGCCGCGCGTTCGAGGTAGTAGACCGCCTTCTGCCACGACTCGCTCGCCTTGGCCCCCTGCGCCGGGTCTTTTTCGGCTTCCTTCTCGAGCGCCTCGGCCCAGCGCGCGTGCACCGTGCCGAGGTTGTAGAGCACGGCGCCGTAGAGCGGCCCTTCGGCCTGATCGAGGGCGCGCGTGAGGGCGGCGCTGGCCGCGGCGTGGTCGCCGAGGGCGGCCTGCGCCAGGCCCAGATTGAGGTGCAGCGCCGCCGATTCGGGCAACGAGGCCCGCGCGGCCTCGTACGCCTTCAGCGCGTCGGCCGGCTTGCCGGCCCCGAGGAGACGGTTGCCTTCGTCGACGTCGCCGTCGCTCGTCTCGAAGAAGCCCGAGGCGTGCGCCCGACCGACGCCGAAAAGCGCTGCCAGGAGCAGCAACGCCCCGCCGAACGCGCGGAGCCTGGTAGTGCGATGGCCGCTCATGCGAGAGCCTCCGCCCCGCGCTTGCGCCGTTCGGAGAGCAGCGCCTCGGCGAGGAGCAGCACGATGCCGGGCAGCAGCGCGAAAGGAAACCGGTCTTCGCCGAGGCCGCGCAGGCTGTCGGCAAACTCTTTCTTTTCGAGTTGTTCGATGCGGCTGTAGAGCGCCGGCACGACGGAGCGGCCGCCGTACGAGAAGTAGGCGCCGTCGGTGGCGTCGGCGAGCTCGGCCAAGAACGGCTCGTTGAGGGCCGAGAAGCGGGGCGTGATGCCGTCTTTCTCTTTCATGACACCCGTGACCGAGCCGTCTTCCTGCACGATGGGAATGGGGCGGCCGGCCCGCGTGCCCACCCCGACCGTGAACACGCGCACGCCCTTTTCGCGCGCCTGGCGCACGATGTCGGCCGTCTCGGCCACGTTTTCTTCGCCGTCGGTGAACAGCACGAGCGCCTTGTAGCGGCTGCCCGTCGGCGCCTCGACCGCGGGCGCGCCGGCCGTGTCCGCGGCGGCCGGACGCTCCGCGGCGGCGGTCGCCTCTTCGTCGCCCTGGCCGGTGAGCACGCGCAACCCTTCGAGCAGCGCCCGGCCGATGGAGGTGCCGCCGACCGGCATGTCCTGCACGTGCAGGTCGCGCAGGTAGAGCCGGATGACCTCGAAGTCGGACGTCAGCGGCGTTTGCACGAACGGCACGCCCGCAAAGGGCACGAGCGCCACGCGGCCGCCCTGGAGTTGGCCGAGCAGCTTGTTGATTTCGAGCACGGCGCCGCCGAGCCGGTTCGGCGCCACGTCCTGGACGAGCATGCTTTTAGAGGCATCGAGCAGGATGGCGATGTCGATGCCCGTGTGCGCCACTTCGACCTCGCGCATGCCGTACTGCGGCCGCACGATGGCGAGTGCAAGGAAGCCGGCGCCGAACGTGGCGAGCGCGGCCTTGGCGAACGCGCGCGGCCCGCTCGCGCCGGCGAGCAGCGCCCGGGCGTAGCGACCGCTACCGAGCCGCCGGCGCACGCGGGCCTTCCAGGCAAACAGCAGCGCGTGGCCGAGCGCCACGGCGCACATGACGGCGGGCACGACCCACCATAACGCTTTGTTTTCCCAGACGAGTTGGCTCCAGTCCATGGGTCCCTCCCTCAGGGAAAGCGGCGCAGCAGGGTGAAGCGCAGCAGCCATTCGAGGCCGAGCAGCCCGAGGGCCGCGACGAGCCACGGGATGTAGACGTCCTGCATGCGCGGGCGCGCCGTGCTCTTGAACTCGGTCGTTTCGAGTTCGGCGAACTGGGCGCGGAACTGGTCTTCGTCATAGGCCGCGTAGAACTTGCCGCCGGTCAGCGCCGCGATGTCGCGCAGCACGGGCTCGTCCGTCGGAAACGGGCGGGGCGGCTCGCCGTACAGGATGTGCCCCGCGCGGTCGCGCGCCGCCTCGCCGGTGAACGGGTCGCGGCGCGGCAATTTGGCCTTTTCGGCCGAGCCGACGAGGAAGGTGTAGACCCGCACGGGGGTGCAGGTGCGCTTCGTGCCTTCCTTGCGACACGCGGGGTTGGAGGCGATGTACTCGGCCACGGTGCGGGCGTCGAGCTTGGAGCCCTCGGCCTTGCCGTCGGTGATGAGCACGATGGCCTTGCCCTTGGCCGTGGAGTTCTCGAGCCGCTTGTAGGCGCGCGAGAGCGCGTCGCCAAGCGCCGTGCCGGCGCCCGAAATGGTGCAGCCGTTGAGGCAATCGTCTTCACCGGGCCGGCGCATGCCGTCGTCGAGCACGAGGTCGTCGATCTGGTCGAGGACGAGCCGATAGTCGAGCGTGAGCGGGAACTTGAGGAACACGTCGGCGCCGAACACGACGAGCCCGACGCGGTCCTGCCGGCGGTTGCCCACGAATTCCTTGAGGATGGCGCGCGCGGCCTCGAAACGGTTGGGCGGCTCGGCGCCGCGGCGCTGGTAGGTCTCGATTTCGTCGTAGCTGCGGTCGACGGCATTCATGGAGCCCGACACGTCGAGGGCGACGAGGATGTCGTAGCCGCGCCCGGCCAACTGCGAGCGGTCGGGCTCCTGCGGCCGGGCGAGCGCCACGACGGCGAGGGCGAGCGCCACGACGCGCATCCAGTCGGGCAGCCGCCACAGACTCGCGCGCACGTCGCGCCCGGCCCGGCGCACGGCCCCCGTGGCCGAAAACGGCACGGTGGCCGGGCGGCTTCGGCGCGAGAGCAGGGTGCCCACGAGCCCCACGACCGGCAGCAACCCCAGCAGCCACCAGGGGTTTCGGAATTCCATCGCGCCCTCCTACGCGAGCGGCCGGAGCAGCCTGAACGGCAGCACCCCCGCGACGAAGGCGGCACCCGCGACGAGCCCGAGCGCCAAGAGCAAAGCCAACACCGGATCGAAAGGCCGGCGCACCGTGACGGCCGTCTGCGCGAGGTGGTCGCCGAGCCGGCGCCTTTCGGGGTCGTAGGCGAGGGTCACGAATTCGACCGTCTGGCCGACGACGGGGACGAGCAGCGGCAGGTTGCGCAGGAGCCGGGCCGCGAGCGCGGGCGCCGTCTCGGGTGCGTCGACGAGACCGAGCCGGAGCCGGGCGACGCGCTTGCCAAGCCCGCCGCCCGGCAGGACGTCGCGCAGGAGCAGGCCGAGGGCGACGAGCGCCGCCGCCACGCCGTGGAGCCAGGGCAGCGCGAGCAGGGTGCCGAGCGCGGCCACCGTCCCCGCCGGCACGGCCGCCACCGCCAGATCCGCCGCGAAGCCGAGGATGCGGGTCGCCGGTCCGGCCGGATCGGGTTTGGCCGGCTCGGGCGCGGGCTCGTCCTGGACCACCTCGCGCAGCGTGCGGTCGACGAAGTGGCGCGCCGTGGAGAACAGCCGTTCGGCGTCGGCGCGCGTGGGCGTGTACTTGGCGAACTTCACGAGGTCGGATTCCCGATGGAAATCTTCGACTTCGGCGGCCGCGAGCCCCGCGAGGTCTTCGGTTTCGAGGCGCGCGAGCAGCTCGGTGGTGGTCAGATCGAGCCCGGCGAAGCCGTAGCGGTTGCCCCAGTACTCGCGCACGGCGTCGCTGACCCGGGCGAAGAATTCGGCGAGCCGCCCGGCCTCGATGAGCCCCTCGGCTTCGATGGCCGCAAAGCGCTCGTAGGCAACGAGATGCGCCGGCCGCGGCGGCGCCGGCGGGGCGGTCCGCTGGAAGCGCCCGCGCAGCAGGAACAGCACGCCGAGGGTCAAGGCGGCCGCCGCCAGCATGGAGCCGAGGATGACGAGCGTCCAGACGAGCGCCCAGTTCGTGACCGTGATGGGCACGGGCGGGCCGAGCGGCGCCAGTTTGGGGGCCGCGTCGGCCGCGAACAGGCTGCGCACGCGCACGAGGCGGGCCGGCACGGCGAAGCTGCTCGTTTCGCCGGCGGGCCCCATGACGGCCACCTCGATGGGCGGCAGCCGGCGCGTACCGACCCGCAGCGGCAGGATGGCGAGGTCGAACACGTCGGTGTCGCGGCCTTGGCCCGGCGCGGTGCTGTAGCGCGACTGCGCCGGCAGCAGGCGGAACGGCCCGAGTGCGGGGCGCTCGGGGAACACGATGCGGTTGCCCGCCGGGTAGCGCACTTCGATGCGGTAGCGCGCGACTTCGCCGAGCGCCGGGCTTTCGGGGGTGAGCCGGACGTCGAGTTCGAAGCCGGCGGGCAGCGCGGCCGGGGCCGGCCCGGCCTTGGCGCCGGGTGCGGCCGGGGTGGGCGCGGCCGGCAGAGATGCCGCGGCCGGGGCCTGGGCCGGTGCGGCC
>CAYRCM010000228.1:0-9313 GCA_964422715.1 uncultured Myxococcales bacterium | reverse complement strand
TGGGAAGTGTGGCGAAGTCTGGGATCTAACGCGTGGTGCCGCAGCGTGGCGCTCGTCGAACGCGGGCCGCTCGCCGCCGCCGGGGCGCGCTGGGCGGCGCTGGTGCCCGACCGGTTCCTGCGGGCCGCCGGCCTCGACCCCGACACCGTGCCCGGCAACCGCGGGCCCACCGGCCGGCTGTGGCTGTTCGGGCCCGTGAGCGGCGCGCCCCAGGCGCTCGACCTCGAAGGCGTGCGGCACATCGACGGCCCGGCGCTCACGGCGCATTTGCACGAGCGCGCCCGCGAAGCCGGTGTGGCCGTCTACGCCGACAGTCCGGCGGGGCTTCTCACGCTGGGCCCGGGCGACCGCCCGCGCGCGCTCACCATCGCGCATCCGGGCCGTGGGCCGGCCGGCCGCGGCAGCGCCGGCCACGAGACGCTGCGTGCCGACCTCTTCGTCGACGCGAGCGGGCTTGCGGGCGTGCTGCGCCAGCAGGTGCCCCATTGCGCGCACGAATGCCCGCCTGTCCCCTCCGGCCACGTGTGCGACGCCGCCGAGCAGGTGTGCGCCGTCACGTCGGCCGTCGGCGCCCGCCGCTACTTGCAGCGCCACGGCGTGCGGCCCGGCGAAGTGCTGAACTGGACGGGGCGTGACGGCGGCTTCTCGGTGCTCGCCGTGCGCGTCACCCCCGACCTTGCCGAGGTCGAACTGCTCGCCGGCGTCATCGCCGACGGCCGCCACACACCACCCCTGACCACGATCGAACGCGTGCGCGCCGCCGAACCCTGGATGGGCCCGCCGCACCTTGGCGGCCGGCGCCTCATCCCGCTCCGCCGCCCCTACGACCGGCTTGTCGTTGCCGGGCTCGCGCTCGTCGGCGATGCCGCCTGCCAGGTCTTCCCATCGCATGCGAGCGGCATCGGCACCGGACTCGTCGCGGCCACGCGGCTCGCCGAGGCCGTGGCCGCGGCTCCCGATCCGGGCGCCATCGAGCCCCTCTGGCGGTACGCGGCCCGCGTGCAACGCGAGCTCGGGCCGCTCCTTGCGGCCAACGACGTGTTCCGCCGCTTCAGCCAGACCTTGCAGCCTGACGAACTCGACCGCCTCATGACCGCCGGCTTGCTGCTGCCGGGTGCGGCCCGCGCTGCCCTCGAGCAGCGCCTGCCGAGCTTCGGCCCGGCCGATCTGCGCGCTGCGTGGCACGGGCTGCCCGCCGAACCGCGGCTCGCCGTGCGCGTCGCCCGGCCGCTCGCCCGCATGGCCGCCATCGCGGCGCTCTACGCGCTCTACCCCGACGCCCCCGACCCGCGGGCGCTCCGCCGCTTCGCCCGCGCCGCGGCCTGGCTCGCGGGCGACCCGCCGCCTGTGTGAGGCCGTCGGCGCGGCGCCCCGCTCCCGCCCGGTCTTCGCCCCCTCGGGCCGCACGCGTGCTATGATGTTCGGCGTTTGCCGCGGGCCGACCCGGCCCGCCGGTCAACCGGGAGGGTTGCCATGCGCGAGCGCGCCACGTCCCCACAGAGCGGGTCGTCCCGAGCCCCTGTCCTTCTCTCAACGGACCCACGCCGGCGGCTCGCCCGGTGCGTCGGGGGGCTTCTGGCACTGCCGCTGCTGTTGCTTGCCACGCCCGCGTTCGCCGACTTCTGCTCCGGGCGCGCCAACGGCTACTGGTGCGACGGCAGCGACCTCGTCCTCTGCTCGGGCGGCTCGGTCGCTTCCCGCCAGAACTGCCCGAACGGTTGCCACTCGTCGCCCCCCGGCGTCGACGACTACTGCGAAAGCGGCGGCTCCGGCGCCTGCGCCGGGCTGTCGAACGGCTACTGGTGCGACGGCGACGACCTGATTCTCTGCCAGAGCGGCAGCGAGCGTAGCCGGCAGCACTGCGACTACGGCTGCCATTCGTCGGCGGCCGGGGTCGACGACTACTGCGAGCCGCCGCCGTCCGGGCCGTGCTCGGGGCTGTCGAACGGCTACTGGTGCGACGGCGACGACCTGATTCTCTGCCAGGGCGGCAACGTGGCGAGCCGGCAGCACTGCGACTACGGCTGCCATTCGTCGGCGGCCGGGGTCGACGACTACTGCGAGCCGCCGCCGTCCGGGCCGTGCTCGGGGCTGTCGAACGGCTACTGGTGCGACGGCAGTGACTTGATTCTGTGCCAGGGCGGCAACGAGGCGAGCCGCCAGAGCTGCCCCTACGGCTGCCATTCGTCGGCGTCCGGTGTCGACGACTACTGCGAGCCGCCGCCGTCCGGGCCGTGCTCGGGGCTTTCGAACGGTTACTGGTGCGACGGCAGCGACTTGATTCTGTGCCAAGGCGGCAGTGAGGCGAGCCGGCAGACCTGTCCCTACGGGTGCCACCAGTCGGCGGCGGGCGTCGACGACTACTGCGAGAGCGGCAGCACGGGCGCCTGCACGGGTCTCGCGAATGGCTATTGGTGCGACGGCGCCGACCTGATTCTCTGCCAGGGCGGCAGTGAGGCGAGCCGCCAGACTTGCCCGAACGGGTGCCACCAGTCGGCGGCGGGCGTCGACGACTACTGCGAGAGCGGCAGCACGGGCGCCTGCACGGGTCTCGCGAATGGCTATTGGTGCGACGGCGCCGACCTGATTCTCTGCCAGGGCGGCAGTGAGGCGAGCCGCCAGACTTGCCCGAACGGGTGCCACCAGTCGGCGGCGGGCGTCGACGACTACTGCGAGAGCGGCAGCACGGGCGCCTGCACGGGTCTCGCGAATGGCTATTGGTGCGACGGCGCCGACCTGATTCTCTGCCAGGGCGGCAGTGAGGCGAGCCGCCAGACTTGCCCGAACGGGTGCCACCAGTCGGCGGCGGGCGTCGACGACTACTGCGAGAGCGGCAGCACGGGCGCCTGCACGGGTCTCGCGAATGGCTATTGGTGCGACGGCGCCGACCTGATTCTCTGCCAGGGCGGCAGTGAGGCGAGCCGCCAGACTTGCCCGAACGGGTGCCACCAGTCGGCGGCGGGCGTCGACGACTACTGCGAGAGCGGCAGCACGGGCGCCTGCACCGGGCTTTCGAACGGCTACTGGTGTTCGGGCAGCGACCTCATGCTGTGCCAGGGCGGGGTCGAGACGAGCCGGGTGCCGTGTCCAAACGGCTGCCACCAGTCGGCCGTCGGCGTCGACGACTACTGCGAGAGCGGCACGGCCACCTCTTGCACCGGACTTTCGAACGGCTACTGGTGTTCGGGCAGCGACCTCATGCTGTGCCAGGGCGGGGTCGAGACGAGCCGGGTGCCGTGTCCAAACGGCTGCCACCAGTCGGCCGTCGGCGTCGACGACTACTGCGAGGGCGAATTGCCCGCCGGCAGCCCCGAACTCGTGGTCTACCCGGTGCGCGGGCCGCACAACGGCGGTTGGGACGCAAACGCCCTCACGTTCACCTGTCCGCCGCACCCAGCCTCGTCGCCCGACAACAGCGACTACATCCCCGGCGATCACTACGGCAACGACATCTTCGCCGCCCGCGGCACCCCGCTCGTGGCCTGCGTCGACGGCGTCATCAGTGGCGTCACGCACAACAACGTCGGCATCGGCGGGCGCACGGTCTACATCGACGACAACGCCGGCTGGACCTACTACTACGCGCACCTCGACAGCGTCGAGCCGAGCCTCGAAATCGGCGACCCCGTGTCGGCCGGCGACCCGGTTGGCACGCTCGGCGACAGCGGCAGCGCGCTCGGCACCGCGCCGCACCTGCACTTCTCGACCTACCGCGGCGACTATTGGGCGGGCTCGGTCGACCCGTTCCCCTCCCTGCAAGCGAGCGACCACACGTCCTGCGTCGACGACAGTTGCGTGCCCGACTGCGCCGGCAAGAATTGCGGCTACGACGGCTGCACGGGCTCCTGCGGCAACTGCGCCGCCGGCGAACGCTGCGATGCGGGGCTCTGCGTGCCGGTGTCCACCCCGGGCTGCCCCACGTCGTGCGTCGTCGGCAGCCGCCGCTGCGTTGCCGCGAACCAGATGGCGCGCTGCGAACTCGGCGGCGACGGCTGCCCGACCTGGCAGAGCGTGCCCTGCGCCGCCGACGCCGAATGCTACAATGACCAGTGCACCGTCTGCGCCGTCGCGGGCCAGGCCTGCGGGCTCGACAACTGTGGCAACCTCGTCGCCGCCTGCCCGAGCGGCCAGGTGTGCGACGGGCTGCGCTGCGTCGCGGCGACCGAGGGCCGCAACCCCACGCCGGCCGAACTCGACGCCGCCATTGCGCAACTCGTGCGCGCCTTCCCCATCGAGTGGGTGGGTCACGACGGCCAGCGGCGCACGGCCTACGTGCCGACGCGCATCGTCAAGGCCGTCATGTGGCAGGAAAGCGGCTGGACCCACTACGGCAGCAACGGCCGCGTGCTCTCGAACGGCAACGGCGATTCGAGCGACTACGGGCTCATGCAGATCAATGGCCCCAACGACGATCCCGTGCTGAGCACCCAGTCCTGGATGCAGAACCTGAGCCGCGGCATCGAAATCCTGCGCGAGAAGTGGACCTGGCTCGCCTACGAGTTCGAAGACCCGACCCTCCTCGAAAACTGGTACTACCCGCTCGCGGCCTATAACGGACTGTCGCTCGGCGGCGTCAACGACCCGTCGGCCACGAGTCCGCAGTACACCGTTGCCTACTATGCAGCGCACCCCGATCTCATTGCGAACCACATCACGTACCAGGACCGCATCTACGGCATCGCCGAAGCGCCCTCCGAGTGGCCCGTCAACGTCACGGTGCGTTCCCAGGGCAAGTTCGCCGACCTCGGCGGGCGCCTCGTCCGCCCCTACGCCATTCCGCAGTGGATTACGCGCGGCGTGGCCTGGTCGGCGCAGGGCTACACCTGGGTGCGCGCCTACACCGCCGAGGCCGACAGTTTCGGCCGCCCCGAAGACGTGCCGGCGCTGCACAGCTTCGGGCTCGTGCTGCACCGTTGGGTCGAGGACGGCAACGGCGGGCACGTCGAGCTCGTGGCGCCGCCCGGCGGCGGGTCGGGTTCGGGCACCACCCCGCAGGTCGTCGGCTGGCAGGTGGTGCGCACCACGAATGCCACCACCCCCATCCCCTACACGGGCAGCATCGTCGCAAACGGCGACCTGCTGCGCGGCCTGCGCTTCGTCATCGCCACGGCGAACGGCAGCGAAGACGTGCAGTCGTACGACTTCAACCCGCCCGTCGGGCTCGTCGACCTCGGGGCCTACGCCTTCGACCCGGGCCGCTACGGCGGTACGCTCGGTCGCTACGTCGTGGGCCTGTGGGTGCGCACGGTAGGCGGCGGCGACCGCTACCAGAGGCTGCAGACCGCCGAAATCACCGTGGTCGCCGAGGGCTTCCGGCTGCACTTCCCGGTGGCCGGCTACACGGCCTGGAACGCGCCCATCAACTCGGTCTTCGACCACTCCATGGGCACGCCCTACCGGCGCGACGCGCGCGTCGTGGCCTACACGGGGGAGGTGGCGTCGGGTTCGAGCCCGTGCACCGGGGCCGCCTGCTCGTACGAGAGCCCCGACGGCGAAGACTACGTCGTCAACGGCAACTACGTCGGCGCCTGGCAGCCGAGCTACCTCTGGTACGACGGCCACCCGGGGCTCGACTACAACTTCGTGCTCGGCACGCGGCTCTACGCCACGGCGCCCGGCACCGTCAGCATGCCCGAGCCCTACGGCAGCGACGAGTACAACGTGTTGCAGATCGACCACGGCAACGGCTACGTGACCCAGTACTGGCACTGCAACAGCCACCTCGCGGCCGACGATGCCTGGGTCGAGGCCGGCGACCCCGTGGCCACCGTCGGCGACGAAGGCTCGCCCGGGGCGGTGCACCTGCACCTCGAAATCCAGTACCAGGGGGTGCCGGTCGACCCCTACGGCTGGCAGGGTGAAGGCGCCGACCCGTACACCGCCGCGACGAGCACCAACCTCTGGGGTACCCCGCCCGGCACGGGCGGAGCGGTGCCGTGCCTCACCGCCTGTGTAGGCAACACGCTGTGCTCCGGCGAACAGTGCCTGCTGCGCTGCCTCGTCGACGCCGACTGCCCCGACGGGGGGCTCTGCGCCGGCGGCCTCTGCGCGCCGGCTTGCGCCGCCGCGGGTGACGGTGCCTGCGTCGGTCAGAACGTGCAGCCCACCGACCCGGCGAGCCCCGACGCCGGCGGCGACACCGTCGGGCCTGGGGCGGGCGACGGCGGCCTCCGGCTGCCCGACCAGGCGCCCGACGGCGGTGCCCTCATCCCGGTGCCGGCCTCGCGCGGCGCCGGCTGTCAGGCCGCGGGCGGACTGCCGGACCCCACGGTGTTCCTGCTGCTGGCGCTGGGGCTCGTTGCGGCCCTGGTGCGCCGTCGGCGCGGGCGGGCTACGAACTTCGTGTAGGGCTTGTGGCGTCGACTGGCGGGCCGGGCGTCGTCCCCGCCCCTTCGTCCGCCGCGCGCAGCAGGGCCCTGGCCGCGGCCTCGGCGGCCGGCCGGCGCACCGAGCCCCGCGCCCACAGCTTGGCGGCGCCAAAGCGCACCGGCGCGAACTCGGCGCCGAGCGGCGCGTGCCCGCTCCCCAGCACCTCCCCGAGCGCCCAGTCGAGAAAGTCGAGGGCCACGTCGACCGCCTGCCAGCGCGTGTAGGCCGGACTCAGCGCCACCGCCGCGCCGAGCTCGATGTGGGCCTCGGGCACCGACTGGCGCACCTGGAGGTGCACGTAGACCCGGCCGTCGCGTTCTTCGCCGGTGAGATCGAGCGTTGCATCGCCGAGCGCCGGATGCCGCTTGCGCAACGCCGCGCCGACGCGGGCCGCCATGGGCGCGATGATGAGCGGTTCCACAAGCCCTCCCTGTGCGGCGGCGCGCCGGCTACAGCAGGTTCTGCGGGTCGAGGTCGACCTGCACGAGCGCCGGCAGCGCCGCCGCGGCCTCGAGCCGGGCGTAGAGCGCCGCCACGAGTTCGTGGCGCACCTGCACGCTCGCCGCCTTGACGAGCACCTGATAGCGGTAGCGCCCCTGGATGCGTTCGAGCGGTGCCGGGCTCGGGCCGAGGATGGCGAGCCCGCCGATGCGCCGCGCGTCGTCCTGGAGCCAGGCTGCGACCCGTTCGGCGACCGTGCGCACGTCGCGCTCGCCCGGCCCCGAGAGCCGCACGAGGGCGAGCCGCGCGAAGGGCGGGTAGCCGCGCTCCGCGCGCAGCGGCAGCTCGGCCGCGGCGAAGGCGTCGTAGCCGTGACTCGTGGCATGCACGAGCGCCGGGTGGCCGGGGTCATAGGTCTGGATGAGCACGCGCCCCGGGCGACTGCCGCGGCCGGCCCGCCCCGCCGCCTGGGTCAGCAGTTGAAACGTGCGTTCGGCCGCGCGGAAGTCCGGAAACTTCAGGCCCTGGTCGGCGAGCAGCACGCCGACGAGCGTGACCCCGGGAAAGTCGTGCCCCTTGGCCAACATCTGGGTGCCGACGAGCACCTGGGTCTCGCCCGCGCGAAAGCGCCGCAGGATGGCCCCGAGCGCCGCGCCGCGCGTGGTGTCGCGGTCCATGCGCTGCACGGCGACGCCCGGCAGCAGCGCCGCGAGCGTCTCGGCGGCCTTCTCGGTGCCGACGCCCATCGGTTCGAGCGCCGCAGCCTCGCATTTCGGACAGCGCTCGGGCACGGGGGCCCGGTGGTCGCAGTAGTGGCAGAGCAGCGCCCGCGGCCGCCGGTGCAGCGTGAGACTGATGCTGCAGCGGGGGCAGCCCACGATATGGCCGCAGTGCCGGCACAGCACGAACGGCGAGTAGCCACGCCGGTTGACGAGGATGAGCGCCTGGTCGCCGGCCGCCATCGTCTCCTCGATGGCGGCGAACAGCGGCGCCGAGAGGATGCCGGCGGGGTCGACGAGCGGCGTGGTGCGCAGATCGACGAGCGTCACCTCGGGCAGCGGCCGCGGGGTGGCGCGCTCCTTGAGGCGCACGAGTTGGAGTTTGCCGCGGTCGGCGTTGTGGAACGACTCGAGCGCCGGCGTCGCCGAACCGAGCACCACCGGGCAGCGCCCGAGTTGGCCGCGCACGAGCGCCAGGTCGCGGGCGTGGTAGCGCAGGTGCTCTTCCTGTTTGAAACTGGCCTCGTGTTCCTCGTCGACGATGACGAGTCCAAGGCGCACGACGGGCGCAAAGATGGCCGAGCGCGCGCCGACGACGATGGGCAACTCGCCGCGGCGGGTCTGTTCCCACTGGTCGAGCCGCTGGCCGTCGCTGAGCCCACTGTGCAGGACCGCCACGGTGTCGCCGAAGCGCGCCCGGAAGCGCGCCACGAGCTGCGGGGTGAGCGCGATTTCGGGCACGAGCACGATGGCCCCGGCCCCGCGCCGGCGCACCTCGGCGATGAGCTGCAAGTACACCTCGGTCTTGCCGCTGCCCGTGACACCGTGCACGAGGAAGCCCTGGTAGCCCCGGTCGAGGGCCGCCGTGAGGACGTCGAGCGCCGCGCGCTGCTCGGGGGTCGGGATGAGCGCCTGGCGCGGCGGGCTCTCGCCGGCATCGAGTTGTTCCCAACTCGGCACGCGAAAGGCCCGCCGCTCGCTGCGCTCGATGGCACCGTGGCGTTCGAGCGTCGCGAGCGCCGAGCGGACCTCGCCGTGTGCGGCGCGCAGCGTCGTGAGCGGCACCACCCCGTGCGTGGCCAACGTCGCGAGCACGCGGGCCGCCTTGACGGCCGAACGCGGCAGCGGCACCTGCATGCGGAAGATGGCGACCGCCTCGCGGTGCTCGCGCGTGCGCCCGCCGCCAAGTGCGTGCCAGGTGACGACGAGCCCGCGCCGCTCGGCCGCGGCGACCGCGCTGGCCTTGGCCCGGCTGCGTTCGAGCAGCGTCGCGAGGGCCGTCTCGCCGCCGAGCTCGTGCAACACCGCCAGGATGGGCGGGGCGTCGGGCAGGTCGAGCGCCGTGCGGCCGGCCTCGCTGAGCGCCACGCGGCGGGCCGTGGCCACGTTGAGTCCGGCGGGCAGCGCACTGCGGATGACGAGGCCGAGCGGCGTCTCGTAGTAGGTGGCGAGCCAGCGGAACAACGCGAGCAGCTCGGCGCCGAAGAGCGGCGTGGCATCGAGCGCGTCCGCAATGGGTTTGAGCGCCGCGGGCGCGTCGGCCGGGCGTTCGAGGGCGGCCCCGCAGGCGAGCACGTAACCGGTGACGTGGCGTCGGCCAAACGGGACGAGCACGCGCACGCCGGGCACGACCACGTCGCCGAGTGCGGCCGGGACCGCGTAGTGGAAGGTGCCGCGCACGGGCAGGGTGACGGCCACTTCGGCCACGGCGTCGGCCGGCCCCGCGGCGGCGGGTGCGGCCGGGGCTGCACGGCGCGGGCGGGGGCTCATGGCGTGGCGGGCGG
>CAYRCM010000227.1:0-9397 GCA_964422715.1 uncultured Myxococcales bacterium | reverse complement strand
AGGCAACGCGGCCCCGCCTTCGGCCGCGGCGGGGACGTTCCCGTCTGCCGCGGCGCCGGTGGCCCCGGACGCACCGGGAGCCCCGCTCGGGGGCGCCGGGGCGTCGGGCGCCGCAACCTCGCCGGCGGCCCCCGTCTGCGCGCGAAACGCCGCCTGTTCCTCAGGGGTCAGGGGCGGACCGAGATCGGGACGATCCTGGGCCATGAGGCGCAGTGCCGGGTCGTCGGCGACCTCGGGAGGCAGGGGTTCGCTCAGCCGTTCCTCGTAGGTGAGCGGGGGCAAGGGCGCACCCGCGTCGGGGGCCGCGGGGTCGGTGGGGCTCGCGTCCAACGCGGCGATGCCCGCCACTTCCGCGACCGCCACTTCCCGTGGCCCGGCGTGCTGCTGGCCCGTGAAGAAGCCGGCCGTGAACACCAACGCGCTCACCAGGAATCCGCCGAACACGACGTAGGCGAGGCGGCGGCCATCCAGGACGAGGGGTGTTTTCGTCGCACGTTCCTCGGTCTGTGGTTCCGGACGGGCAACCATGGACAGCCCTCCTTCAGCGAAACGCCAGGGTAGGGGCGCCACGGGGCGGCGTCAAAAAAACCGCAGGGCCGACCCGGTGCGCCGCCCGCGGAACCCGAGGAGCGCGGGGGGCGCTTGTCAAGGCCCCCGCGCAAGGCTAGGCTGCCGCCTGGGTCCGAACGGCTCCACCCCGGAGGTCACCCGTGCATCGCCATCGTATCTGGCTCCTCGCGAGTCTCGGCTGTGTCTTCGTCGTTGCGGTGAACTGCGGCAAGGCCGACGTCGAACGGCTGAGCAGCACGACGCCCGGCGTCCCGCCGCCCGCCCAGCAGAGCGGGCCGCTCGGAGCCGACATCTGCGGCCCGGGCGGCATTGCGCCGGGTGCCTTCGAAAGGGCCGGCCTCATCGACGACCGCACGGCGCTGCTGCCCAACGGCCGCCGCGTCCGCCCCGCGGGCACCATCGTGCCGCTCAGCGACATGGCCATGGGGCTGGCGCTGCACCCCGACGGCGTGCACGCCTACGTTGTGCACGCCGAGGCGCGCCGCGTATGGGACGGCATCTGGGTCGTCAACTTGCAGACGGGGGCCGTCGAGTTCACCTACCCCGACGTGCAGGCGTATCACGGCATCGCGCTCAACACGGCGGGCGATCGGCTCTACGTGGCCGGACTCGGCCGCGCGCTCGTCTACCGCTTCGCGGTGGCCGCCGACGCGTCGCTGAGCCCGCTCGACCCCGTGACCATCGGCACGAGCGTCATCGATGTGACGGTGTCGGCCGACGGCCGCACCGTCTACGCGTTGTCCAACGCCAACTCGCGCATCTACGAAATCGACGCCGAGACGGGCGCCGTGCAAACCCGCATGCAGGCCGGCACCAATCCCTTCGCGTTCGCGCTCGACGAAGGCCGCGGCCGGCTCTTCGTGACCAACCTGAATTCGGCCACGCTCGGCGCCTTCGACCTCGCGACCGGCGAGGCGCTCGCGTTCGTGCCCGTCGGCAAGAACCCCGAGGGCCTGGCCGTCGACCGGGCGCGCGGCCGGGTCTACGTGGCCAACAGCGACTCCGACAGCGTCTCGGTCGTCGACGCCGACACGTTGGCGGTCGTGGCGACGTGGGATCTGACCAACAACGACGGGCGCCTCACGGGCGGGGCGCTCAACGCCGTGTGGCTCGATCCGGGCGGCGGGCGTCTCTTTGCGGCGCTCGCACGGCGCAACGAGGTCGACATCATCGACACCGCGGCGGGCACCCGGATCGGGGCCATCCCCACCGGCCACTATCCGGTCGACGGCGGCGTCACGGCCGACGGCGCGACGCTCATCACGCTCGTCGCCAAGGGCTGGGGTTCGCATCCGGGCGACCTCGACGCCACGCCGGGGCAGCTCAACATCCTGACGCTGCCGACCACGCAGGCCGAATTCGACGCCCTCACCGCCGAGGTCGACGACAACAACCTGCGCGTACAGCGCTGGTTTCCCGAGGACTGCACGGGCCAGAACCTGCCCCCGGCGCTCGCCGGCGGGCCCGACCGGCCGGTGCGCCACGTGGTGCTCATCGTCAAGGAAAACAAGACGTACGACGCACTGCTCGGTGACGACCCGACGCTCGGCGACGGCGACCCCAACCTGTGTCTGTTCCCCGAGGCGGTCACCCCGAACCACCACCGGCTGGCGCGACAGTTCTCCAACTTCGACAACTTCTACAGCGACCCCGAGCGCTCCATCCAGGGCCACCTCTGGACGACCATGGCCGACTGCAACGACTACGTCGAACGCATCCACCAGATCCAGTTTGCGCTCTACGGCTTCGAGCCCGCCACCATCGCCCAGGGTGGAACCATCTTCGACAACTGCCTCGCAAACGGCGTATCCTTCCGAAATTACGGCGAGTTCCCGGGGTTCGGGCATCACCTCATGGACGACTTCGAGCCCTTCATCGACCACAAGTACCCCCTCTGGACCATGTCCGTGCCCGACGTCGAGAAGGCGCGCGAGTTCATCCGCGAACTCGAACAGGGCATCTTCCCGGAATTCGTCTACATCACGTTGCCAAACGACCACACCTACGGCGGCCGCGCCGGGGCGCCCGTGCCACGCCACATGGTGGGCGACAACGACGCCGGACTCGGCCTGATCGTCGAGGCCATCAGCCGCAGCCCCTTCTGGCCGGAGACCGCCATCTTCGTCATCGAGGACGACCCCCAGGGCCCGCCCGACCACCTGCACTCGCACCGCAGCATCTGCTTCGCGATCGGTCCGCACGTGCGGCGCGGCTACGTGTCGAGCGTGCACTACTCGATCCCCAGCATCTACGCGACGATCGAACGCATCCTCGAATTGCCGCCGCTCAATCGCAACACGCTCGAGGCGCCGCCCATGGTCGACGTCTTCCTCAGCGCCGACGAAGAGCCCGACTTCACGCCGTACGAGGCCGTCCCGAACCCCGTGCCGTACGAAGAGAACCCCGACGGCACCAAGGCCGCCGAACTCTCGGCGCGGCTCGACTTCAGTTTCCCGGACCGCGCCGAGGGCGTGGGCCTCATCCTGTGGCAGATGATCAAGGGCGACGAGCCGATCCCGCCCTACGCGCGCTACTCGGACAAGTAGGAGGGGGCCCATGATCGCCGCACACCCGTCGCTTGGTCGGGCTACCGTCAGCGCCTGCGCTGCCCTGGGCCTCTGGTTGCTCGCCGCCTGTGGCAGCGAGGGGCCGAGCGCGCCGCCGGCCCTCGATGTCGTGGTCGACGCCACGGCCGGCGACCTCGCGGGCTTCGACACGCCGCCCGCCCCGGATGGGGGCGACGCCGGCCCCGGTCTCCCCGAACTTCCCGACATGAAAGACGCTTCGGGCGGGCACGACACCGACCACGGTGGGGCCCCAGACACGCCCCCCGAAGACACGCCGAAGCCCGATGCGCCCGTCCCCGACACCCGACCCGACGTGCCCCCGGCCGACCTCGAAACGGCCGATGGCGACGTGGCGCGCGATGTCGGCCCCGACGCGGAGCCCTCGCCCGTCGCGGCACAGATCGCCGAGTGCCGCCACTGGCTCGCGCAGGGCCAGCCCTACCTCGCGCTCCAGGCCGCCGAAGCCGGGCTCGCCATCGCGCCCGACGACACCGACGCCCTGTTCTGCGCGGCGCTGGCCGGTCTCATCGACCGCACCGAGTTCGGGCTGAGCATGCTCACGCTCCTCGACATGGCGCAAACCTATGCCGGCAGCATCGTCGAGCCCACCTGGAGCGACTACGTGGCGGGCGAAATCCACCGCGTAGCCGAATACTTGCACGAAGGCTTCGCACGCGCCGTCGTCCGGCTCGACCGGCTCGACGGCCGCAGCCTGGCCTTCGACGTCGACGCCGCCTGGGTCTACAGCGGCTCGCGGCCCTTCATGGTGCTGCGCGGGCGTTTCGACGCGGGCGACGTGCGGCTCATGCGGGTCATTGGCACTTTCGCCATGGGTTTCCTCGACATCCTGCGCGGACAAGACTTCCGCGGCGACGCCGCCACGCTCATCTCGTACATCGTCGATGACTTCATGGACCAGTTCAACGTGCCGAATTTGCTGCGCATCGTGGCGTACATGGTCGTCACCGACGAACGCTTCCTGGGGCTCGACCCACTCGACGGGCCCGACGCCTTCGCCGAGGCCCGCACGGTCCTGGAGCGGCTCGGCCCCGAACTGCGCCAGACGCTCGAAACGATGGCCGCGCAGCCAGCCGTCGCGGGGGTGGCCGAGGTCAGCACGTGCGAAGAGTTGCCGAACGGCGGCTACCGGCTCCGCGTGCACATGCGCGTCGACACCCCCACCGATCCCGAGCTGCCGCTCGAAGAGGCCGAGATGCGCTTCACGCTCGACCCGGCGGTGCTCGACGGCGTCGACGCCGTGTCGGCCAGTGTCGCGAACCCCGGCACGCTCGTCTCGTTCGAAGGCGGGGTCCGCTACGTGCTGGCGCTCATGGTGTCGGCGCTGCTCGACGGCGGCGTGCTCGGGGAACTGGAGGTGGCCGGCATCCGGCTCAAGCCGGGCACGTTCAGCACGGCGCAACTCGCGGGCATCCTGAGTTTGCTCATCGAGGCCCCGGCGGCGTTCGACCTCGGCACGTTCTACGCGACGCCGGTGGGCCTGCGCGCCTTGCTGCCCGAATCGGTGGCCGCCGGCGGCTTCGGTGCCGACCACATGCTGAGCGAGTGGGAATGCCCGGGCGATCTCGGACCCGACGGCTTGCCGCAGGGCTGGCAGCGCTTCCTTTGCGGCGAGGGCGCCGAGTTCGTCGACAGCGCGCATTTCGTCGACACGCCGTTCGCGCTCGAACCCGACGGCTACGTTTCCCCCCTGCCCTACTTCGCCTGGCGCGATCCGACGCTCGGCGGCCTGCTCTACGTCGACCTGTCGGGCGTGTTCCCCGAACAGGAGCCGGGCTTCGTGCCGACCGACGGCAGCTCCGTCAACATCCTGTTGGCCGAGAGTCTGAAGAACCTGCTGAGCGCCCTCGGCAAGTAGGCGCGGCGCCCAGGCCTTGCGGAGATGCCGCGGGGGGCGCCCCGGCGCGCCGAAGCGCTACGGGCGCCTCGAACGGAGCAGCGCCACCCCCCCGAGCAGCACGCCGAGCGCCGCGACGCGTTCGGCGTTGAGCCAGTCGAAGAGGCCGAAGCTGGCCAGCCCGAGCCCGAGCCCGATGGCCACGGCCGCTCCCCCGAGGGCCGCGCGCGAGCGGGGCATGGGGCCAAATTCGCCCTGGCGGGCACGCCGCCACTCGTGCCAGCGGTCGAGCGCGTGCTCGTAGAGGACGCGCGCCTCGGTCGCGGCAAGCGACAGGTTGAGCCGCACGCGGGCAAGAAATGGCAGCTCGGGCTCGTCGGGCGGCAGCATGCAGAGCGCCAACGCGAGGTAGACGAGCAGTCCGAGCCCCGACGCAAGGGCCAGAATGGCAAAGCCGAGCCGCAGCCAGACGGCCTCGATCCCGAGCCGGGCGGCAAGCCCCGCCGAGACGCCGAGAACGATGCGCTCCGTGCCGCTGCGCCGCAGCCCTGCCATGCCCGCCCGCCTCCGCCTCTACTGAAGCACGGGTCGGTGGCTGCGCGCGGCGTCGAGACGCATGCGCAGGGCGACCTGTTCGACCGGGAGTCCGACTTGCTTCTCGACGGCGGCCTTGACGGCCGTCTGCAGCTGCGGGCCGAGCTCGGGCAGGTTGGCCCCGGCCGCGGCCGCGACGCGGCAGCGCACGCGGATGCCTTGCTCGCCGTCGGCCACCGCGGCGCGCGCGCCAACGACGCCCGGGGACTCGCGGATGACGCGTTCGGCCAGCAGGCACACGCTGAGGCGCTCGACCGTGAGGGCACCGAGCGCTTCTTCGCGCACGAGGAAGGGCCGCTGGCCCGTGGCGCTCGGGCGGATTTCGAGGATGAGCAGCAGCAGGCCGACGAGCGCGGCGAGCCCGGCACTGCCGATCGCGGCCGTGCGTCCGACGCCTTCGAGTGCCGCGACGGGGGTGAGCAGTTCGTGGAAGAACGCCCCGGGCAATGCGCGCTCGGGCGGCACGAGCCCCACCGCCACCGCCACGACGACGACCGACACCACGAACAGCACGAGCGCGAACACGCCGACCACGATGCGATTGAAGGCATTCATGCGGGTGAGGCTCCGTGACGACCGGGGGTGGAATCGCGACGCAGGCAGTGCCCGCCCGGGCCCCCGTCCCCGCTGCGGCGGCCGGCAGACCGCACGGCCCCCGGGGTGCGCCGCGCCGCGCGAGCGGGCCGCGGACCGCTGGGCATCACTCAACCCGTCGCTTTGGTTCGTCTTTCTTGTCGTCGGGGAAATGGATGTCGACGACGTTGATGTTGACTTCCTTGACGATGCGGCTGGTCATCTGCTCGATGCGCTCGGCGATGACGGCGCGCACCTGCGTGGCCACATCCTGGATGTTGAAGCCGTATTCGACGACCATTTCGAGATCGATGGCGACCTCGCGCGCGCCCACTTCGGCGTCGACGCCCTGGGCCTCGCTCGCGCCGCGCACGCGCGCGATGGCGTTGCGCAGCGTGCCCCGGCCGAGTTTATGCACCCCCTTCACTTCGCGGGCGGCCACTCCCGCAATGCTCTCGACCACCGTCTCGGAGAGAAGGGTCTGACCGGCCACAACGCGCTTTGCAATGTCGACCATGGGCCTCGCCTTTCCGTCTGGCGTCCCTGCGGAATGCCGCGAGAGTAGCGGGGCCGGGCCGAGCGGTCAACGGTGGGGGGCGCGCGACGGGGGGTCGGCTCAGTCGTCGAGGCGACCGGTGCCGTAGCTCTGGGCGGGCCGCGGGAACCAGGCGGTCTCGTCGCAACGCTTGAAGGGCCGGATGGCCATCCGGTAGAGGCTCGACTTCGGATCGACGGTTTGGTTGCCCGTCTTGGCCAGCATGGACTGCGCCGTGCGGGCCGCGCGCTGCATGCAGCGGGCGTAGCTGAGGTTCCACTTCTCGACCGGCAGCACGAGGTCTTCGCTGAAACCGGGCTTGGGCTTGTACCACGGCGTCTGCTGGAACTGCATCTGGACGAACGTGTCGTCGAACGTGGCGCCGTTGCGCGCGAGCACCTCGTTGACGACCGCGTCGGCGCGACGCAGCAGCGCGCTCAACGTGTCGGCACCGATGGGCCGATTCTGATCGGGGCTCGGGTCGGGCGACAGCCAGAGGAAGCGCTTGTTCCAGGCGTAGTCGTCGTCGGCCGCAAACGTCCAGTACGCGTAGAGCACGCCGACGAAACCGGGGCTCGTCCACTCGTCGAAGATGCGCACCGCGAGCCGCGGCGGGGCCGGCGTCTGGTCGGACTGCGGGCCGAGGTTCATGAGGTTCCAGTCGAGGTCGCGCGAGGTGTACTGGTACGGCCGCGGCTCGGCGATGCTCGCCGGCCCGAGCAGCGGTGGGTCGAAACCGAAAATGGCATCGAGGGTTTCTACGGGCGGATCGAAGCTCGCCAGTCCCTGCAGGCCGACGGAAAAACCGCGCTCGACCGGAAACATGCGGTCGCCCTGGGGCCGCCCCCAGGGCGTCTTGTAGCGCACGCTGAGCCGCCCGTCGCCATAGGCGTCGAGGCGCAGCGAGAAGACGTCGCCCTGGCCGCCGTTCGGCAGCGCCTTGCGCTCGACGGACAACGGCTTGTCGGCGAAGAGCACGACGAGGTCCTGACGGCGGTCGTCGGTGGCGACCTTGCCGCCGACAAACGGATCGTCGACTTCGAAGCCCACCGGCAGCGCCAGTTCGAGGGTGACGGCCTCGGCGGTGTTTTGCAGTTTGTAGTCGAACTCGAAGGAGAGGCCGCCCTCGGCGAGGGCCACGGCCTGCACCTTGATTTCGGCCAGTTGCACCTTGCGGGTGTTGAGGGCCTGGATGACCGGCGCCTCGACCCAACGGTCGACGATGTCGGCCTTCTGGGCGGGCGCATCGCCGAGTTGACCGAACGCACACAGCAGGGCCAGTTGAGCCAATAGCGACGTCATGTTGGCGTGCTCCCCGCGGGCCAGCCGCGTGTGGGGGGCCGCCCGCTCCGAGCAGCGACCTTACCCCGAGAGCGCGGCCCTTGTCGAGGGCCGCCGGGCGCGTATCGGGCGTGGGCGCGGTTGCGTGCGCGAGCCTTGCCGCCACGCCCGCGACCGTGCAACGATTCGCCGCCACGCGCGGCGACGCGGCGCGCACGGCACAGCGCCGGGGTGGGCGCGCCCCGTGGAACAGGGAGGCCAGGCTTGGCGGACAAGACGAGCAACGACGCCCGAATCGAACGGACCAGCAAGGGCGAAGCCCAACTGACGGCCGACGGCCGGCGGGAATGGCTCCGCGAGGCCTGGCGCATGTGGCTCGGGCCGGTCGCCGGCATTGTGACCGTGGCTGCCCTCATCGCGTTGTACGTCTTTGATTTCGTGCGCGAAGTCACGTTCTCGTGGATCCTGTTCGGCGGGGTGGCGGTGCTCGCGTGGGGGCTGCCGGCACTCGCCGCGGCGGTGCGCTGTATGCGCGGCACCACGCGCGTTGTCTCGCTGCTCCTCGGGCTCGCCTGGATGGCGCTGTGCGCCTGGCCGGTGCAGCGCGGGCTCGCGCCGGGCCGGCCTCAGGTCGAGGGGTTTCTTACGCGCGGGCAGGTGCTCACGGTTCCGGCGGAATTTGCGCACGGTGGCTTCGACGTGATGCTCGGCGGGCGCGAGGCGCTGGCCGCCGTGCCGCGCGGGGTCGACGTGAAGTACGGCGTGGCCGTGCAGCCCGCGGCCGAGGCCGTTCCGCACACGGTGCGCTGGCTGAGCGGCTCGCTCGTACGGGCCGAGCGCGGCCTCTCGCAGGGCGGCGGCGGCCGACGGGTCGAGGTGCTGCACGCCGCCGACCGCTACGCCGTCGAGTGGCCCCGGGCCGAAGCGGTCGCGCTGCGGCTCACGAGCCTCGCGCCCGACGAGGCCGTGGGCCTGACGGTCGAAGTGCGCGCGGGGCTCTTCCCCGTGTGGCTCGTGCTCGCCGCCCTGGGCCTCGCGGCCGCGGGCGCGGTGGCGCTCGACACCCTGGCGCTGCGCCGCGGGGTCACGACCTTGCTGCCGCACGCGGCGCTGGCGGCGCTGCTCTTCGTCGTGCAGCTGCGCGCCGACCTCACACCCGACGCACCGGTCAAGCCGCTTTTCGTGTGGCTGCTGACGTCGCTCATCGGCGGCGCCGTGGCGGGCGCCGTCGTGCAATGGCTCATCAAACGGCGCGTGGCCCCGCCGAAACCCCTGAGCACGCGGCCCCAGGGTTCAGGGGCCGTGCGCTGAGGGCGCCTCGGCCGGTGGCGGCGTTTCGGGCCCGAGCCGCCGCAGCCCATCGAGGGCCGCGGCCCGCGCGTCGGCGTGCTGCGCGTCGCGCGCGACCGCTTCGAGCGCCCG
>CAYRCM010000226.1:0-9408 GCA_964422715.1 uncultured Myxococcales bacterium | reverse complement strand
GCGAGTGGCTGGGCGTCGGCAACAAGACGGCCAAGGGCTTCGGCCGACTGGAGGTCCGCGTTGACGACGTCTGACACGCCCGCGCGGTCCGCGCCGACGCGCGGGCGTGCGCTCTACGTGCTGAGCTACGACATCGCCGACGACGATCGCCGCCGGCTCGCGGCGAAAAGGCTCGAACGACGCGCCGTGCGGGTCCAGGAGAGCGTCTTCGAAGCCCGGCTCACCCCGCGGGAACTCGACGAGACGATCGCCGAACTCACCGACGACCTCGACCTCCGCGTCGACAGTCTCCGCGCCTATGCCGTTTGCGGCGAGTGCGCGGGCCGCCTGCGGGCGCTCGGCGCCGGACGGCAACGGGGCTTCGTCGCCGCCGGCCGGGTGCTGTGACCGGCCGCCGAGGTGCACGCCATGGAAACGCTCTGGTCCCGCCTGCTCGCCCCCGAACACCTCCACCGGGCCTGGCTCGCCGTGCGCCGCAACGCCTCGGCGCCGGGCGTCGACCGCGTGAGCGTGCAGGATTTCCAGGCCGACCTCGAACGTCGGCTCGGAGACATCGGGCTCAGGCTCGCCGAGGGCCGCTACCGCTTCTCGGCGGTCATGCGCTTTCGGCCGCCCGACAGCGGCGAGAACGGCCGGCCGCTCGCCATCCTCACGGTGGCCGACCGCGTGGTGCTGCGGGCGGTCGGCAGTCTGCTCGCCGAGGTCGTCGAGCCGCAGCTCTCGCCCGTCGCCTGCGGCTACCGCCCCGGGCGCTCGGCGCTCGACGCGGTGCGGGCCGTCGAGCAGTGGATTCGTGCAGGCCGCGTCTGGATCCTGCGCGCCGATGTCGAGAAGTTTTTCGAGCACATCGACCACGAGCGACTCTTCGAAGCGCTCGCCCCCGTCGTGCCCGACGAGCCGCTGAGGCGGCTCATCCGCCAGGCGCTGCGGGCCCAGGTGCTCGACGGCGGCGCGCTCGTCGACCCCACCGAAGGGATTGCCCAAGGCTCGCCGCTCTCGCCGGTGTTGTCGAACATCTACCTGACCCCGCTCGACCGCGCGCTCGAAGGGCTGCCCGTCGGCGCCGTCCGCTACAGCGACGACATTTGCATCGCAGCAGCAGACCGGGAGACCGTGGCGACGGCCCGTGACGCCGTGGAAGCCCGTCTCTCGGCACTCGGGCTGCGCCTCAAGGAGGCGAAGACCTGGCAAGGCCGCGCCGAGGAGGGCTTCACGCTGCTCGGCTACCGCTTCGACGAACACGGCGCCGGACCCGCCACGCAGGCCGTCGAGGCGGCAACCGCGCGGCTGTCACAGGTGGCCGACACGCAGGACGTCGAGGGGCTCGCGCGGCTCGCCCGCGGCTGGCTCGAGTACTTCCCGGGCGGCGAGAAGGCCCTCGCCGAGTCGCTGCCCGGGTTGCTGGCGCTCTGCCAACTTTCGCCCGTCGGCGACGCTGCGGCCACCCGCCGGCTCCTGACCTGGCGCGCGGCAGTCGTGCGGCCGGCCACGCGCTGGGTGCATGCGCAGCTCGCCCAGGCGTTTGCGGCACGGCACGAGACGACGGCCGCGTTTGTCGATGCGTGTCTCTGCCTGCTGCGCCACCGCGGGCGAGACGACGACACCGCGCGGCTCGCCGTGGCGGCGCTCAGCCTGGAGCCGACGGAATTGAAGCCGCGCGTTCTGGCCCTGCTCGGCCCGGGCGTGTCCGCAGACAAGGCCCAGGCCGAGTTGCCGGCGCTGCTCGCCGACGCCGGCCAGTACGCGCTCGCCGAGAGCGCTGAGCGGCTCTGGCTCACGACGAACGCGGCGGCGGCGTCCGCCCGGGGGGGCGAATCGCTCGCGGAGGCGGCCGACAGCCCGGAGGACGTTCAGCGCTTCCTCGAACGCTTCGCCGTGCGGGACGGCGTTTTCGCCGAAGAGCAGATCGACGAGCGCGGCCACCGGTCGTTTGTCACCGTCCAGCGCGCCATGCGGCCGGCCGACGTCCGCGCCCACCTCCTCGGGCGCCGCACACTCGGCGCCCACCTGTTTCGGCGCGACGGACTCGTGCGCTACCTGGTCCTCGACATCGACGTATCGCGCAAGGCGCTCGTGGCGGCCGGCGGCGATGTCGAACGGCTCATCGGCGGGGCCCACGTCGACGCCGTGCGGTTGACGGCCGTCTGCCGCGACCTCGCCATTCCGGCGCTGCTCGTCGACAGCGGCTACAAGGGACGCCACGTCTGGATCTTCTTCGACCGCCCGGTCGACGCCGGCCGCGCGCGCGCCTTGGCCGAACTGCTGTTTCGCCGCGTGGGGGCGGCGCCGGACGGCATCCGCCGCGAAGTTTTCCCGGACCGCGACCGGCCGCCGCGCGATAGCGAGGGCTGCCTCATCAAACTGCCGCTCGGGGTGCATGGAAAAACTGGGCGTCGCGCCCTGCCCCTCGACGCGGACGGGCAGCCCCTCGACGACCCGCTGGCTCACGTGATCGATGTCGCTACCCTCGCCGATGCCCGCCTGCGGACGCTCGTCGCCGAAGGCACCGGCCCCGGCACAAAGGCCGGCGGCGATGCGCACCGCAAGGATCTCGACGACCTGCCGGCCCTGAACCGCGTGCTTGCCGGTTGCGGGGTACTGGCCTTCGTGGCCGCCAAGGCCGAGGCCACCGGCGCGCTCACGCACCGCGAACGCCTGCTCGTGCTTTCGGCACTTGGGCCACTGCCGACAAACGGCCCGCTCGCCGTGCGCCGCATCATGGCCCGCTGCTTCAACTACAAGCCGGGCGTGACCGAGCGCTTCCTGAACCGTGTGCACGAGCACCCTATCAGCTGCGCGCGCATCCGCGATTCGTACCCGGAGCTCACGCGGCAGGTGCGTTGCGATTGCGCCCTGCGACCGCCGGCCTGGGCCTACCCGACGCCGTTGCTCCACGGGTTTCGCGCCGCCGATCTCCCCGTGTTCCAGGCGCGCCGCAAGTCGCGGGCCGCGCCCCGCGGCACCGAGCCGGGCGGCCCGCCGCCCGCTCGTGAGCCCGCCCGGGAGGTCGGCCCGCAATTTGCCGCCGCCGAGTCCGCGGCTTGCGCGCCCGCGCCGACCGAGCAGCCGGCCCGACCGACGACAGACGCGCGCGAGCCTGCTTGCCCGATTGCGCCGGACGCGGAACGCCTGCCGGCGGAGGCGGCGGTCGCCGCCGTAGACGAGCCGCTCCCCGCCGCCGCGGATGACGAGGCAGAACCGTTGCCGGTCGAAACCGGCAACGCCCCCCTTCTCGGCGAGGCCGATCGGCTGGTACAACAGCTCGTGCGGTTGCGGAAGCAGGAGCACGGGGTGCAGCAATCTCTTGCGCGCTGTCATGAAGCCCTCGGCCGCCTGTTCGACCGGCTCGACAGCGACCGCGTGCAGGTCGGCGCCGGCGTGGTCGTGCGCGAGCGCACCCCGGGGGGCGACCGGTTTCGCATCGAATTGTAGCCGCGCCCGCGCTGGGCGCGCACCGGAGGACGACAGCAGCGCCATGACCGACCTGTTCGTCACAACGCCCGGCACCCTCATCCGCAAGGCCGACCGCAGCCTCGTCGTCGTGACCGGCGACCAGACCAAGACGCGGCTGCCCGTGACGAGCATCGAACGCCTGCTGCTGTTCGGCCCGGTGCAGGTGACGAGCCAGGCCGTGCAGCTGTTGCTCGAAGCCGGCGTCGAGGTCGCCTATCTCAGCCGGCGCGGCGAGTTGCGCGGCACGCTGGCCCCCGTGCGCACGCCGAACGTCTATCAGCGGCTCGCGCAGTTCGAGCGCTTCAAGACCCCGGCCTTCCGGCTCGAATTCGCGCGGGCCATCGTGGCCGCCAAAATCGCGAACCAGCGGGAGGTGCTGCGCCTCTGGGCCAGCAACCACGGGGATGAGGCCCTGACCACGGCCCAGCACAGCGCCCGAGAACTGCTCGGGCGCGTGCCGGGGGCCACCGACCCGTCCGAGCTGCTCGGGTTCGAGGGGGCCGCCAGCGCGGCCTACTTCGGGGCGCTCCGCGACGTGTTCGGCGCCGCCACGGGTTTTCCGGGCAGGGTCCGGCGCCCCCCGAAAGACCCGGTCAACGCGCTGCTGAGCCTCTGCTACGTCATGCTCGGCCACGAGACGGCCGCCTTCGCCGAGGCGGTCTCGCTCGACCCGCACATCGGTTTTCTGCACGGGCTGCGCTACGGACGCCAGTCGCTCGGCCTCGACCTCATCGAGCCGTTTCGCCAGCCGCTCGTCGACCGGTTCGTCTTTCGGCTATTCCACCTCGGGCAGGTCGCGCCCGATGGCTTCCGCACCGAGGCCGACGGCGCCGTGCGGCTCACCGAGGAAGGCGCACAGACATTCTTCCCGTTGTGGGCCGAGCGCATGCGCGAATCGGTGCGCCGCGGCGGGACGACGTCGTGGCGGCAGGCGCTGCGCCGGGACGTGCGGCGCGCGGCGCGCGCCATCCTGCGCGGCGAAGCGTTCGAGCCGTTTCGGCTCGACGCGTACGAAGACCCGGCCGACGCCGAGGACGCCGACACGGCACCGCCCGACATCGAGGTCTGACGCCGCGATTCAGCGGGCCGAGCAAGCCGGTCTTTGACAATCAGCCGAAACGAAGGCGTCCGGGGCCTCGCAAACCCCGGGGCGCCGCTGAACGGAGGATGACTTCTCGGTCCGGGGCCGGCCGCGGCAGAGCGCGCGGCGGGTCCGGGGCCCTTCCCGACTCCCTCAACAGGGCGGACGGTGGCGCGGCGACTCAGCGCCGCCGCGAGCCGCCCATGCCGACCGACGGCAGCCATGGTGGCGCCGCCGGCGTGGAAACGAGCAACGCCAATGGAACAGCCAAGAGCCAACGAGAGCGTGGGGCGCCTCCACTCGCGGCTCGTGTACCAGCGGGCCTATCTTGCAGCGGACGGCCGCTTCGCCGACCTCGAAACGGCCACGGCCGCCCTCATCGAACGCGCGAGAGCATTGCGCATGCGGCAGTTCGAATCGCGCGAGGACGTGGTCGTCCATCTGGCGCGCCGCAAGCGCGCCGATGTGGTGGCCGACGGCGCACTGCGAAGCGCCGAGGCCGATCTTCTCGCCGGGGTCGCGCGAAACCGTGGCCACGCCGGCTACCAACTCCTGTTCGGGCAGCGCCCCATGAGCGTCGTCGTGCGGCTCCCGCTGCGCGAAGAGGCGCTCGCCATCCGCCGCATCGCCGACCTGCTCGACCAGGTCGATTTCGCGGCGCTGCGCGAGAAACACCAGCCGCTCCTGTGGCAGGCGGCCGACGAACTGCTCGCGGCCGACGACTCACTCACACAGGCGCTCGCGCGCGAGGCGCTGCTCGCGAGCGAGCTCACCCTGTTCCGGCTCGACGTCGTGCGACTCTTCAACACGAACTACGCCGACATCCTGAAGGCCATGCCCTCCGACCGCCAGGCCGTCGAACAATTCTTCGTACGTCTCGGCAGGCGCCCGCGCGCAGCCGACGAACCGGCCGGCGAACTCGACGACGACCCGGCCGACTTGCCCGAAGCACCGGCCATCCCGACATAGCGATCCGCGGCCAAGGCCCGCGACCCGCCGCGCGCCCTGCCGCGGGGCCGGCCTCCGGACCGAAGTCATCCGCCACTGCCGCCCCTGCCCGCCGCCGAGCGTGCGGCGTGCCGTGCGTGGGCGAGGTTCTGCGCCCGTGCACCACCCACACGGGGCTGCCGGTTGCGTCCGGCAGACGTGCAGGCCTGTATGCGGCCCGGCGATCGCTCAACCCGCGGCACACCAGGCCGGGCGAGCGCCGAAACGCATGCGTCCTGGCGCCCGACAGGCCCGTTTCGCACGCGGACACGTGCTTCTTTCGGCCCAGCCGCCTTGCGGTCGCGCCGGCGCTGCGGTCACCGGGTGCGCGACGAGGCTGCCGCACACCGGAACGCGCCGCACCGCGCCCGGCGCGGGCCCCCGGCAAGCCGGACAACGCCCCGCTACCCCCGCCGCCGACCGCCCGGCGCCGTGGCCGGCAGCGCTTGGCGGCGCGCGCGTGAGGGGGGCCGGCGGATGACGCGGACGCTGGCCGGTCGCGGAGAGATTTCCCCTTGCATTCGGAAGGATGCGCGCCTAGACTGAGGACGTTTTGCGGGGTTCTGCGAGCGCCCGAAAACATCGCCGCCCGCCGCCCCGGCACCGAGCGCCACGCCGCGAGGTCGACCACGCAATGTGTGCTTGTCCGACGAGAACGTTCGAATGTCTGGGCGCTTTCGCTCACGCCATCCGGGGCGTCCGGGAGTTGGCATGGCCGCCGACGGGCCGCCGGACGCCCGACGACCGGCAGGTTACGAAAGTCGTGCCCCAAAACCGTCGCGGTTTCGCGGCCCTGCAAAGGGGGCCGGCGCGGAACCGCGTAGCCCCTGCGGGGGATTGAGACAACACCACCTCAGCACGCCCCTGGACGAGCGTGCGCCAGTGGGCGCGGAACCGCGTAGCCCCTGCGGGGGATTGAGACCTTGTCTGAATACAAGGTGTCCCGTAGCACAGTCATGATGGCGCGGAACCGCGTAGCCCCTGCGGGGGATTGAGACATGGGGCTACTCAACACAAAGCCAAGCCACCCACTCCGGCGCGGAACCGCGTAGCCCCTGCGGGGGATTGAGACAGGGCCGAAATTTGCAATACTTGAGCTGCCATCTTTGGCGCGGAACCGCGTAGCCCCTGCGGGGGATTGAGACACTATGCGTCTGATTGCTCGCCACAGCAACCAGAGCAGGCGCGGAACCGCGTAGCCCCTGCGGGGGATTGAGACAGGACAAGCAAATAAGAACAACGAAAATGTCCAACCTGGCGCGGAACCGCGTAGCCCCTGCGGGGGATTGAGACAGAGAACCGCCATCGTCGTCAAATTTTCCTTTTTCGGCGCGGAACCGCGTAGCCCCTGCGGGGGATTGAGACAGTTGTGGTATGCGTCGCCCTCGGGTCCGAGGACGGGCGCGGAACCGCGTAGCCCCTGCGGGGGATTGAGACAACAACGAAGTGATTTCGTACTCGAGGTTCTCTCCGTCAGGCGCGGAACCGCGTAGCCCCTGCGGGGGATTGAGACAAGCCACGGCCAGAACGGCCATGGTGAGGAGGGTGGCGGGCGCGGAACCGCGTAGCCCCTGCGGGGGATTGAGACCTTCATGTCTTCCTCCTGCCGCGCGTGCAACGCGCGGCGGCGCGGAACCGCGTAGCCCCTGCGGGGGATTGAGACAGTATCTGAACTCGGTACATCGCTAGTTTCCTTTCTTGGCGGCGCGGAACCGCGTAGCCCCTGCGGGGGATTGAGACACTGTGACGTGACGCAGGAAGGATTATGGGCGGGGTTGTGGCGCGGAACCGCGTAGCCCCTGCGGGGGATTGAGACATCCTTCCACCCACTAAGGGCGGCCTGTTGCTCGGGACTGAGGGCGCGGAACCGCGTAGCCCCTGCGGGGGATTGAGACATCGCAGTCCCGCGCATCGCATTGCGGGACACACCAGGCGCGGAACCGCGTAGCCCCTGCGGGGGATTGAGACCGTGTTTTCTGGGGGTCTGTCAGACGATTCCTGCCGCTGGCGCGGAACCGCGTAGCCCCTGCGGGGGATTGAGACATGATGGTCGTCTGGGCGACCGCCGGGGTGGGAGCCGGGCGCGGAACCGCGTAGCCCCTGCGGGGGATTGAGACAACACTGACCCGCGTACGGGGTGAGCGTTACGTACAGTGGCGCGGAACCGCGTAGCCCCTGCGGGGGATTGAGACAGAAATCCATCCTCGCCGTGAACAACCGTCTCACGCGACGACGGCGCGGAACCGCGTAGCCCCTGCGGGGGATTGAGACAATCGGGCGGTGCTGCGCAGCAGCGGCCTGGGGGGCCGGCGCGGAACCGCGTAGCCCCTGCGGGGGATTGAGACATCCAGAGCCCCTGGCTGCTGCAATAGCAGCCAACAGGGCGCGGAACCGCGTAGCCCCTGCGGGGGATTGAGACACTGACACTAGCACGGCGACGGCGATAGTCCAATGTTTGGCGCGGAACCGCGTAGCCCCTGCGGGGGATTGAGACTCCACTTCAGGATGTTCTTCAGCATGATCGCCTCCATCGGCGCGGAACCGCGTAGCCCCTGCGGGGGATTGAGACTTGTTGCCGGTGGTGTGGGGCCGCGGCGCGCTTTCGGGCGCGGAACCGCGTAGCCCCTGCGGGGGATTGAGACATGACGAAGGCAAGAATAGCCAGCACAATGAGTGCGGCGCGGAACCGCGTAGCCCCTGCGGGGGATTGAGACATGTGAGGAGGCGAGGCGGGGGGTTGTTGGTTGGGTGGGCGCGGAACCGCGTAGCCCCTGCGGGGGATTGAGACCGCCAACTCTAGATCCGAGTAGGCGCAGTCGAACTCGGGCGCGGAACCGCGTAGCCCCTGCGGGGGATTGAGACATCTTTGGCAGCTAGAGCATCCACCTTTTTGTCGGCGGCGCGGAACCGCGTAGCCCCTGCGGGGGATTGAGACGCTTCGGGTTCTTGGCGGCGACGGCGGTGGGGGCGAGGGCGCGGAACCGCGTAGCCCCTGCGGGGGATTGAGACAAACTTGCCCCTTCTCTCCACATGCATTGCAGTCCATGGCGCGGAACCGCGTAGCCCCTGCGGGGGATTGAGACAACTTCCCTGCCGCTTCCGCTCCTGTACACGGGGATACTGGGGCGCGGAACCGCGTAGCCCCTGCGGGGGATTGAGACAAGAAGAGGAACGCAATTTCGGGCGCGACCATATTGATGGGCGCGGAACCGCGTAGCCCCTGCGGGGGATTGAGACTCGTCAGACGACGTGGCGGCGGTTGAGAACAGCAACGGCGCGGAACCGCGTAGCCCCTGCGGGGGATTGAGACAAGCACTTCCCATCTCCACCTTTTTCCAGATCTACAAGGAAGGCGCGGAACCGCGTAGCCCCTGCGGGGGATTGAGACACATTGTCCGAATCCGGCGTGGGCTGGCCGACCCAGCGGCGCGGAACCGCGTAGCCCCTGCGGGGGATTGAGACATTGAAGACAAGCGCCGCCACAAACGCCGCCAAGAGGCGCGGAACCGCGTAGCCCCTGCGGGGGATTGAGACGACACATAATCCGTGGCGCACTCGCCACAGGTCCCGCCACGGCGCGGGGCGCGGAACCGCGTAGCCCCTGCGGGGGATTGAGACAGAAACCTCCGAGAATGCCGTCGAATGTGCTCTGCTGGCGCGGAACCGCGTAGCCCCTGCGGGGGATTGAGACAGTTTTTGATACCGCACGACGAAGTTCCTTCGTCGCAACGGCGCGGAACCGCGTAGCCCCTGCGGGGGATTGAGACAGGTCCCGCCACATCCATTGTCACTGTCTTGCTCCCCTCCGAACGCGACCGCTTGACAACCTGGCATAGGACAGGGGAGAAGCGGAATCATGACGAAGCCCAAAATCCAACGTACGCCCG
>CAYRCM010000225.1:0-9436 GCA_964422715.1 uncultured Myxococcales bacterium | reverse complement strand
CGTGCCTCTCGAACGAACCAGCCTCTCGCAACAAGTGGCGGCCGACCTGCGGCGGCGCATTCTCGTCGGCGAACTGCCCGCCGGCAGCCTGTTGCCGCCCGAACGCGATCTCGCGGCGCGCTACGGCACGAACCGCAACACGCTGCGCGAGGCCATTCGCAACCTCGAAAGCCTCGGGCTCGTGTTCGTGCGTCAGGGCACGGGCGTGCGCGTGCGCGACTTCCGCGCCGAAGGCGAACTCGCCTTGTTGCCGGCCTTCGTCATGGAAGGCGGGCGCGAAGCGGCCGCGGGCCCGCTCGTCATGGATGTGCTGCGCATCCGCCGCGTCATGCTCGGCGAGGCCGCGGCCATGGCGGCCGCCCGCGCCACTTCGCCCGACATCGCCCGCCTGCGTGGCTGCGCCGCGGCGCTCAGCGGGCCCGAAGCCGAGCCCGAAGAAGCGCTCGCGGGCGACCTGGCCTTCTATCGGGCGCTCGTCGACGCCACGCACAGCCTCGTCGTCGGCTGGGCCTACAACAGCTTTTCGCGCGTGTACGAAAGCGCCCGCCCGCTCATCCTGGCGCTCTGGGTGGTTCCCGAGCACCACGTGGAGGCGCTGCGGGCACTCGTCGAGCGCATCGCGGGCCACGATCCCGATGCGGCCCGGACGGCGCTCGCCACGCACCTCGAACAGGGCGACCGACTTCTCGAAACCATGCTCGCGTCCCGCTAGAGAGCGCGGACGGAAAGGGAAACCATCATGACAGCCAAAGCATCCACGAAGCGACCGCGCAGTCTCGTGACGGGCGCCTGCGGGTTCATGGGCACCCACATGATCGAGGTGTTGCATGCCGCCGGGCACGACGTCATCGCCACCGATTTGCCGGGCGCCATCGCCGGCGACGACCGCAAGAAGGGCCGGTTCCCGTCGGTCGCACGCAACCTCGGCATCGAACTCGTGGCGAGCGACATGCGCGACCGGGCCTCGCTCGAACCGGTCACGCGCGACATCGACTACGTGTTCCACATCGCGTCGGTGTTCAGCTACTCGGCCCCGTGGTCGCTGTTGCGCGAAGTCAACGTCGAGGGCACGCGCAACCTCATCGAGCGGCTGCGCCTCGGCTCCCCCGACCTCAAGCGCTTCGTGCTGTGGGGGGCGGGCGGCGTCTATGGCCTGCCGAGCCACCGCAAGGGCGCGTTCACCGAAGACATGGCGCCGGCGCCGGGCAACGACTACCTGCGCGCCAAGTGGTTCCAGGAACACCTCGTCATGCAGCAGGGCCAGACGCACGGCCTGCCGTACTGCATCCTGCGCCCCACCACGGTCTATGGCCCGCGCGCCGTCTACGGCTCGGGCCCGTTGCTCATGGGTCCGGCGCAGATGCCGGTCGTGGCCGTGCCGCGCAACTTCACGGACCACGTGCCGTTCGTTCACGTGCGCGACGTCTGCGGCGCCGCCCTCTACCTCGCCACCACCGACGGCACGGCCGGCGAGGTGTACAACCTCAACGACGACACCGTCATCACCAACGTCGAGCTCTTCCGCCTCATCGCCGAGATCACGGGCCACCCGTTCGTCGAACTGCCGCCGCTGCCCATCGAGTGGCTCAAGAAACTGCTGAGCGGCGTCGCTACCGCCTTCTCGGTGCTCGGCAGCTTCGGTCTGCCCGTCACCCCGCCCATCGAGGGGCCGACGGTGGCCTACCTCGGCGAAGACTTCTACTATTCCAACAAGAAACTCCGGGACACGGGCTACCCGTTCCAATACCCCGATGCGCGCGTGGGCGTCCGCGAAACGCTCGAGTGGTACCGCGACAACGGTTGGGTGCGCTACTAGTCCCCAAACTCTTCTGCCTCCCGCCGCCACGACGCGGCCGGGAGTCTCGCGAAACTGGAGGAATACCCCATGACCGAACAGATCCTTCGGCCCGACGGCGAACGCTACACGTTCGAGACCCTGGCCTACGCCCCATCCGACGTCATCGAGACCGTACTGCGGCGCGGCACGATGCCGTCCGTGGCCGACATCGTGGGCTGGGAATTCCGTGGCTGGAATCATTCCGATTTCACGGTGTTGGCGGGCATCCGCAAGTTCAAGAAGGGCTTCTACGAGCCCGAAAAACTCGGCGAACAGAAACGCGGTCTCATCCGGGGCTACAACGTCGGCATCCGCCCAAACGCCAACGTCAAGGAACCCTGGGGGGTCGTCGAGCGCAAGGGTGAGGTCGTGCGCTTCGGCTTCTACGAAGTGTATCCGGCGCGCCCCGAAGAGCCCGACTACCGCTACCCGAACGCGCTGCTGCTCAACTACGACTGCGACAAAAACTTCAAACTCGACCCCACCCGGGTGCTGCGCGACTACGTCTCGCAGGTCTACGCCGACGACCCCGACCTCTTCGTCGGTAAGGCCTTCTTCGCGCTCGGGCCGTTCCGCCTCTTCGTGAGCTACATGGTGCTCGCGCGCGAAAATCGCTCCACGCTCGCGCCCTGACGGCGCGCCTGACGCCCGTCCAGAGTCCTGAGATTTCCACGGACTGTCGATTCGCTGGCGTGCCCGGCGAAGTCGTGGCAGAATCGCCCCCGGCTTTTTCGGGCGGGGTACTCAAGGCCGTGTGGACGCAGGTCTGGGAACGCATCAAGCAGTTCGGGCGCGGGGCGACGAGTTCCATCGCCGCCGCCGCGGCCGACTACGGCCTCGTCATCTTCCTCGTCGAAGTCGTGGGTATCTGGTACGTGCCTGCCGTCGTCGCCGGCTCGGTGCTCGGCGGGGTGGTGTCGTTCTGGCTCAGCAGCCGGTGGGTGTTCGCGGCCCAGCGCGCCGGCATCCCGGGCGAGGGGCGGCGTCAGGTCGTCAACTTCACGCTCATCTACGGCCTCGGCACCGTGCTGTTCACCGGGCTCGTCTACGGCCTCACCGACGGGCTCGGCATGCACTACCTGGCCGCCAAGATCGTCAGCGGCGCGGCACTCTTTGCCGTATGGAACTTCCCTTTGCAGCGCCGGTTCGTCTTCACGCTGCCCGACGCGCGGCGCAAGCCGCACAAAGCGCATTCGAGCCCGCGCCCCACGGCGGCCGCGCCGCCCGCCGGTGGGCTGCCCGGCCTCGCGGCCAACGAGCCGGGCGTCGTCCGCGTCCCGCCGCCGCGGCCGCGACTGCGCCAGGCGGTGCACTTCCTGCGCGAGGCCCGACGCGCCCGCAAGGCCGCCCTCGTCGCGCGTCCGCCCGAGGCCACCGAGGCCGCGGCGCGGCGCGACGAAGCCCCTGCCGGCGCGGCCACGGCGCGGCCCCCCCTGGGCACCCACTGCTCGTGATGCTACGATAGCGTGGCTGTTGCACGGCTACGGCCGTAACGAGCGAGGGAGCCCACGGTCATGAGCGTCCTCCCCTTTCTCACGCTGACTCTGTTGTTTGCAGCCGGCGCGCCGGCTGCGCCGCCATCGGCTCCGGCGACGCCCCCCGCCCCGGGCGCCGGTCCGGCGGGCGAGGTCGCGCCACCGGCCGAACCGGTCAAGCGCTGCAACGACCCGGCCATAATCCAGGGGCTCATCCGCGAACAGCAGGAACGCATCGCCACCGTCCGCTCCGAGCACATCGGGGCCGAGATGGTGCGCACGGCGACCGACAAGACGCTGGCCGTGTTGAAGCATCTGCGCGCAGTCGACCACGATGCGCGGCGCGATCTGTTGCTGCCGGCGGCCGTCGAGGCCGCCAAGGCCGTCAGCGTCACGCGCGGGCCGGCCTCGGCGTGCGTCGCCCTTGCGAGCGGCGACCCGGCGTCTTGTGGCGACCGCGACGGGGGCCCCGGGGCGGCCGCGTGCCGCCTGGTTGCGGGGCTGCCGGCCGTGCCGACGCGGCTTCTGTTGGGAGGCCTCGTGCCCACGACGGCCGCGCTCCTGGGTCGGCTGCGGGGCCTCGTCGAAGCCGTGCAAGCCCAGTCGCGCCTCCCCGCCATGCCCGAGGCCTGTGCCTTCGTGGCTCTGGGCGCGGTCTTCAACCCCGACTGTGCGAAGCGGCCGCCGAGCGGCAACTGCGACATCGGTGCCTGGTGCGCGGCGCTGCTTCAGCGCGACCCCGAGCGTTGTCCTGAGGTGGAGGTGTGGCAGCCGGGCAGCTACGCCGGCCGCCTCACGCCCGCGGCCGTCCTGCGTTGGCCCACCCAGTCGAGCGATGGCAAGGCCGGCGAAGAACGCCTCGTCGTGCTGAACATCGCCTCCAACCCCGTCGACTGCGACCTCGTCGTGGCGCCGTTCGCGCTGCCGTTCGGGCCCGCCACGGTCTTCCCGCTCGGCCGCGTCGCGGGCATCGGCATCGAACATTTTCGCCTGCCCGACGCCTTCCAGCAGCCCGATGCGCCGCCCACCGTCGTGCAGTGTCGCCCGGCGGTTGGCGCATCGGCGTCCGGCGCACCGGCCGCCGCCGCCGCGCCCGCCCCGGCCCCGGCCCCGGCCGGTCCATGAGCGGCCCCGAACCCGCGGGTCGGTTGCTCTCGGTCGAGACCGGCTTCGGCTGCAACAACCGTTGTGCCTTCTGCTATCAGGACGACTACCGCGCGCAGCTCGACCGCCCGCCCGACCTGCCGCGCGACGACATCGTCGCCCGGTTGCGCTACGGGCGCGCCGAGGGCTTCACGGCGGTCGGCTTCTCGGGGGGGGAGCCCACCATCCGGCCCGATTTCGTCGACATCGTCGCGCTCGCGCGTCGGCTCGGCTACGCCCACGTCGCGGTCACGACCAACGCGCGGCGGCTCGCCGACCCCGACTACTGTCGCGCGCTCGTCGCCGCCGGGGCCGATTCCTTCGGCGTGTCGCTGCACGCCCCCGAGGCCCCCATCCACGACGGGCTTACCCGCGCCCGCGGCAGCTTCGCCGAAACGCTGCAAGGGCTCGACAACTTGCTGCAACTGCGGGCGCGCGAACGCGCGGCGTTACGGCTCAACCTGTTCACGCTCGTGTGTCGCAAGAACGCCGCCCAGGTTCCCGAACTCCTCGCGCGCTTGGCCACCCGCGGCGTCGAACTGTTCGTCCTGCAGCCCCTCATCTACGCCCGCGGCACACTCGAACTCGGCCGCCGGCTGTCCCTCGACCTGCCGGAGCTGCTCGACACCGTGCGCCGCGCGGCCGACGTTGCGCGGGCCCACCGCGTGCGGCTGCGGCTCTACAATCTGCCGCCGTGCGCGCTGCCGGACCACGGCGACGTGCTCGACCGGCCGTCGCATCCGCCCGCCAAGATCTTTCGCGAGCACGACCGTGCGCGGCCCGGCGACGCGCGTGCCGAGCGCGCGGTCCCGCCGTCCCCGCCCGGCCGAGCCGCCGAGACGTCGCCCGACGCCCCGCCGCACTTCTTTCGCCTGACGACGTGCGCCGCGTGCGCCGCGCGCGCCGACTGCCCCGGCCTGCACGCCACGTTCCTGCCCCAGGCGGCCATTGCGGCCGAGGTCGACGCGGCGCTCGCCCGCAGACCGGCCGCGTCGGCCGCGGGCGGCACGTGCCTACAACTCGCCGGGCTCGAACTCGCCGAGGCCGACACGCTCGGGCAGGTCTGCCGGGCCGCCCGCGGGCGCGGCGTTCGCCAAATCGCGCTCTACCATGGGGGCACGAGCATTCTGGGCCGCGCCTTCTACGCCGCGGCGGTCGCGGCCGGCGTCGACAGCGTGCGCTTCGTGGTGCACCGCCCCGATGCCGCTTCCCACGACCGGCGCTCCGTGCTGCTCGGCAACGTGCAGGCCGTGCTGGCGGGCCTCGGCGAGCTGCGCCGCCTCGCAGGCGCCCGCCGCGTTGCCCGCGAGGCGCTCGTGACCCTCGACGTCGGACCGCCGGCCGATCCGGTGCCGTTCATCCGCTCCCTCGCGCAGGCCGGCGCAGAGACCATCCGGCTGCAACATTCGGGCAGCGGGCGCACGACCGGCGAAGCCTTCCTCGAAGCCTGGCGGCTCGTCATGCGGCCCGAAGTACGCCAGCTCAGGCCGCGGCCGCGCTTCACGTTCGTCGTGCGGCAAGGCGCAGGGGGCGTGCCCTGGTGGCAGCGCGCGATCGGCCACGGCTGCCTCACGGTGGCGACCGAACGCCAGTGGCTGCTCGAAACCCCCTTCGTGACCCCGCGCTACGGGTGGGTCACGTGGTCCGTCCCGCACGCCGGCCTGCCACCCGAATTCGAAGGCGGCGCGGCGCTGCCGGCCGCGTTGCGCAGTCCGCTCCTCGTGGCCGACCTCGGTGGCGGCCTCATGCTCGGTCCCCTCGGTCCGCGCTGGCCATCCTGAACCGACCGGGTGGTGCGCCGCGGTCGCGCGCGGCCCGGCGACCTGCTATCATGCCGCACCCTGGATGCCCGCACGGCGGCCGGCCGGGCCGCGCGGGCCGCCTGGAAGCGCGGACACGCCGATGAGCCTCGACTATCTGGCCCTGCCAATCGTGCTGTACTTCGGCGGACGGGCTGCGTTCGCCGACTTCCGCACAGGTCGCATCCCGAACCGCACCGTGTTGTGGCTGGCGCTGGGCGGCCTCCTCTGCTCCGGCCTCATCGCGCTCGCCTGGGCACTCGGCGTCGGGCCGGCGCAGGCCCTCGAAACCCTCGGTCTCGCCGCCTGGGCGCTCCACTACACCACCAACGCGCTGCTGTCGTTCGGCGCGAGTTTCGTGCTGTGGTGGTTTGGCGTGTGGGCCGCGGGGGACGCCAAACTCTTCAGCGCGCTCGCGCTGGCCCTGCCGCTCGGTTTCTACTCGCGCGACTACCACCCCTTCTTCCCGTCGTTCGTGCTGTTCTTCAACACGTTCATCGGCATTCTGGCGTGGCTGCTCGGCGAATTCGCGGTGCGGCTCGGCGTGCAGGTGGTGCGCGAGCGACTCTATCGCCGCGTCGGCGAGCTCGCGGGCTTCGTGCGGCGGAAGGTCGCCGAGAACTGGTGGCAGTACCTCAAGTACTTCGTGCTGTTCGTCTTCCTCTTCACGGTCATTCGCGTCGTCCGCCACCTGCTGCGCGACGTCATAGAGGACATCGTCGTCATCAACAAGACGCTGCTCTACGGCGTGCTCTTCGTGCTGCTCTACCCCCTCATGCGGCGACTGCGCGGCACCTTGGCGTTCGTCATCGCCCTCGTCGGCCTCGCCGGCTACGTGGTCTGGGCGGCATTCTTCACGGACGACCCGAGCCACCTCCTGGCCCTCGCGCAGGTCGGCTGGCTCTCGCTCGGCTTCGTGGGGGCCTACGCCATCTACCGCGCCTACACGAACCAGGTCGACCGACGGGCGCTGTCCGTGCGCGACCTCGTGCCCGGCATGATTCTCGCGCCCTCCTTCGTGGAGGCCCTCATCCAACTGCCGGGGTTCGAGCGCGAGGCCCTCGGTCACCTCGGCCCCGACGGCCTCAAGGCCGAACAGGTGCAGTGGCTGCGCCAGTGGATGAGCACGAACCGTCCTGACGGCGACTTCGCGCGCGTCGAGGTGTCCACCACCATCCCGTTTGCCCCCGGCATGCTGCTCGGCGTGGTGTTGACCGTGTGGCTGCACGGCTACCTGTTCTATCTGTAGCGCGGCTGCGTCGCACGGGCGCCCGTGGCCCGCGCGCCGGCGCTGTCCCATCGGGCGCACCATCCTGTGGTATCTTGCTGCCGCCCGCGCCGGGTGCGGCCTTGCCACCGCGCGGGCCAGGGAGGCGCTGTGATACCGGAGAGCGCAAACCCGCCGGCCCAACCGCACGGCACCACCGCGGCGCAAGCCGCGCGCCGCGGGCCCGCGCCCCGCGTGCTGCTCGTCGAGTTCTTCAACGCCGAACGCTTTCCGGGCCAGATCGCTCAGAACTTCCCGTTGATGAAGGGCTACTTCGACCGCGTGGGGGTGCCTGCGCGGTGGTTGCGCTTCGGCATGGCCAGCCTGCACCTGCTCGTTGCCGGCGCCGACGAGGTGACCCTCGCGCCCGGCGAACTGGGCCCGCTGCTCGACGTGGCGGCCGAGCTCCGCCCCGACTGGATTTTCAGCACGCACGCGCTCGCCGCCGACGTCGTCGAGGCCCTCCGGCAAGGCCTGCCGCACGTGCAGATCGAACTCCGCCAGAACCCCTTCCTCGTGTTCGGCGACTCGGCCGACTCCGATCCGCGGGCGCGGTTTCTCGCCGAACTCGACCGGCCCGACTTCCGCCCCGACTACCGCGGCGAGCCCGGCAACGATGCGGCCCGGCGGCTGCTGCAGCACAACGTCTACGTGTTGCTGCCGGGGCGCTGTGGCTACGCGCGCCCCGTGGTCGAGAACCCCCGCTACCGCGACGTTGCGCTGCCGCCCGAGACGCGCGACCACGGCTGCGCCTTCTGCGGCTGTCGCGGTGGCAGCGGCCGGGCGGCCCCGGAGGCCGTGGATTCGCCCGAAGACGACTCCGACCGCGTGGGCCGCTGGATCGAACGCCAGATCGCCGGCATTGCCGCGACACTCGGGCCTGACCGGCTGCCGCAGAACATCCTCGTCGAGCAGGTGCAGAGTCCCAAGGTGCTGCGACGGCTCGTGGCAGCCCTCGTGAGCCATGGGCTGCGCGAGCGGGTGGGGCTGCAATTCGGCGTGCGCGCCGACCACCTGCTCGGCAGCGAGGCCGCGCTGCGCGAACTGTTGGCCGAGGCACGCGGCACGGCGCAGCGGCTCGGGGTGTACGCCTGCGGCATCGAGAGTTTCTCGCAGGCCACGCTCGACCTCTACAACAAGGGCACGACCCCGCTGCAGAACCTGCGCGCGGTCAACCTGCTCGCCGAACTCGTGCGCGAGTTTCCCGAAAACCTGAGCGTCACGGGCCTGTCGCTCATCGTGTTCCATCCCTGGGCGGTGCTCGAAGACCTCCAGCGCGACTTGCGGCTCGTGCGCCGGCTCGGCCTCGGGCAGTGGTTCGGCAACCTGTTCGAATCGCGGCTGCGGCTGCACGGCGACCTCGCCATCACGGCGCTTGCCGCCCACGACGGGCTCATCGTGGCCGCCGAAGACGACCCGGCGCTGCACCTCAATCGCTGGAAGCTGTTCGAATCCGAGGCTGCCTGGCGCTTCCGCGACCCCCGCCTGCGGCCGCTGAGCCGCGTCGCGCTGCGGCTGCGTCAGCCGGCGCTGCAAGACCCCCTCGCCCGGCACGTTGTCGCGGCCCTGCGGGCCCACGGGCTCGCCGAGGGCCAGGCCCAGGGCCTCGACGGGTTGCTCGAACTGCTCGTCGCACTCGTCGACGTGGCCCGCGCGGCCCCGGCCCCCCTGGCCGAAGAAACGCTGCTGGCGGAGGCGCTCGCGCTCCACGAAAGCCGCGCCGCACGGCGCCGTGCCGCGCAGGCCCGGGCCACCCCGCGCGTGGGCGAGACGCGTTGGCCGGTCGACGCCTACGTGACCCGGCTCGCCACGCTCGTGCTGCGCGCCGCGAAGCCCACGGCCGTGCTCGGCGCGCTCTCCGCGGCGGCCTTCGCGGCGGCCCAGGCCGCCGCCGCGCGCGTCCCGGGCCTGCTCT